>CAYTPC010000070.1:0-12482 GCA_964439605.1 uncultured Burkholderiaceae bacterium
GCCGCCGCACACGCTGGTGCTGGATCTGAAAAACGTGATCTACGTCGATTCCACCGGCGCCGAGGCGCTGGAGAACCTGCTCAAGACCTGCCGCAAGCAGGGCGTGCGCCTGATCGTCTCGGGCGTGCTGAACCAGCCGCCCGACATCGCCGTGCGCAACCGCCTGCCCTACCGCGTCACGCTGGTCGCGGTGTTCCTGCTGACGGTGGTTTTCGATCTGACCGTGGCGGTGGAATTCGGCATCTTCGCCGCCTGCGTGACCTTCATCTATCGCATTTCGAGCCTCACGCGCAGCGAGCGCCTGACCAGCGCCGACTACCCGGAACTGGCCGACGCGCGCCTGCACGCCTGGCGCCTGTACGGCGCGCTGTTCTTCGGCGCCACCAAGCTGCTTGAGCAACTGGAAGACCGCCTGCCGCCGCACACGCTGGTGCTGGATCTGAAAAACGTGATCTACGTCGATTCCACCGGCGCCGAGGCGCTGGAGAACCTGCTCAAGACCTGCCGCAAGCAGGGCGTGCGCCTGATCGTCTCGGGCGTGCTGAACCAGCCGCGCGACATCGCCGTGCGCACCGGCCTGCTGGCGCAACTGGCCGCCGGCTCGCCGGACGATGTGCAGCCGGACGTGGCGCACGCCATTCGCAGCGCAGCCCAAGGGCTGCGCGAGCGATGATTCGACATTGAGCGTTGGGCGTTTTCGTCAACGCCCACAGTCTGTCAGTCCCCTGCGCGAATCACGGCGCAGGCCAGGCGCGGGCCGGCGTTGCCCGTGGGCTGCGCGTTCACGTCGTCCGGGTCGCGGTGCACGATGAGCGACTTGCCGACGATGGCGTCAGGCCCGCTCAGTTTCAGCATCGTGCTGTCAAACGACAACTGCGCCGCGCCGCTGGCGTCGGCCATCAGTTGCGGCAGATCGCCCATGTGGTGGCTGGGGCCGTTGTACGCACCGTGCGGCGCTCCCGTGGGGTTGAAGTGACCACCGGCGGAACTGAGGTCGGGCGCGGAGCAATCGCCTTTTTCATGCACGTGGAAGGCGTGCGGGGCATTCGGCTTCAGACCGGTGATGACGCCGCTGACCTTGACCACGTCGCCCTCCTGCGTGAAGCGGATCGTCCCCTGCACCGGCGCGGCCGCGCTGGGCTGCGGCACGCCGGTGGCCGCCGCCAGTTGCGCGCTGGCGCGCAGGTTGGCCTGCTGGGGCGCGGCACAGCCCGCCAGAACAGCAACAGCGCAGGCAGCCAGCAAGGCCGGGCGCAATGAAACGATTTTCATGGTGAAGACTCCTTGGTGAAGATGAAGGACGAACACACCATTCTATGAACGGCGGCCAGTTCGTGCGTGGATGGTCCTTGGACGTGGTGGCGCCGGTAAAGCATGAACTGTTCCAGTCTTCACGGGATGACGACGATCGTTTTGTTGTCTTCAAGCAAAACTGAAACGACCTCCCCGAACACGAACTGCCGCCGGAGTCTTTGCCGGACGGCGTGCAGGCACTGTCGGAGGTGGTGGATTACGCGGATGTGGCGTGCCTGCATGGCGAGCGAGTCAGTGGCGAAGTCTCTGCCGGAGACCTGATCGGAAAACAGTGCGCCTTATTCCAATTTGCGTTCAAAACGACAAGAAAGTCGTCATTCTGCGCGGAGCGAAGCGCAGTCGCAGAATCCATGCGGTGCGTCCTCATCGACCGCTGCATGGATTCCGCGACTTCGCGCGGAATGACGGCGGATATTTTTGTTGTTTTGAAATGGAAATCGAATTATGGCATCTCGATTTTCATCTTCTCGACCACGGTCGCCCACTTCTCGGTGTTGGAGCGGATCAGTTCGGCGAAGTCCTCGGGCGTACCGCCGCCCGGCTCGGCGCCGTCCTTCCGGTACCAAGCCTGCATTTCCGGCGTCTGAATGATGGCCTGGACCTCGCGGTTGAGGCGGTCGATGATCGGTCGCGGCGTTCCGGCCGGTGCCAGGATGCCATTCCACGAACTCGATTCGTAGCCAGGGACGCTTTCGTTGATGGCTGGAACGTCCGGCAACTGCGCCACTCGTTGCTTGGTGCTGACGCCGATAGCTCGCAACTGGCCCGCCTCGACCATTGGCAGCGACGGCGAGATGGTCCCGAACATGAGTTGTACATGGCCCGCGATCACGTCGGCCAATCCCATGCTGTCGCCGCGATACGGCACGTGGACCATGTCGATGCCGGTGACGAACTTGAACAGTTCGCCGGCCAGATGTCCACCACTGCCCGCGCCTGGCGAGGCGAACGAAAGCTTGCCTGGGTTCGCCTTGGCATATGCGACGACATCGGATGCAGTACGGAACGGTGAATTTTTCGGTACAACCAGCACATAGGCTTGGGTCGACGTCAGAATGATCGGTGCCAAGTCGCGCAACGCGACGTAAGGCAGTTTTTTGTGCAGGCTTGGCGTGATGGCCAGGCTGGCCGAGCCCTGCATGATCGTGTACCCGTCGGGTGGCGACGTCACTGTGGCTTGCGTGCCAACGATCGTCGCGGCGCCGGGCCGGTTGTCGACCACGATCGGCTGCCCCAAAATTGGCGATAACCTGTTTGCGATCTGGCGCGCCATGATGTCGGTGCCGCCTCCGGCGGCGAACGGCACGATGAAGCGGATCGGATGATCCGGATAGTCCCCGGCATGCGCGATCGGCACGACCGCCAGCGCCGCGAATGCGAGCACCGACGTGACGAGCGCGCGCCTCACCGCTCGATCTTTAGGTTGCCATCCTTGATGACCTTGGCCCATTTTTCAATCTCCTTTTTGATATAGCTGCCGAACTGCGCCGGACTCATGGCCTGTGCTTCAGCGCCAAGTGCCGTGAGCCGGGTGCGGAATTCAGGATCGGCGACGGCTTGCGCTACCGCGCCGGCGAGCTTGTTGACGATGGTCTGGGGCGTGCCGGCGCGCACCAAAATGCCGTTCCACGAGATCGCGGAGACGCCCGGATAGCCAGCCTCGGCGATGGTGGGTACGTCCGGAAGCGCTTCGAGCCGATGTTCGCCGGTTACGGCGAGCGGCCGCAATTTGCCCGCGTGGATATGCGGCAGCAACGCGAGCGCGGTGCCGAACTCCATGCTGACTTCGCCCGCGATCAGATCGGTCACGGCCTGTCCGGTGCCTTTGTAGGGAACATGGAGTAGTCTGATTCCGGCTTCGATTTCGAGCAGCATGCCCGCCAAGTGCGGCGCGCCACCATAGCCAGACGATGCATAGCTGTACTTGCCGGGTTCTCTTTTCGCGGCATCGACCAAATCACGCACTGACCTGAACGGCAGTTTGGGCGTGACCACGAGTACGTTGGGTGCCAGCGAAACCATGCTTACCGGCGCGAAGTCGGCAATCGGGTCGTAGGGCAGATTGGGAAAGATTGACGGGTTGACACCGAACGTGCTCGAACTGCCCATGACCATCGTGTAGCCATCGGGTGCCGATCGGGCTGCGATGGTGGTGCCGATCACGCCGCTGCCACCATCGCGGTTGTCGACCACGATTTGCTGACCGAGCGTCTGCGACATGCTTTCGGCAATGAGGCGTGATGCAACGTCGACGCTGCCGCCGGGCGCGAACGGGCAGACGAAGCGGATCGGTTTGCTCGGGTAGCTCGAGACTTGGGCTTGGGCCATCAGTTGCGGCGCGGCGAGCAGCGCGGGCAGCCCCGCAATCAACGTGCGGCGCTGGCGTAAAACGCGTGCGTCAATGAGGTTGCACCTTGCTTTTCTCATGTCTACCGACTCTATCAGCCCAAAGAGGAAACCGATCAGGGTAATCACCAATTGCGGTTCCATGATATGGGAAATAGGGATTGCACAGGTTGTGCTATTCAAAAGTTCCACTTTATGAAACTTTGGATTCATTGAAGGCGTCCTGCACCTATACTTCAACGCTGCCCATACAAGTCGAAGGAACAGGTTTGAATTTCAATCTGAACGAGGAACAAAAGCTGGTCCAGCAAGAGGCGCGTCGCATCGGTCGCGGCGTGCTGGCCGAGAAGGCGGCGCGCTGGGATCGCAACGCCGAAGTGCCGTGGGAAAACATCCGGCTGCTGGCCAAGGCTGGGTACATGGGCACGGTGGTGCCGGAATCGCTGGGCGGCGCAGGTGCCAGCTTGATGGACTTGGTGCTGATCCTTGAGGAGTTGGCTTGGGGCTGCGTCAGCTCGGCGCTTTACGTGTTCAGTTCGAACGCACACGCGAACCGCATCGTCCAACTCGGCAATGAGGAGCAGCGGCAGCGCTTCGTGCCGCGTATCGCCAGCGGCGAGATTCTCCCCAGCCACGCGATGAGCGAGCCGCAGGCCGGCTCTGACGCAACCCGGTTGCGCACGACGGCCATCGAGCGCGGCGAGCACTACATCGTCAACGGTACCAAGTGCTGGATCTCGCGCGGAGCTGTTGCCAGGCTGTTTCTCGTCAATGTGCGTTTCGGTGCCGATCCCGGCGCTGAAAAGGGTCTGCTTCTTGTCGAGCGCGACACGCCTGGCTTCACCGTCGGCAAGATCGAGCCTTTGATGGGCCACCGCGGCAGCCCGTCGACCGAATTAATCTTCGAGGACTGCGCGGTTCCCAAGGAGAACCGCATGTCCGAAGGCGGGTTCTCGTCGTCGATCATGTCAATGAGCTTTTCGCGCTGCTGCAACGCAGCGATGGCCATCGGCGCCGCGCAGCGCGCGTTCGACGAGGCTTGCGAGTACATCAAGGCGCGCGAGGCTTTCGGCAAGCACCTGTCGGACTTTCAGGGGCTGCGCTGGATGGTCGCCGACATGCGCGTCAAGCTCGACGCCGCGCGGCTGCTGATTTGGCGCGCGGCGTCCAATGCTTCTTCGGGCATGCCGTCGGACTATGAGGCCGGCGTTGCCAAAACCTTTGCCAACGAAGCCTCGCTGCAAATCGCCACGGATGCCATGCAGTTGCTTGGCGCCAACGGCATCTCCTGCGAATATCCTCTTGAGCGTATCTATCGCGACATTCGCGCGTTTTCAATCGCCGGCGGGACGACGCAGATCCAACGCAATCTGATCGCGCGCAAGGTGCTCGGCGCGCGCGCATACTGACCCTGAGAACAGCAGCAGACAACTCTTTGACCTTCGCGACTTCATATGAGAACTGCGTTCAACTGCTGTTTTCAGGCTGGCTGAAGAAACCGGTGCAATTTCCATGACAAACCCCACGATCACGAGCCGCCTCGCGCAGTTCGTTCTCCGAACCGATCTCGAATTTCCAGAGCCTGTGCTCTCCAGTGCGGCTTTGCAGATAGGCGACACCGTTGGCTGTGCACTGGCTGGGCTGGCCGAGCCGGCCAGTCGTATCGCTGCCGCCTGGGTTGAACAGTTGCAGGCGCGAGCGCAAGCCAGCGTCTGGGGGCGACCTATCGGTGGACCGCCAACCGATGTTGCATTGGCCAACGGCGTGGCCGCCCATGCGCTGGACTTCGACGACAGCCTGCCGACGATGCGTGGCCACCCTGGCGCCGTACTCGTGCCAGCGGCGCTGGCGGTAGCCGAAACCCAGGCCAGCAGCGGACGCGAGGTGCTCCAGGCCATGGCGGTGGGACTCAATGTCGGCGGCCTGCTCGGTCGCCTGATCGGCGAGGGACACTATTTGCGCGGTTGGCACATGACGGCGACGGTAGGCGCGTTCACCGCGACCGCGGTTGCAGCACGGCTGATGCGGCTGTCGGTCGACCAACTGCGCGCGGCTTGGGGATTGGCGGCTTCGCAGTCGTCCGGGCTGGTGCGCAACTTTGGCACCATGACCAAGCCTTTTCACGCCGGCCATGCGGCGCGCACCGGCATCGCCTCGGCTTGGATGGCGCGTGAAGGTTTCACCGCCTGGCGGGATATCTTCGATGGTGAACGCAGCTTCGTGCGGACCTATGGTGCAGGAGACGGTGACAACGCCGAGGCGCTGCTGGCTGAGCTTGGTACAAGCTGGGCCGCACAAACGCCGGGCATCTACGTCAAGCGCTGGCCCTGCTGTTACTGCAACCACCGCGCCATTGGCGGTCTGCAGGAGCTGATGGCCAGCGAGGGTATCCGGGCCGCAGACATAGAGGCCATCGAGGTTGGCTTCCTGCCAGGCAGCGACGACGCACTGATCGCCTCGAACCCGAAGACCGGTCTCGAAGCCAAGTTCAGTATCGAGTACACGGCCGCAGCGACCGTGCTCGATGGCGACCTGACGATCGACAGCTTTACCGACGAATGCGTGCAGCGTCCCGAGATTCAGGCGCTGATGCCCAAGGTGCGCCGCTATCGTATCGAAGCCGACGGCATCTGGTCCGGTACGAAAGGCTACACCGACATCGCGGTGCAGACCCGCAAGGGCCGCTACGAGCGCCGCATCGAGCGCACGCCGGGCTCGCCGACGTGGCCGCTGACCGCCGAGCAACACCGCGCCAAGTTCATCGGCAACTCGGCGCGCGCGATAGGCGCCGATCGCGCTGGCCGGCTCTATGAGCGGCTGATGGGGCTTGCGAATGAGTTGTCGGTAGCCGCTGTGCTCCGCGAGGCCGCGGCATGAGCGCGCCTCGCGCGCTAGAGGGCCTGCGTGTGCTCGACGCGGCCGGCCCGCTGGGTAACTACTGCGGAAAGCTGTTCGCCGACTTGGGCGCCGACGTGATCCTGGTCGAGCCGCCGGCCGGCACGCGTGCGCGTTGCGAGCCGCCATTTATCGGCGGCGTTCCCGGACTGGAGCGCAGCCTTTCGCACGCTTATTACAACGCCAACAAGCGCGGCGTCACGCTTGATCTCGACAGTGCCGACGGCCGCGGTTTATTCGCGCGCCTGGCGGCGACCAGCGACATCGTGCTCGACACCGAAGCGCCTGGCGCGATGGCCGGGCGTGGTTTGGGTTACGCGCAACTTGCGGCGATCAAGCCGTCCATCGTCTGCACCAGCATCACGCCGTTCGGCCAGAGCGGTCCTTACGCGCACCACGCGGCCGAAGACCTGACCGCGCTTGCAATGGGCGGACTGCTTTATCTGGCCGGCTACGAGGATGCGCCGCCGGTGCGCATGCACGGCAACCAGGCGGTGTTGTGCGCCAATATGTTCGCCGCAGTGGCAACGATGCTCGCGATGCTCGAGTCGGAAGCCACCGGCGAAGGCCAGCACATCGATGTCTCGATGCAGGAATGCGTGACGATGGCACTCGAGACTTCGGTTCAGTTCTTCGACCTCGAAGGCGAGGTGCGCAAGCGGCATGCCGGCGTGCAGCGCTTTGCCGGCACGGGGGTATTCGACTGCGCCGATGGCCAAATCTACCTGATGGCCGGCGGTATCGGCGCCAACAAGTTCTGGGGACGCACGATCGACTGGTTTGCCGAGGAGGGCATGGCCGGCGTGGAGCGCTTTCGTGAGCCGAACTGGGAACGCGTCGAGTTCTTGCGTTCCGCCGAGGCCAAGCAGATATTCGCTGATATCTTCGTGCCTTGGGTCAGGACGCGCCGCAAGGAAGATCTATACCGCGAAGGCCAGCGGCGCAAGATACCGATCGCGACGATTTCCAAGCCGTCGGATTTGCTGTGCAGTGCGCAACTCGCACATCGGGGTTACTTCGTCGACATGCTCGGCCTGCCGGACGATGTGGCCGACAAGCGTATGCCTGGTGCGCCATACAAGCTGTCGCGCACACCATGGAGCCTGAACCGTGCCGCACCGAGGCTGGGTGAGCATAACGCCGAGGTTTTCGGCGCACTGGGCCTCGATGCCGCCGAACTCGAACGCTTGTATGCGAGAAGGGCAATATGATGAAAAACCAGCGCGCGATTCTCGAGGGCCTGCGCGTCACCGACTTCTGCTGGCTCGGTGCCGGAGCCTACGCAACCAAGATACTGGCCGATTTCGGCGCCGACGTGATCAAAATCGAAACCATAGACAGGCTCGATTCGTTGCGCATGGCGGCACCCTATAAAGACGGCAAGCCGGGCGTCAACCGCAGCGGTTATTTCGCCGACCGCAACACCAGCAAGCGCAGCATGACGCTGGACATGAAACACCCCGAGGCGCTGGCGATAGCGACCCAGTTGATCAAGCAGAGCGATATTGTCGCCAACAACTTTACCCCTGGCGTCATGGAAAAGTTTGGCCTTGGCTATGAAGCGGTGCGGCGTATCAAGCCCGACATCATTTATCTATCGATGTCGATGAACGGTGCCAGCGGACCGGAATGCGATTTCCTGGGTTATGGCGCCAGCATGGTCGCGCTGACCGGGTTGCAGGATCTGACTGGCCAGCCCGAACGTGACGGCGCCGGGCCTGGCACCAACTACCCAGACCATGTCCCCAATCCTTGCCATGCGGCTTTCGCGTTGCTGGCCGCGATCCGTCACCGCCGGCGCACCGGCGAAGGACAGCAGATCGACTTGGCACAGATTGAACCGACGATCGCATTGCTGGGGCCGACGCTTCTCAATCGCACTGTCAACGGTCGCAGCACGACACGCGCCGGCAACGAACATCCCTACGCCGCGCCGCACGGCGTATATCCATGCGAGGGCGAAGATCGCTGGATCGCCATCGCGGCATTGACGGACGAGGCGTGGCGTTCGCTGTGTGTGGTACTCGGCGAACCCGACTGGAGCTGTGATGCTTCTTTCGATACCGGGGCTGGCCGATGGGAATGCCGCCGCATGCTCGACGAGCGGCTCGCTGCCGAAACGCAACGCTGGAACGCCGAGGCGCTGATGGAAGCGCTGCAGGCGCGAGGTGTGGCGGCCGGCGTGGTGCAGAACGCGCGCGATGTTGTAAGTGCCGACCCGCAGCTCGCGCACCGGAAGCACTGGATAAGGATGACCCATCCCGAGATGGGCGAGACGGTCTACAACGCACCGCCGTTCCGCTTCTCGCGCACGCGCGTCGCGTTGCGTGGCCCAGCGCCGCTGCTGGGCCAGCATACGCGCGAGATCGCGAACCAACTGCTCGGCCTGGACAACGCGCGCGTTGACGAATTGATTGAGCGCCGGGTGTTCCGATGAGCCATCCGTCGTTTTCGACAGCGGCCAACCAAATTGCCGATGTCGAACGGCAGGGGCGTCGCATCGTGCTCGGACCGCACGGCGCGCGCATCGTGTGGCGCGTCTTCGGCTCCGGGCCAAGACTCGTCCTGTTGCACGGTGGTCACGGCAGCTGGATGCACTGGCTGCGCAACATCCCGGCGTTGTCGCAAAGCTTCGAGCTATTGGTGCCCGACATGCCGGGTTTCGGCGATTCGGATTTGCCCGACACGCAACCCGGCCTGACCGAACTGGCGCTGCGGCTCGCAACCGACCTTGATCAATTGCTGCGCGGAGAGGGTTTTGCGATTGCCGGCTTCTCGTTTGGCGGGCTGGTGGCCGCGACCGTGGCCGCCAACACGCCGGAACGCGTACACCGGCTGGCACTGGTAGGCTCCGCAGGCAGCGGCAGCCCGCGGCGCGAGGTCGACAAGCTCTGGCAATGGCGCAACCTGTCCGATCCGGACACGATTCTGGCCGTGATGCGCCACAACCTGCGTGCGCACATGCTCTCCAGCGATGCGGCTATTGATGCGCTCGCGCTCGAGGTTTATTTGCGCAGTTGCAGGGCCACGCGTTATCGCAGCCGTCCGATCTCGCGTCAAGGCGGTCTTCTCCGCACGCTTGATCGCTTCGGCGGGCCGATCCTGCTGCTCTGGGGCCGCGATGACGTTACCGCCGATCCTGATTGGCTGTTGCCGCGTTTGCTGTCGCAGGGGGCAAAGCGCAGCGGCCGCATCATCGACGGTGCTGGCCACTGGGCCCAATTCGAACAGCCCACCGCCATCAACCGCGCGCTACTTGAGTTCCTGAATGCAGACAAGGAGTATCGACCGTGATGGATCGGGTCGATGCCGACGATGTACCCGGAACGCAGTTGATCCGCCGCATCGCCAGCCTGCTGCGTGTGCTGGCGATGCGCAATCGATCGGGAGGTGTGCGCCTCGTCGACCTGTGCGAGGATTCGGGTCTTGGCAAGTCCACCGTGCACCGCATCCTGCAGGCCTTGGTCGCCGAGGGGCTGGTGACCCAAGATCACAACAGCAAACGCTACTTCCTGGGCAAATCGATGTACGAGATGGGCTTGGCGGCGGCGCCTCGTCAGCAACTGCGCGATATCTGCCATCCGCTGCTGCAGGCGGTCGCGGAGCAGACCGGCGACACTGCCTACCTGAGCGAGCGTGCCGGCTTTGACGGCATTTGCCTTGACCGCCATGACGGCAGCTACCCAATCAAGGCCTTCGTCCTCGAGCCAGGTCATCGCCGGCCGTTGCCTGCGGGCTGCGGCAACTTGGCGATCCTCGCCGCGCTGCCGGAGGACCAGATACGTCGTATTTGTGGCGTCAACAGCGCGCGCGTGCAGGCACGCTATCCGCGACTGACCGAGAGCGAAATCGCACAGCGCATCCAGCGCACCCAGCGCGACGGCTACGCGCTGACCGACGCGATGGAGACCGCCGATGTCAGCTCGGTCGGCATGTGTATCCGCAACGAGACGGGCATGCCCATCGGGGCGATCAGCATCTCGGCACTCACCACGCGATTGCAAGGTCGGCACCTGGACAATGCCATCGAGTTCATTGCCGAGGCCGTGCGCGAAGCAGAGCTGCGGATCCGCCGCACCCGGCTTGATCCATCGCGCTTGGGCGTGGTGCGCGGCCACGACGGTGTTGCGGGCATTCGTCGATTGGAGAATCTGCGATGAACGGTCTAACCGAGCGTATTGCACGCTTCATTCACGAAGCGGGCGCGGCGCAATTCCCGGTCGACGCGGTCGACAAGGCCAAGCGCGTGATCGCCGATACCTTTGCGGTGATCCTCGCGGGTGGGCGCAGTGAAGTCGGGGAACCACTGATGCGCTATCTGGCGCTCGAGTCCGCGCATGGCACCTCGCCGATCCTCGGAACATCGCGCCGCGCCAGCGCCGAGATGGCAGCGCTGGTCAACGGCAGCTTTGGCCATGCGCTGGACTTCGATGACGTACTGTCGTTGATGCCGGCGCATCCGAGTGCGATCATCGTGGCCGCGCTGATCGCCGATCTCGACACGTGCCCCTTGGACGGTGCAACCTTTATCGAGGCCTATGTCGTCGGCATCGAGGTCGGCGCGCGCATTGCGCAAGGTATCAGCGTGGGCCATTACGATCGCGGATTCCACGGCACCGGGACGCTGGGCATCTTCTCGGCGGTCGGCGCTTTGGCCAAGGCACGGCGTTTGGACATTGCAACAACACGCCAGGCCTTTGGCATCGCCGCCTCCATGGCGAGTGGCCTGCGGCGCAACTTCGGAACCATGACCAAGCCGCTCCATACCGGGCTGGCGGCGCGAAATGCTCTGGCTGCGGTGCGGCTGGCAAGCTGCGGCTTCACCGCGGCGCCTGACGTGCTTGAAGCGAAGTCGGGTTTCTATGCCGCTTATGGCGTGCCCGAGTCCGACCAGGCGGTGGCGATCGCCGAACTCGACAAACCCGGCTGGATCATCGTCGACCCCGGCATTGCGCTCAAGAAATTTGCCTGCTGCTACGCGTCACACCGCGGCATGGACGGCACGCTGCGAATGCGCGATGCGCTCGGCGTTGGCGCTTCTGATGTCGCGCGCCTGGTCTGTCGCATGCCGCCCGGCGGCATGCTCGTGCTTACCTATCCGGTGCCCGTTACCGGGCTGGAGGGCAAGTTTAGTTTGCAGTATTCGCTCGCAGCCGGGCTGCTCGACGGTCACTACTCGCTGGCGACGTTCACCGACGATGCTGTGCGGCGTCCCGAAATTCGTGCCCTGCTGCCCCGTGTGGATGCTTACGAGGATGAGGCTTGCCGCGGCGACGATCCCCTGTTCGAGACCCGCAGTTCTGGCAGCCGCGGCTTCGTGGTTGTCGAGTTCGAGCTGCGTGACGGTCGAAGGCAGTCGCTGCGCATCGATAAGGCGCCTGGTCATCCGTCACGCGAACTTTCCTGGGACGACATTGAGGCAAAGTTCAAGGACTGCGCCAGCGCAGCGTCTTTGCCCGAAGCCGTAAGCGCCGCAGCGTTCGAGACGCTGCGCAACTTCGAGCGTGCCGCCAGCGTCGATACCTTCGTCGCGACGCTTTGCCGTTCTTCCGCAACTGACCATGCCCGATAAAATCAGAAGAACACCACGCAGACAACGCCCAACGTTGGACCCCATCATGCCCCCCTTCCACCTCTTTCAGCGCCCCCACTACACCTCCGAGGCCACCCAATTCCTCGATCAGCTCAAGCGCGACAAGCCCTGGCTGGACGAGCGCCAGCGCGAGGGGCGCGCGCTGCTGTGGGACAAGCCGGTGGACCGCGAACTGCAAGCCGGTTTCAACGCCGCCCGCGTGCCGCAGAAGGCTTACGTTTACCAGAGCGAGTGATTTTTCTTCGTCATTCCCGCGATGTTCCCGCCTGCGCGGGAATGACAGGGAATCCATGACGCATCCTCTCGCAACAACGTTCACTGGATTCCCGCTTTC
>CAYTPC010000071.1:0-9408 GCA_964439605.1 uncultured Burkholderiaceae bacterium
TGCGCCAGCAACTCGCGCTGAATTTTGTCGAGTTGCCTGGCAGACAGGCCAACCGGCGGAAACACGGGCCTGCCATCGGCATCGCAATCCTGCCCGATCACCACATAGCCACCACCCAGATTCTCAAAGTCGTTGGCGAACGCGCACAAGGTACGAATGATCGGGTCCGGATTCCATCCAGCCTTGTACTCAATGCGCTCACCCTCGACCGTGCGCTGGCGCAGGAGGTCGTTGAGGTTGATGGGGAGTTTGCTGATCATGTCGTTGAGTTACCACGCAAGCGCAGCTGCGGCTACCTTGAACTTATGGTGGCTGTCTTCATCATCCGCGAGGGTATGCAGAAAATCGATTGCGGTCATGTCATCCTCTCCGTAATCATGCTAAGGCCATGATCGTGTTCCGCTCTACCATCGGCGAAGACCTGCGCGCAAACATCGCGTCGAGACTTCCGCAAGCTGGAAGGATAAGTTCACGCCGCTGTAAACAGAATGGTAAAACCCACAATCGAAGGTTTTCGGATTTTGGAAATTCGAATACGGGCAGTGCCTGAGAGAAAGCATCTGTCTTAGGGTAGATCAGCACAACATCACCCAGACCATTGAGGTAGCTCTGACCATAGGCGTGCAGTTGATAGAAGTCCACTTGGTTCAGCCCATATTTATCGGTACTATTGGCCTTCGAGCCATCAATCAATTTCCACTTCGTATCCAGCACCAGACAGTTTACAGTCGATTCCTTAACAAGTAGATCTGGCTTTAACCGGAACCAGTCATGGTTTTGGTGTCTGACCAGCGAAAAATGGTTCGCTTGTGTTTGAAGGGTAAGAGGATGCGCGAGTTGTCGTGCAAGATACTTGGCGACAAAGGCTTCGAACACCGCTGCCATCGGGAACAGCAAGGATGGCGCTTGATGGCCGCCCGCACCGGTGGGCGGTGATTCATCTTGCAAGATCAGTCGCGCCCATTCCAATGCATCGGCATAATAACCCATGCTGCGATCTAACCGTACACGCTGAAAATCCAGCGATGGTTGTTCTGATGTGGGTACGTCGGCGAATACAAAACACAACTCGCGCGCCAATTGCTGATGCGCCTGCGAGGCAGTCCATGAAAGGACCTGCCGAAGCGCCGAATGCAACAAGCGGTTTTCCGGACGGTTGTTCGAGAATTCGTCGAACGCCGAAAAGAAACGATCCTGTCGGCACAGGTTATGCCGCAGATGTTCGGCCATTTGAATCTTGCCGCGCAACGCGAAAATGTTGTCCTGCCGTGAGGTGTAATCGCTGCGCAATCCCCGTTTAACGACGCATTCCACGGTGCGCAGAAATTCGCCCATGAAGACTTCCAGTAATGGCATGCGCGTAGTTGCCAATTTGGCGCTGTCAGTCTGGATGTGATGAAACCCACCTAGACAACGCAGCATCTCGATTAGAAGTTGTCGAGCCTGTACATTGCCACCACCAACCATCTTGCCAACCTTTGGAAACACCTCGATCTGAAACCCATCCGGTGCTCGGATCACGCCGACAAAGCTGGTTACCTGCACGGCACGGTGTCCACGCCGCTGCGTCAGGCGCAACCACGCCGCATCACCTATCTCATTCAAGCGCAACGCCTGCCATTCCAGCCAGCTGAATATGTTGTCGGGCACCGCGTGCAGACCATTGGCAGCGGGTGCGCCCAGTGGTATTGCCGCCAGTGCGTCAAATTCGTAGATCGTGATACCTGCCATTCGCGCATCCGTCAGACGGAAGCCTGATAGATGCCGATGTATGCGGCAGGCTGCGAAAACGCCGATTCCTGAAGGTGGTAACGACGCTTGACAGTGTAGCTGTCAAGTTCGTGGTCGTTGCCGAACAGGGCGGGCAGGTCTTGTTCGTATGTGCCGTTTTCGACCACGAACTGACTCTTTGAGTCCTTCTTTTGGTTATCGCCCAGTACTAGGCGAATTTTTCCCCAATCCTCGAAAAAATATTCTTCTAACAGCGGGATGATCTTGTTGCGGAAGACGGTTTCTAATTCCTTGAATCGCTGTTCGCCATCCTTGGCGTGGGCCAGGCTCATCAAGTAAGCATGGCCTATGCAGTGGTCACGGTCATACAGTGCCTCAATGCGTTCGTTGATCCGTTCCAGCAACAGGGGCGCATCAATTTTCCCGTCAACGGTGGTGACACTCGACTCCGACAATAGTGCGCTGTCCGGCAGCAAGGGTATGAACTCGAACCGGCGTCGCAGTGCGGTGTCTAGCAAGGCCAGCGAGCGATCCGCCGTGTTCATCGTGCCGATGATGTCCACGTTGGCAGGCACCGAAAATTTTTCACCGGAATACGCCAAGGTGGCTTCGATGGGCGGTGTGCCGCCATTCAGCGGATCACGTTTGTCCGCTTCGATCAGGGTGATCAATTCGCCGAAGATTTTACTGATGTTGCCTCGGTTGATCTCATCGATCACTATCGCAAAACGCTGATCGGGCGTCTGTCGCGCGTCGTTGCACAGTTTTTTGAAAACCCCTTGGTGGATTTCGTAGGCGATTTGATTCGCTTCGATTTCGTTTTTTTGCAGTACTGGTCGTAGACCTTCGACGAATTCCTCGTAGCCGTAAGACTGGTGGAACGTGACGAAGCTGTATCGCTGAATTGTGCTGGCTTTTGGCGGCCCGAATTGATATTCGTTAACGGCATCGATGATGTCGGCGCAATCCTCTTTCCAGTCACCGGCAAACTGCCAAATGGCGTCTTCTATCTTGTCAAACACCGCCGGGGCCAACCGCAACTTGATGTTGACGGTACTGGAAGAACTGATCGTATGGTGCTGCAAGGTACCCCACAGCGTCTGCTTGACGTTATTGTTGCTTCCTTTGGCCGTGGCAATGGCTCGGATGAACGGGTGCTCGAAGAGTTGCTTTACTTTAGCCCTGCCACCGAGTTCATACAACGCGGCAGCTGCCCCTTCCCACCACGTCAATACCGCGATCTTTTCGGCAATGAGTCGGTTGCGCCATTCTTCTGCGGAAATCGATTCAGCTGGTTGCTCGTATTTTTCTTTGAGCAGTTGGGTCAGAGTGTATGTTTTTCCAGTTCCTGGGGGGCCGTA
Source organism: uncultured Burkholderiaceae bacterium (assembly GCA_964439605.1). Taxonomy (GTDB): domain Bacteria; phylum Pseudomonadota; class Gammaproteobacteria; order Burkholderiales; family Burkholderiaceae_C; genus JAITWT01. The sequence continues at coordinate 3,093 of CAYTPC010000071.1, forward strand.
GTAGATACGGTTGACGCAAGAGGCAATTGGCTTGTTTGCGACGGGCGGCGTAATGCTATTGCCAAGGCTGACAGTTTCGATAGGTTCACCAGCAAGTATGGTCAGGCTTGCCAAATCCGTGCCGAAGTATGGTTTGAGCAGCGTTGATTCAAATTCCGGCAGGTCATTCTTGCCGACTTGTGAAAACGTTGAATTACCTTGCGGTGACCATCGCTTTGAATTGGCGGTATAGCGATCGGTCCGCAAGGCAAGCTTGAGCACACGATAGCTGCGCTGCAACCAGCCGTCGCCTTTAGCATCGCATGGCGTTGCATCGGAAGTGAACTGGCCGATGCGCTGTGGGCTGTTGCCGTGGCAAAGAAAAAACAACGTGCCAACGGGCACTTCGATGAAATTTTTTCCCTGATCCCTGATCGTGTCCCGATGCATTACTGCACACTGGTCTTCAAGATATTGCTGACGCTCGGCATCGGTGAAGTTGGGTGGACCGCCATGCGACAGCTTCCAGATTACAAGGTTTTTTCGGCTCCATGATTCCCATACCTTCCGTCCATATTCAAGAATACCTACATCCGCTGATCGTTTGGCGAGAGCGACTTTCTGTAAAGCAGCCATGCCTTGGCTGACGGTTCCGTCCACATAAGCGGCCAGCATCGCACGATTGAAAACATCCACGACTATCGGCTGCTGCCGATTTTGGTAATGGAAGGCGATCTTCCATTTGAACGATTCGCCCAAGTGCTCAAAGGTGTCGATACCGTCCACATCACCTTGCGCGGCCAACTTTGCTACTTGAACGACGTAGCTGCGCACTTTCTCGAATGCTTCTTCAACTGTCGTGCCGAGAGAGGAGTACCAGCCGTGGGTGCCGGAATAGCTCAATTTGCCATCGTTTATTTTCTTCTCGGTGTCCTTGCGCGAGAAGACCCCAAACTTGAAGGCTGATCCACCCCAGATGCTGCCCAGTTCGTCGAGTCGCGATTCGATCCAGTACGTGAAACTTTCCTTCGATCCTGCCTTGGTGTATTCGTCCAGCGTCATTGTGGTCAACCGCGAGACGGGCCAAGTGGTCAGGAATTCATCCCACAGGGTGTATTGCTGCTGGAAATCACGCATGAACTAGCTCCTTGGTAGCAGTGGCTCGCGTTCCTTGATGAAACATAGCGCGCAAATACCCGCCCGCCAAGCGCTACTGCGCGCCTTCCGCCTGACCGCCCAGGGCTTCGATCAAATCGCCGATCAGGCCCGTCAGTTCACCGGTGGCAATCGCGGCGTCGGCGTCGAAGCGGTCTTCCTCGGGCGTTTCCTGGTTTTCGCCGAACACACCTTCGTCGAAGCGGATTTTCTTGATCTGCAAACTCTCGGTGAGCGTAAAAACGACCCGCCCCTGCCACGACAGGGCCAACCGTACCGGGCGTTTGCCCTCGCGCACATGGCGGCGCACCTCGGGCGTGGCCAGCGTGTGCCGGGTGAAGCGGACGATGGCCGGATCCTCGCCGCTGGCCTTGAGTTCGCAATCGCGCTCGACATGAAAGGCATCCGGTATGTCGCCCGGTTTTTCGGCCAGCAGCCAGGCCGCCATCAGCGCCTGCGGGGTTTGCCGGGTTTGCAGCGGGCTTATCGCGAACCCCCTGCCGGCCACCCGCACCAAGCTGGCGATGACTTCGTCGGCCTTGGCCTGCGATCCCACGTCCAGCGCCAGCCAGCGGTGCTTGGGCTGGAGCCATACCGCGATCTCGCCGCGGCGTGCGAATGCCTGCGGCAGCAGCGCCAGTAAGGCATCTTCGCGCAAGTCACGCAACTCTTTCTTGCCGGGCTTGCGGCCACGAGTCCGTTCGATATGTTGCGCCCTTTCATCGACCCAGCGGCGCAGCGCTTGCGCGGGCACAGTCTTGGTCTCGATCGCATAGCGCGCAATCCATTGGCCGTCGATCGCTTCCACCAGCGCGCCGTGCTCCTGGCCGCGCGGGGCCAGCCAGCCGCCGGATTTGGATTGGGTCGCACCGCATTCGGCAAATGGTTCGTGCGCCAGCGCTTCGCTCCACTGCGCAGCCGACTGGGGCCAGCCATCACCCAGCCGATACAGCATCAGGTTTTTGAACACGCGCGCTCTTTCATAACAGCGTAAAGAATGATTTCAAACAGCGTCGGGCGGCAGCCGTTCGGCGCGGCCGTCGGCGTGCAGGCGCAGGATTTGCGCGCGGCGCTGTGCCGCGGTGACATGCCAGTCGGATAGCGCGTACCGCCGGCGCGCGGCGCCGAGCGCATGGTCGCCGGGTTGGTGGGTGTGGCCGTGGATCAGCGTGGCGGCGTGGGCCGCTTCCAGCCAGCTCAGGGCAGCGGCGGCGTCCACGTCGGCATATTCCATGCGCGCAGCTTGATGGCGCTGGCTTTGTTCGCGCATCTGGCGCGCCAGGGCTTGCCGCTGGGCCAGCGGCAGCGCCAGCGTCCGGCGCATCCACTCGGGTGTGCGCACCAGCGCGCGCTCGCGCTGGTAGTCCGCATCGCCGGTGCACAGCAGGTCGCCGTGGGTGAGCAGATAAGCGCCCGCGCCGAAATGCAATGCCGTGGGGTCGGCCAGCGGCGCCATGCCGGCGGCGGCAAGACAGGCCGGGCCGACCAGGAAGTCCCGGTTGCCGGGCATGAAGTGGATGCTCAAGCGGCGGCTGGCTTGATGCAGCGCCTCGATGCAGCCGGCCTCGAAGCTGCCGGGCAGGATGGCGTCGTCGCCGATCCACGCCTCGAACAAGTCGCCCAGAATGAACAGCGCGCCGGCCTGGGTGCGGGCAAGGTAATCGCGCCATGCCTCGAAAGTGCCCGGCTCGTCCGGCGCAAGGTGCAGGTCGGCGATGAAGTCGATCGCGTGCCAGTGCGCGGGCGCGGTCAGGCAGGCGGGTGCGGGTAAAACGCCCATGCGGGGTTGAGCGCCGCTTCAGGCGATCAGCACGGTTTTTTCGATCACCACGTCGTCCTTGGGAACGTCGTCGTGAAAGCCGCGCCGGCCCGTGGGTACGGCTTTGATGGCGTCAACCACTTCCTGCCCGCTCACGACCTTGCCGAATACCGCATAGCCCCAGCCTTGCGGCGTGGGCGCCTTGAAGTCGAGAAAGCCGTTGTCGACCACGTTGATGAAGAACTGCGCGGTAGCCGAATGCGGATCGTTGGTGCGCGCCATCGCCACCGTGTAGGCGGTGTTTTTCAGGCCGTTGTCGGCCTCGTTGTTGACCGGCGCGCCGGTGGGTTTTTGCTTGAGGTCGGGCGTCATGCCGCCGCCCTGGATCATGAAGCCCGGAATGACGCGGTGAAACACCGTGCCGTCGTAATGGCCCTGTTTGACGTAGTCGATGAAGTTGGCGACCGTTTTGGGCGCTTTTTCCTGATCGAGTTCCAGCGTGATGACGCCGCGCCCGGCGACGTGCAGTTCGACTTTCGGGTTGCTCATGGCAAAGGTTCCTGACTTATTTGACAAGGGTTACGGACTGGATGACGACGGGTTTTTGGGGCACGTCGGTCGGGAAAGGGCCGCCCGCGCCGGTGGGCGTGTCGCGGATTTTGTCCACCGTGCCCTGGCCTTCTGTCACCTTGCCGAACACCGCGTAGCCCCAGCCCTGCGGCGTGGGCGCCTTGTAGTCGAGAAATGCGTTGTCAACCGTGTTGATGAAAAATTGCGCGCTCGCCGAATCGGGGTCCGGCTTGCGCGCCATGGCGAGGGTATAGACGGTGTTTTTCAGGCCGTTGTCGGCTTCATTCTTGATCGGCGCGCGGGTGGGTTTTTCCTTGTAGTCCTTGTCGTAGCCGCCGCCCTGGATCATGAAGTCCTTGATGACGCGGTGAAAGATGGTGCCGTCGTACTGCTTGTCGCGTACGTATTGCAGAAAGTTGGCCACCGTTTGGGGCGCCTGATCGGAGTACAGCTCGGCCACGAAATTACCCTCGCTGGTCACGAACTGGACGCGCGGGTTGAGATGGCTGGGTTTTTTCCCGGCAGCCTTGTCGGCCGCCTGCACGGGCAAAGCGAACGTGGCGGCGGCCAGCAGCGCGGCGGCGCCCTGGAGCAGAAATCGGCGAATGGGAAGCATGAAAAGAGTCCTTGGGTTGATGAAAGAAAAGCAAAAGGAAGCGGTCAAGGTTTGACCGCGGGCGCGCCGCCATCGACCACGCGCCGCGCCGCCTCGATTTTGTCCGAAAGGCGGGCGGCGGCGCTGGAATCGGCCTTGCGCGCCTGTTCGTAGCTGCGCAGCGCCAGGCGGATGTTGATGTCGCCCAGGTTTTCCAGCGCGGTGGCGTAATGGGGGTCGATGCGCAATGCGGCATCCAGCGCCATTTTGGCCGCGTCGATTTGGCCGCGCGCGGCGTGCAGTACGGCCAGGTTGTTCCACGGCTCGGCCAATTCGGGATAGTCGCGCGTGAGCTGCGTGAGCGCGGCCTCGGCCTCATCGGCGTGGCCCGCCGCTTGCAGCGCCCCGGCCTTGATGAAGCGCATTCGCGGGTCATCGGGGTGCGCGGCAATGTAGTCATCGGCCTGTTGCAGCGCCTGGGCCGTTTGGTCTTGCTGGAGCAACTGCTGCACCCGCGCGTAATCGTCGTCGGCGCGGGCGGCGCTCCAAAACAAGCTGGCGGCCGATAGCGCCAAAATGGCGATCAGCCGGTGCAGCGGAGGAAGGCGTGTGGTCATGCGGGCAGGCGCGTTCAGGGCGTCTCTATATACTGGCAGCGAATTCTACGGGCCATGCACGGCCCGATTCCTGACCGCACCGTCTTCGCCCGCGCCAGGATGACACAACTACCCTTTTCCCGATGACCCTGCGCATCTACAACTCGCTGACGCGAACGCTGGAACCCTTTACGCCGATTGAACCAGGCCACGTGCGCATGTACGTGTGCGGCATGACCGTGTATGACCTGTGTCACATCGGCCATGCGCGCTCGGCGGTGGCGTTCGACGTGGCGCGGCGCTGGCTGGCCGCCAGCGGCCAGCGCGTGACCTTCGTGCGCAACATCACCGACATCGACGACAAGATCATCCGCCGCGCGCTCGATAACGGCGAGCCGATCGGCCAGCTCACCGCCCGCATGATCGCCGAGATGTACCGCGACTTTGACGCGCTGGGCGTGCTGCGCCCGGATCACGATCCGCGCGCCACCGATTACGTGCCGCAAATGCTCGACCTGGTGGGCCGCCTGCAAGCCAAGGGGCTGGCCTACGCCACCGCCGGCGGCGACGTCAATTACGCGGTGCGCCTGTTTCCCGGCTACGGCAAGCTCTCCGGTAAAACGCCCGACGAGTTGCGCGCGGGCAGCCGGGTCGACGTCAGCGGGGACAAGCGCGATCCGCTCGACTTCGTGCTGTGGAAAGCCGCCAAGCCGGCCGAACCCGATGCGGCCAAATGGCCCAGCCCCTACGGCCTGGGGCGGCCCGGCTGGCATCTGGAATGCTCGGCCATGAGCTGCGCGCTGCTGGGCGAGACCTTCGACATTCATGGCGGCGGAGCCGACTTGCAGTTTCCCCACCACGAAAACGAAATCGCGCAAAGCGAAGGCGCCAGCGGCGCGCCGCTGGCGCGCTATTGGATGCACAACGGCTTCGTCAACATCGACGGCGAGAAGATGTCCAAATCGCTGGGCAACTTCTTCACCATCCGAGACGTGCTCAAGGTGTTCGACGCCGAGACGGTGCGCTTTTTTCTGCTGCGCACCCACTACCGCAGCCCGCTCAACTACAGCGACGCGCATTTGCAGGATGCGCGCACGGCGCTGCGGCGGCTGTACACGGCGCTGGATGGCGTGCCGCCGCAAGACGCGGCGATCGACTGGTCGCACCCTGTCGCGGCGCGCTTCAAGGCGGCCCTGGATGAAGACTTTGGCACGCCTGCCGCCGTGGCCGCGCTGTTCGATCTGGCCACCGCGGTCAACCTCACGCAAGACGCCCAAGCCGCCGGGCTGCTCAAGGCCCTTGGCGGCGTGCTGGGTCTGTTGCAAAACGACCCCAAGCGCTTTCTGCAAGCCGGCGGCGGCGCCAGCGGACTGAGCGCCGCCGAGATCGAGGCGCGTATCGCCGCCCGCGCGGCGGCCAAAAAGGCCAAGGACTACGCCGAGGCCGACCGCATCCGCGCCGATCTGCTGACCGCCGGCATCGTGCTCAAGGACACCGCCGCGGGCACCACCTGGGAGGCGGCATGAGCGGCAAAAGCGCAGCCGCGCCGGTCATCACGCCGGACTATTGGGGCCAGGCGTGCCGCCATCTGGCGCGGCGCGACCGGGTCATGCGCCGGCTCATCCCCAAGTTCGGCGACGCCTGCCTGCAATCGCGCGGCGA
>CAYTPC010000072.1:0-18702 GCA_964439605.1 uncultured Burkholderiaceae bacterium
CGTGCTGCGAATCACGGTAAAGCTCGACAGGAACAGACACGAAGTTACGTTTTTCTACATTTAAAAGCAGATTGTCACACTAACTGACATTTCTGTCGTTTGGTTGAGACTACAAGCTTAACGAAAGTCAATGATAGTGAATGCGCCCACTGCCAATCGCATGGCCGGGAAGAGCGCCGGTACTGCTTCAGCCGGTGCTGCTTCAGTATGTGCGCGAGTTTAACCAGAGCTAATCCGGCGGCCCCAATCGGTGGATACGCGACTACGATCGGAAGCCCCACCCAACCTGCACGCGAACGCATCGCCGCGGTCCCGTCTCCATTGAGGAAAATACGGGTTCACGGCAATCCCATTCCCCAATCATCCATCACACGCACCCTCCAGACTTTCCGACCATGAGCAACGTCCACGTCATCGATCACCCCCTCGTGCAGCACAAGTTGACGCTCATGCGCCGCAAGGATGCCTCGACGAGCAGCTTCCGGCGGCTACTCAACGAGTTGAGCACGCTCATGGCCTACGAGATCACACGCGACATGCCGATGCAGGAGATCACCATCGAGACTCCGCTTGAAACGATGCGGGCCAAAGTGATCGACGGCAAGAAGCTGGTGTTCGTCTCGATCCTGCGCGCGGGCACCGGCATTCTCGACGGCATGCTCAACGTGGTGCCCGGCGCGCGCGTCGGCCACATCGGCCTGTACCGCGATCCGGACACGCTCCAAGCCGTGGAGTACTACTTCAAAATGCCCGGCGAGATGCACGAGCGCGAGGTGATCGTGGTCGATCCGATGCTGGCCACCGGCAATTCGGCGGTAGCGGCGATACAGCGCATCAAGACATTGCAGCCCAAATTGATCAAGTTCGTCTGCCTGCTGGCATGCCCCGAGGGCGTGCGCACGCTGCAGGCCGCGCACCCCGACGTGCCGATCTACACCGCCGCGATCGACCGCCAGCTCAATGAGCACGGCTACATCTTGCCCGGCCTGGGCGACGCGGGCGACCGCATTTTCGGCACCAAGTAGGCCGCTAGTGCTGCGGCATCGCCGGCTGCGCGAAAGGGCGCGCCGCAACAGCGATTTATCGCCACGGCAAAACGCCGCGAGCCGCGATGCGGTAAATTGACGACAGGGCTATCACCATGTTGCAATCCGTCATTCCCCTTTCCAAGATCGGCCGCGCACAGCGTGTGCAGACGCCGCAAGGCTCCTCCGCACCCGCCACCGGCCGGCTGCACGACACGCTGGAGCGGCCGTTGACGGACCTACGCATCAGCGTCACCGACCGCTGCAACTTCCGCTGCAGCTATTGCATGCCCAAAGAGGTTTTCGACAAGAATCACCCCTACCTGCCGCACGGCGCGCTGCTCAGTTTCGAGGAAATCACCCGGCTCGCGCGGGTTTTCGTCTCGCACGGCGTGCGCAAGATCCGGCTCACCGGCGGCGAACCGCTGCTGCGCAAGGACATCGAACGGCTAATTGAGCAACTCGCCAGCCTGCGCACGATCGAAGGCAAGGCGCTCGATCTGACGCTCACCACCAACGGCTCGCTGCTCGCGCGCAAGGCGCAGACGCTGCGCGATGCCGGGCTGCAGCGGATCACGGTGAGCCTGGACGGGCTCGATGACGCGGTTTTCCGCCGCATGAACGACGTGGATTTCCCGGTTGCTGGCGTGCTCGCGGGCCTGGAGGCTGCCCGCGCCGCGGGCCTGGGGCCGATCAAGGTCAACATGGTGATCAAGCGCGGCACCAATGAGCACCAGATCCTGCCGATGGCCCGGCGCTTCCGCGGCAGCGGCATGGTGTTGCGTTTCATCGAGTTCATGGACGTGGGCGCCACCAACGGCTGGCGCATGGGCGAGGTGATGCCATCGGCCGAGGTGGTGCAGCGCATCGCCGCTGAATTCCCGCTGGTGCCACTCGAAGCCACCACCCCCGGCGAAACCGCGCAGCGATGGGCTTACGCCGACGGGCAAGGCGAGATCGGCGTCATCAGCAGCGTCACGCAGGCTTTTTGCCGCGACTGCAACCGCGCCCGGCTGTCAACCGAAGGCAAGCTCTACCTGTGCCTGTTTGCCAACCAGGGCACCGACCTGCGCCCGCTGCTTCGCACGCAGGGCGTGGACGACGCGCAGATCGCCTCGGCCATCGGCCAGGCGTGGCAGACCCGCGCCGACCGCTATTCCGAACTGCGCGGCAGCCACACCGGTACCAGCGACGCGCCGCGCGTCGAAATGAGCTACATCGGCGGATGAGTTTCCCGGCACCGATCGCCAAAACCGACATCACCGGCCTCGTGCTCGCGGGTGGACGCGGCGCACGCATGGGAGGCATCGACAAGGGATTGCAAAGCTTCAACGGGATGCCGCTCGCGCAGCATGCGCTGCTGCGGCTGGCGCCACAGGTCGGATGCACGTCGATCAGCGCCAACCGCAACCTCCCGGCCTATGAATCTTTCGGCGCGCCGGTCTGGACCGATACGCTGTCCGGCTTTGCCGGGCCATTGGCCGGCTTCCTTGCCGGTCTGGAACGGTGCCAAACGCCCTACCTGCTCACCGTGCCTTGCGATTCGCCGCTATTTCCGGCCGATCTTGCGCGCCGCCTAGCGGACGCGCTGACCGCGCAGCAGGCCGAGATTGCCATGGCCAGCGCCCCCGAGACACGGCCCGACGGCAGCATCGAATTGCGCGCGCAGCCGGTGTTCTGCCTGTTACGTGCCGATCTGCTCGAAAGCCTCATGCGCTTTACCGCGCAGGGCGGCCGCAAAATCAGCGCCTGGACCGCCCAGCACCGCTGGGTGGCGGTGCCTTTCAACCAGGATTGCGACATGCCCAATGCCTTCGCCAACGTCAATACGCTGGCTGAGCTGTGCGCATTGCAAGGCTGACTTTCTTTTTCGATTCATGAACCGCATTGCACAAATCTCCGCCGCCCTGGCTGGCTACGACCCGAACGCATTGAACGTGGAAGGCGTGCACGCCTTCCTTGCGCGCCTGGCCACACCTGCGGTGTCCGGGCAGCGTGAGGAATTGCCGCTGTTCGAAGCACTCGGCCGCGTGCTGGCCGAGGACCTCATCTCGCCGCTGAGCGTGCCGCCGCACGACAACTCGGCGATGGACGGCTTCGCCTTCGACGGCGCGCTGCTCGAAGGCGCTGAGGGCGAAGTCACGCTGCGCGTGGCCGGCACCGCGCTGGCCGGTTCGCCTTGGCACGCACCGCTCGCACGCGGCGACGCGGTGAAGATCATGACCGGCGCCGTGATGCCCGAAGGGCTCGACACCGTGGTTCCGCAAGAGTTCTGCACCATCCAGGGCGAACAGGTGAGCTTTCCCGCCACGGCGCTGCGGCGCGGCGACAACCGGCGCTTGGCGGGTGAAGACCTGATGCAGGGCGCCGCCGCGCTGCGGGCCGGCGACCGGCTCACGCCGGCCGCGCTGGGCCTGCTTGGCAGCCTTGGGCTGGGTCGCGTGCCGGTGTGGCGGCGGCTGCGCGTGGCCTTCTTCTCGACCGGCAACGAAATTCTCAGCGTCGGCCAAGCGCCGCGCGAGGGCGCGGTATACGACAGCAACCGCTACACCATTTACGGCCTGCTCACGCGCCTGGGTTGCGAAGCGATCGATTTCGGCCCGGTGCCTGACGACCCGGACGCGCTCGAAGCCGCGCTGCGCCGTGCTGCCGATGAAGCGGATGCGGTCATCACCAGCGGCGGCGTCAGCGGCGGCGAGGCGGACCATACGCGCGCAGTGATGCAGCGTGTGGGCGACATGGCCTTCTGGCGCGTGGCGATGCGCCCGGGCCGGCCGATGGCGGTTGGCCTGATCGCGCGCACGGCGTCTGCGTACAACGGCACGGCCGTACTGTTCGGGCTGCCCGGCAACCCGGTCGCGGTAATGGTCACCTTTCTCGCCTTCGTGCAGCCGGCGCTGCTGCGGATGATGGGCTGCAACCCCGCTGCGTGCGCGCCGCCGCCGCTGCTGCGCGCACGCAGCCTCGATACGATCCGCAAAAAGCCCGGCCGTACCGAATACCAGCGCGGATGGGTCGAGAACGCACCCGGCGCGCTGCCCACGGTGCGCATCGCCGGCAATCAGGGGTCCGGCGTACTCAGCTCAATGGTGCGCGCCAACGGCCTTGTGGTGCTGCCTCACGACCAAGGCAACATCCCGGCCGGCGGCGAAGTCAACGTGATGATGTTCGATGGCTTGATCTGATCGAGTGCGGCACGGACGGTGCCATTGGCGCTCCCGGACCACGCCCCTGCGCCAGCGTGACGCCCTTGTTCGCAAGCGCGTCGGCGCGCTCGTTGCCCGCGTTGCCGGAATGGCCCTTGACCCAGTGCCACTCGATCTGGTGGCCGCCGCGGTGTACCAGTTCGTCCAGCCGTTGCCATAACTCGGCGTTCTTCACCGGCTGATTGGACGCGGTACGCCAGCCCTTGGCCTTCCAGCCGTGGATCCATTCGGTGATGCCCTGGCGAACATACTGGCTGTCCAGATGCAGCGCCACCTTGCACGGCCGCTTGAGCGCAGCCAGCGCCTGGATGACCGCCGTCAGTTCCATGCGATTGTTGGTGGTGGATGGGTCACCGCCGAACAGTTCCTTCTCGGCCGCGCCCCACTTGAACCACGCACCCCAGCCGCCCGGTCCGGGATTGCCTTTGCACGCGCCATCGGTATAAATCTCAACTTCGGCCAACGCCAATATCTCCTTGTTTGGGGGGCGCATTATTTCAGAGTCTGTTCACAATTTTTTCGGGACCGCGAAAAGACTGTAAACAGGCTCTCAGGAATGACCATCGTCACGGTCCAATGCCTGGCAATGAAGACGCCCAGCCACGGGCGCCGGCGCCGTTGCGAGCGTCCGTTTACGTTTCCACTCGGCGGCCAGCAGCGTCATGCCGCGCACGCGCTTGACCGCGACGACGAAGTACACCGCGCCCAAAATCGGCCACCAGCGCTCTCCCGCCACATCGAAGCACTTGAAGCGATCCAGCCAGGCCTGGCTGTGCACGACCGGCCGGTAAATGCCGAAATGCGTGGATTCGACTTCGAAACTCAGCAGCCGCAGCCAATCGCAAATGCGCCGATGGCTGATGAGCTCGCCCGTTTCCGGCAAAAACAGCTCCCCGAACCCAAACCGGCGATACAGCCGTGTGCGGCGCTGGCGAAAACCCCACAAGCTGGCCGGATTAAACCCGCTGAGCACCACGCGGCCCTCCGGCACGAGCACGCGCTCGACCTCGCGCAGCGTGGCATGCGGATCGCTGCCGAGCTCCATCGCATGCGGCAGCACCACCAGATCGACGCTGTTGGCCGGAAAAGGCAATGCCGTGAAATCGGTCACCAGGGCCGCGCGCGCGCCGTGCGGCCGCTCTAGGAGCCTGTCGGACTTGGAAGTCGCCAGCCAACGATGCGGCATCCGGTTGCCGCGCAGTCCATCAATTTCGGGTAAACCCAACTGAAGCGCGTGATAGCCGAAAATGTCGGCAACCGCCTGATCGAACCGCGCTTGCTCCCAAGCAAACAGGTAGCTTCCTGGCGGAGTTTCCAACCATTCGTGCAAACCTATAATTTCTGCGCCCATGACTCTTATTCCGTTGCCCGCTTTCGCCGACAACTACATCTGGATGTTGCTGGATGGGCACGACGCTGTCGTGGTAGATCCAGGTGATGCAGCGCCGGTACTCAACGCGCTCGCACGCGATCAGCTGAAGCTGGCTGCGATTCTAGTCACGCACCATCACCGGGATCACACCGGCGGCGTCGCGGCCCTGCGGCAAGCCACCGGCGCCACGGTATACGGCCCGGCCCGCGAGTCGATCCCGCAACCCTGCACCGGACTCAAACAAGGCGACCAAATCACGGTGCTCGGCCTGCGTCTGGAGGTACTCGACGTCCCCGGCCACACAGCCGGCCATATCGCCTACTACCTGCCCGCCGATCAGGACAAGGAGGCCGCGGCGGAGCTTGCGCCCCTGGTGTTTTGTGGCGATACCCTTTTCTCCGGCGGCTGCGGCCGCCTGTTCGAAGGCACGCCGGCACAAATGCTGCGCTCGCTCGACACGCTGGCTGCCCTGCCCGGCACAACCCGGGTTTGCAGTGCCCACGAATACACGCTGTCGAACCTGCGCTTTGCACAGGCAGTGGAACCGGAAAATACCGAAATCGCCGAATACATCGCGTATTGCGAAACACAACGTTCGCAGGGGGAGCCCACACTGCCCTCGCACATCGCGACCGAACGCCTGATCAATCCTTTCTTGCGTAGCCGCGAAGCTTGCGTCACCAAAATGGTGCGCCAGCACGCCGGCCTGGACGCCGCCGCATCGCCGGTCGAAGTCTTTGCTGCGCTGCGCCAATGGAAAAACCAGTTTTGATGAAATCCCTTACCGTCTGCCTCGTTGCAGGTGTTGTGCTATTGGCCGGCTGCACCGCTCCCGCTCCCCAACCTCCGGCGAAATACAACCGGTCGGCCGTACGCCCGATCAACCCGGCCAGCCCTGCCAGCTCTGCCAGCCCGCGCACACCGCAGAGCAATGCGCCACTGCAGCCGATCAAACAGTCGTCAACCTCGCCCGAATTGCGCGACGTGGCCACCCTGACGCCGCCAACCGACGTCTGGGATCGCATCCGCCGCGGCTTCAAGATGCCGGACCTCGACAGCGACCTGGTGCGCAACCGCGAACAGTGGTACGCGGGCCGGCCCGAATACATCGAGCGCATGATCAACCGCTCGAACAAATACATCTTCCACATCGTCGAGGAGCTTGAACGCCGCAACATGCCCACTGAGCTGGCGCTGCTGCCTTACGTCGAAAGCGCCTTCAACCCGCAGGCCATCTCCAGCGCCCGCGCGACCGGCATGTGGCAATTCATGCCCGCGACCGGCAGCAACTACGCTCTCAAGCAAAACGTCTTCCGGGACGACCGCCGTGACGTGATTGCCTCCACACGCGCCGCGCTGGACTACCTGCAGCGCCTGTACGACATGTTCGGCGACTGGCAACTGGCGCTGGCCGCCTACAACTGGGGCGAAGGCAACGTCAGCCGCGCCATCGCGAAGAACAACCGCGCCGGTCTGCCGACCACCTACAGCGACCTCTCCATGCCAGGCGAGACACGGCTCTACGTACCCAAGCTGCAGGCGCTGAAGAACATCGTGGCGGACCCGGCCAGATTCGGCACCGATCTGCCGATGATCCCCAACCACCCGTATTTCGACACGGTCAAGCTCACGCGCGACCTCGACGTGGAGCTGGCGGCCAAGCTCGCCGATGTCCGGATCGAGGATTTCCGTGCCTTGAACCCGGCCGCACACAAACCGGTCCTGCTGGCCGCGGGAACCCCCGAGATCCTGCTGCCCTGGGACAACGCAGCCGTCTTCCAGCGTAATTTCCAGGCCTACAGCGAAGGCCAGTACGCCAGTTGGACCGCATGGGTCGTCCCGCGCACCATGACCGTGGCCGACGCTGCGCAAAGCGTCGGCATGAGGGAAGCCGACCTGCGCGCACTCAACAAGATCCCGCCGCAAATGAAAATCAAGGCTGGTTCGACGCTGATCGTGCCGCGCTCATCCCGAGTGCATGAGGATGTCAATGCCGCCGTGGCCGACAACGGCACCCTGAGCTTCCAGCCCGAAGTCACCACACGCCGCACCGTCGTGCGCGCAGGCAACCACGACAGCGTTGCCAGCATCGCGCGACGCTACCGCCTCCCTGCCACGAACGTGGCCCGGTGGAACGACGTCAACTCCAATCACGTATTCACGCGCGGCTACATGGTGGTGGTCTATCTGCCGGTATACGCCTCGCACAACGCACGGGTCGGCTCAGGCATCAGGGCGTCCGCCCACGGCGGTAAACACAGCATGCAGCAAAGCGCGCGAAAAAAACACCACGGCGCGCAGCCAAAAAAGAGAAAACGCTGATCACCCGGCGATGACTCGCCCGTGACGAACGGGCTCCTGCGGCAGCCCGGATCAGCCGATATGATCTGGCTGCCCGCTTGCGATCGAGTGTCCGACTGCCAGTAGCTCCCGAATCTCGATGAGTTCGCGACGCAGCAAGCTCAATTGCAAGGCCGCCTCGACAGTACACCGCGCATCCGCTTGGCGCGGCGCGGCGCTGCTTCCGGCCGACGCGGCCTTATCGGCTTCGGTGCCTTCAGTGGATGGATCACCGCTCTTGTGCTGTTCGTGCTCGGCTTGCCCCAGTTCCTGCAACCGGTTGCGCGCGCCGCTGATCGTGAAGCCCTGGTCGTAAAGCAGGTCGCGAATGCGCCGGATCATCAGCACTTCATGATGCTGGTAGTAACGCCGGTTTCCCCTGCGCTTCATCGGGCGCAACTGGGTGAACTCCTGCTCCCAATAGCGCAACACGTGCGGCTTGACACCGCACAGTTCGGCCACCTCACCGATTGTGAAATAACGTTTGACAGGAATCGGCGGAAGCGCTGTTTTCATTGGAACCAAGCCAGTAATGCGCGGAAAGTTTAGTAGATTACTCCACTCGCACGAAGGGCTCTGCAGACACCGGAATCAATCGAGGCCGAGATTCCATTCGACTTCGGTTGCCACGCCACCCTGGATCTGCTCCTTGAGCTTGGCGCTGGCGTGAAACGTCGCCACGCGGCGTGAGGCGATCGGAATGGCCTCGCCGGTGCGCGGATTGCGCCCAGGCCGCGGCGCCTTCACGCGAATCTGGAAATTGCCGAAGCCGGAAATTTTTACATCGTCGCCCTCGACCAACCGGCTCGTAATCAGGTCGAAGAAGGCATCGACCATATCCTTCGATTCACGCTTGTTCAAGCCGATCTGTTCGAACAGCAGATCGGCCAACTGCGCCTTGGTCAACGCAGGTGTTTCAACGGCTTCAATCGTGATTTCCATGGTTCCTCATCCGCGTAGGCGTGCCCCAAACCGGCGGCTCAGATCTTCGACGATGGTACGCAGCACCGGTTCGATCTGCTCGTCGGTCAACGTTGCCGTGTCGCTATTGAACACCAGGCGAACCGCCATGCTTTTCTCGCCAACCGATAGGCCGCCGGTCGATTGGCCGTCCGGCTGCGGCCGGTAGATATCGAACAGTGTTGCACGTTGCAGCGCGGATCCGGCCGCCGCGTCCTCGATTGCCTGGATCAGCGCCTGGTGCGTCACCGGCTCGGCCACCACCAGCGCCAAATCGCGCTCAACGGGCTGCTGGCGCGGCACGGGTTTGGCATTCGGCAGCGGATGCGCCGCAACCGCATCGAAATCGAGGTCAAACAGTACCGGCGCTTGCGGGAACTCCCATTGCTGACGCCAACGCGGATGCAGTTCGCCGATCACGCCGATTTCGCGGCCATCGACAAGTACGCGCGCCGCGCGGCCCGGATGCAGCGCCGGATGTTCGGCGCGCTCGAAGACCGGCCTGAACGGCGCAAGCAATGCCTCGACGTCGCCTTTGACGTCAAAGAAATCCACGCGCTGCGGCTTGCCTTCCCAGCGTGCCTCTGCCGGATCGCCCCAGGCAAGGCCGACGACACGGATCGGCTGGCGCACGCCCTTGACGCTGTGGTCGCAAGCCTGCACCGATTCATCGCGCATGAACACACGGCCGATCTCGAACACACGCACCCGCGGCGCCTTGCGGTCAAGGTTGAACTTGAGCACCTGCAGGAGCGAACCGATCAGCGACGAGCGCATCACACTCATCTGGCTTGCGATCGGGTTGAGCAGTTTGATCGGATCGGCATTGCCCGCGAGTTCCGTTTCCCAGCGCGCCTCGACAAAGCTGAAGTTGATCGTCTCCTGATAACCCAGATCGGCCAGCCGATGCCGTATCGCGAAGCAACCGCGCAATGACTCGGGCCGGGCGCGGGCGGCGATGGGCCCGAGCGGCGACGTGGCCGGCAAGCTGTTGTAGCCGATCAGGCGGGCGACTTCCTCGATCAAGTCTTCCTCGATCGCAAGGTCGAAACGGTAGGGGGGAGGCGTCACCACCAGCGTGCCTTCACCCTCCTCGATCGCAAAGCCCAGGCGCTGCAAGGCATCACGGCATTGCGCCTGCGTCAACGGCATGCCGATCACGCGCGCGGCGCGCGCAACGCGCAGGGTCACCGGGCGCTGCTCGGGCAGACGCAGCCGCTGGTCGTCGATCGGACCGGCCTGCCCGCCGCAGATATCGAGCACCAATTGCGTGATCCGCTCGATGATTTGCACCGTGCGGCTCGGATCGACGCCGCGTTCGAAGCGGTGCCCGGCATCGGTGGAAAAGTTGTAGCGGCGCGAGCGGCCCTGCATAGCCTGCGGCCACCAGAAGGCCGCCTCGATGTAGATATTGCGCGTGCTGTCGGACACCGCCGTGGCGTCACCGCCCATGATGCCCGCGAGCGATTCGATTTCATGCTCGTCGGCAATCACACCGACCTGCTCGTCCACCGTGACCGTGTTGCCGTTGAGCAGCTTGAGCTGTTCGCCCGCGCGGCCCCAGCGCACCGTGAGGCCGCCGTGAATTTTGTCGAGATCAAAGATGTGCGTCGGCTGGCCGTATTCGAACATCACGTAATTCGAGATATCCACCAGCGGCGAGACGCTGCGCTGACCGCAGCGCTCCAGCCGCTCGACCATCCAGGCCGGCGTCGCGGCGCGCGTGTTCACGCCGCGTACCACGCGGCCCGAGAAGCGCCCGCACAGCTCCGGTGCTTGCACTTTCACCGGACGGCACTCATCGTGCGTGACGGCTGCCGCAGGAATCTCCGGCGTGTGCAGCGGCGTGCCGGTAAGCGCCGAAAGCTCACGCGCAACGCCATAGACGCTCAGGCCGTGCGCAAGGTTTGGCGTGAGCTTCAGGGTGAGCAGCACCTCGTCCAGCGCGAGCACCTCGCGCACGTCTTTGCCAACCGGCGCATCAGCCGCAAGTTCAAGCAGGCCGCCGTGGTCACCGCTCAACTGCAGTTCACGCGCCGAACACAGCATGCCCTGGCTCTCGACGCCACGCAACTTGCCCAGCTTGATCTTGAAAGACTTGCCATCTTCGCCCGGCGGCAATTCGGCGCCCACCAGTGCGCATGGCACCTTGATGCCCACGCGCGCATTCGGCGCACCGCAGACGATTGTGAGCAAGCCGCCTTGG
Source organism: uncultured Burkholderiaceae bacterium (assembly GCA_964439605.1). GTDB lineage: Bacteria > Pseudomonadota > Gammaproteobacteria > Burkholderiales > Burkholderiaceae_C > JAITWT01. The sequence continues at coordinate 11,110 of CAYTPC010000072.1, forward strand.
CCGGCGTCAACCTGGCACACGCGCAGGCGATCGGCATTCGGGTGCTGCTGCGCCTCCTTGATCTGGCCGACCACCACCTTGGTAAATGCCGGTGCGACCGAACGGCGCTCTTCGACCTCCAGGCCACCCATCGTGAGCGTCTCGGCGAGCTGTTCACTGGAAAGCGCGGGATTGCAGAACGCACGCAGCCAGGATTCTGGAAATTGCATCTCGAAATCTCGTCGTCGTGTTATGGGTGTTATTGGAATTGGCCCAGGAAGCGCAGATCGCCGTCGAAAAACAGGCGCAAGTCGCTCACGCCATAGCGCAGCATCGCCAAACGGTCGATGCCCGAGCCGAAGGCGAAACCGATGTAACGCTCGGGATCGAGCCCCATGTTGCGCACCACCTGCGGATGCACCTGGCCTGAACCGGAGACCTCAAGCCAGCGGCCGGCCAAGGGGCCCTGTTCGAACATGATGTCGATCTCGGCGCTGGGCTCGGTAAAGGGGAAATAGCTCGGACGGAAGCGCAGCTTGAGCGCATCGGTCTCGAAAAAGGCCTGGACGAAATCCAGGTACATCACCTTCAAATCCTTGAAGCTGACGTTCTCGCCGATCCACAAGCCTTCGACCTGATGAAACATGGGCGAATGCGTGGCGTCGCTGTCCACGCGGTAGGTGCGCCCAGGCGCGATGACCCGAATGTCGGGCATGTGCGCTTGCCCGGCGTACTTGCGTACGTGCGCCTGCGCATAGCGCACCTGCATCGGCGAGGTATGCGGCCGCAGATTGAGCAGCAGCCCTTCCTCGTCCCTCACGTCGACGTAGAAAGTATCCTGCATCGAACGCGCTGGATGGTTGGGCGGGTTGTTCAGTGCGGTAAAGCTGTGCCAGTCGGTCTCGATCTCCGGGCCATCGGCCACATCGAAGCCCATGCTGGAAAAAATCGCCTCGATCCGCTCCTGGGCACGCGTCACCGGGTGCAAGCCACCACCGGCACGGCGCCGTCCGGGCAGCGTCACGTCAAGCGCCTCTGCCTGCAATTGCCTGGCAAGCTCTTCATCGGCGAGCTCCTGGCGGCGCGCGGCCAACTGGGTTTCGATCCCCTGCTTGACCACATTGATGGCCGCGCCGCGTGACTTTTTCTCCTCGACCGGCAGCGCAGCCATGCCCTTCATCAGTTCGGTGATGCGGCCCGACTTGCCGAGAAACTGCGCCTTCGCGTTTTCAAGCTCCGCGGGTGTCTTGGCTTGTGCGAACGCACTGCGGGCGTTGTCGACCAGAATGTCCAACTCGTTCATGGCGGCTATCGATGGAAAAGCTACTGTCAATAGGATAGGAGCGAAAAAACAAAAAGGCTGGAGCCCGAAAGCGCCAGCCCTTTGTACCGTGGAGCGGACCAGCCGTCAGCAGACCGGCCGTCCAACGTGCGGCGTCAAGCAGCCAGCTTGGCCTTGACCTGCTCCACGATGCCGGCAAAAGCGGCCTTGTCGTGCACTGCGATATCGGCAAGCATTTTGCGATCGATCTCGATACCGGCCTTGCGGATACCGTTGGCGAACTGGCTGTAGGTCAGGCCCAGTTCACGCGCAGCGGCGTTGATACGCGCGATCCACAATTGACGGAACACGCGTTTTTTGGTGCGGCGATCGCGATAGGCGTATTGCTGGGCCTTCATCACCGCCTGTTTGGCAACGCGGAAAACGTTGCCGCGGCGACCGCGGAAGCCCTTGGCTAGGGCGAGAACTTTCTTGTGACGAGCGCGGGCGGTAACGCCACGTTTGACGCGAGGCATGTGTGTACTCCTTCTTCGGGTCCGTCGAGTTGATTAAACGCCCATGCCGGGCATCATTGCGGCGATATGACCCATATCGGTCTCATGAACCGCCGTGGCGCCACGCAGATGGCGTTTGTTTTTGGTGGTCTTCTTGGTCAGAATATGACGCTTGAAGGCTTGGCCACGTTTGACGGTGCCACCGGGACGAACGCGAAAACGTTTTTTCGCACTGCTTTTGGTCTTCATCTTGGGCATCAGAATGCTCCTTTTGGTTGTGCTCGCGAGGCGCTGCGGACATCTTTTCCGGCAGGCTTGTCAGCCCCGAGCCACTTCTTGATTCCGCGCCGAAGTAAGCACCCGGCACGAAATTCCTTCAAAATTCCACGCCCCCGAAGGCAACGCGGAACTTGTGATTATCGCAGATTTCAGGGCGCTATGGCGCCACCAGTTCGGCTCCCGCCGGTTTGGCTGCGCCGCCTGTCTTCTTGCGGCCCGGCGCGATCATCATGATCATCTGCCGGCCTTCGAGCTTGGGAAACTGCTCGACCATGATGGAGTCGCCAAGTTCGTCACGGATGCGCTGCAGCAGTGCCAGTCCGAGTTCCTGGTGCATGATCTCCCGGCCACGAAAACGCAGCGTGATCTTGCATTTGTCCCCATCGTCAAGAAAGCGCCGTATGTTGCGCATCTTGATGTTGTAGTCGCCTTCGTCGGTACCGGGCCGGAACTTGACTTCCTTGACCTCGATAACCTTTTGCTTGGCTTTGGCCTCAGCCGCCTTCTTCTGCTCGTGGTACTTGAACTTGCCGTACTCGATCAGCCGGCAGACGGGCGGATGCGCCGCTGCAACCACTTCCACCAGATCGACGTCGTGCTCGCCAGCCAGGCGCAGCGCCTCGGCGAGTTGGACGACGCCCAACGGTTCGTTGTCGGGCCCGAACAGGCGCACTTCCGGCGCCATAATTTCCCGGTTCAGGCGATGTTGCCGTTCTTCTCGCTGGCGGCGGTCGCGAAATCCAGTAGCGATGGTCAGAATCCTAGAATCAAAATGCCATGAATCATGGCGTTAGCCGTCCGCGCGACGCCCACAAAGAACCGATTTTCCCTTTGCACTGCCTGCGCAAATCGGGAAAATCAGCGCCTGTGTTGTATGTCTTCAGCAATCTTTTTTGAGAATGCTTCCAGAGACATGACGCCGAGGTCGATATTGCCCCGGGCGCGCACTGCAACGGCACCAGCCTCCCTTTCCTTATCGCCAACGACAAGAATGTAAGGAAGCTTTTGCAGTGAATGCTTGCGTATTTTATACGTGATCTTTTCGTTATGCAGGTCAAGCGCCACTCTAAGCCCTTGATTGCGCAGCGTTTTCGCCACGCTATCCGCATAATCGGCCTGCCCTTCGCTGATGTTGAGGACTGCCATCTGCACCGGAGCCAGCCAAGCCGGCAGCGCGCCCGCATGGTGCTCGATCAACATGCCGATGAAGCGCTCGAGGCTGCCGACGATCGCGCGATGCAACATCACCGGATGCGCACGGCCGCTCGATTCGGTGACGTACTCGGCGCCGAGGCGCTCGGCCATGTTGAAATCAACCTGGATCGTGCCGCATTGCCACTGGCGGCCAATCGCGTCCTTGAGCGTGTATTCGATCTTCGGACCGTAGAAAGCGCCATCGCCCGGCGAGATGACGAACTGCACGCCCGAACGGCGCAGCGCCTCCATGCAGGCATGTTCAGCTTTGTCCCATAACGCGTCGGAGCCCACACGGTGCTCAGGGCGCGTGGCGACTTTGTAGACGATGTCGGTAAAGCCGAAATCGGTGTAGACCTTCTGCAACTGCGCCGTGTAGGCCACGCATTCTTCAAGAATCTGGTCTTCGGAGCAGAAAATGTGCCCGTCGTCCTGCGTGAAACCACGCACGCGCATGATGCCATGCAGCCCGCCGGACGGCTCGTTGCGGTGGCATTGGCCGAATTCCCCATAGCGGAGCGGCAAGTCGCGGTAGCTGCGCAAATCGCTCTTGAAAATCAGCACATGGCCGGGGCAATTCATCGGTTTGAGCGCATAGTCGCGCTTTTCCGACTCGGTGATGAACATGCTCTCGCGATAGTTCTGCCAGTGACCCGTTTTCTCCCACAAGCTTTTGTCAAGGATCTGCGGACCCTTGACCTCTTGATAGCCGGTGTCGCGATAGACCTGCCGCATGTACTGCTCAACGGCCTGCCAGATCGCCCAGCCCTTGGGATGCCAGAACACCACGCCCGGCGCGACATCGTCGATATGAAACAGATCGAGTTCTTTGCCGAGCCGGCGATGGTCGCGCCGCTCGGCTTCTTCAATGCGGCGGATGTAGTCGTCAAGCTGTTTCTTATCGGCCCAGGCCGTACCGTAGATCCGCTGAAGCTGTTCATTGCGCGCATCGCCACGCCAGTAGGCCCCCGCCAGCTTGGTGAGCTTGAACGCCTTGAGAAAACGCGTATTCGGTACATGCGGGCCGCGGCACATGTCCACGTATTCCTGATGGAAGTACAGGCCCATTGCCTGCTCGTCGGGCATGTCGTCGACCAGCCGCAGCTTGTAGTCCTCACCGCGCGAGCGGAAGACTTCGATCACTTCGGCGCGCGGCGTCATCTTCTTGATGACGTCGTAATCCTGCGCGATCAGCTCTCGCATGCGCTGCTCGATGGCGGCCATGTCCTCGGGCGTGAAGGGGCGACCGCAGGCAATGTCGTAGTAGAAGCCTTCCTCAATCACCGGGCCGATCACCATCTTGGCATCCGGGTAGAGTTGTTTGACCGCATGGCCTACGAGGTGCGCGCAAGAGTGGCGAATGATCTCCAGCCCCTCTTCGTCCTTTGGCGTAATGATTTGCAGTTTCGCGTCATGGCCGATGAGGTCGCAAGCATCGACGAGCTTGCCATCGACCTTTCCGGCCAAGGTCATCTTGGCCAAGCCAGGGCCGATGGCCTTGGCAACGTCGGCCACTGAAACCGGGCCTGGAAACTCACGGCACGAGTTATCTGGAAGCGTGATATGGATCATGAGGAGAACCGTCTTTTCGAAAAAGAAAAAAGCGCGGGCTTTGCCGCGCTTTCCCTGATGATTGACTGATGGCGAACCGCGCGACTACCGGCCCGTGGAACCGTTGGTGCTCATCGAAGGAGTTCGCGGTGTCATAACCAGGATGCCTTTCTCGCCCTTGTGGGTTATCGCAATAGTTGATTCTAGCCTGCTATACGACAGCGCGGCCTCGAATAGATCGTAAACAGACTCTTACATCCCGGTGTAGTTCGGCCCGCCGCCACCTTCGGGCGTAACCCATACGATGTTCTGTGTCGGATCCTTGACGTCGCAAGTCTTGCAGTGCAGGCAGTTTTGCGCGTTGATTTGCAGCCGTTGCTGGCCGTCTTCGCCGTCCACGAATTCATAGACGCCGGCCGGGCAGTAGCGCGCCTCGGGACCGGCGTACTTGGACAGGTTGACTCGCACGGGCACCGCCGGGTCTTTGAGCGTCAGGTGCGCCGGCTGGTTTTCCTCGTGGTTGGTGTTGCTGATGAATACCGAAGAGAGCCGGTCGAAGGTGAGTTTGCCGTCGGGCTTCGGATAGTCGATCTTGCTGCACTTGGCCGCCGGCTTCAGGCCGATGTGATCGGCTTCCTTGCGGTGGATGGTCCAAGGGATGCGGCCGCGCAACAACCATTGCTCGATGCCGGTCATCAAGGTTCCGACGACGATGCCTTTCTTGAACCAGGTTTTGAAATTGCGGTCTTTGTTGAGTTCTTCGTGCAGCCAGCTCGCCTCGAAAGCCTCGGGATAGGCAGTCAATTCGTCGTGCTGGCGGTTGGCGATAACCGCTTCGAATGCGGCCTCGGCCGCGAGCATGCCGGTCTTGATGGCGGCATGGCTGCCTTTGATACGGCTGACGTTCAGGTAGCCTGCATCGCAACCCACCAGTGCGCCACCCGGGAATACCGTCTTGGGCAATGCGAGCAGTCCGCTGGCGTTGATGACGCGCGCGCCATAAGACAGGCGCTTGGGGGCCTTCAGGCCCTTATCCTGGCCTTCGAAGTACCAGCGCACGTTCGGGTGCGTCTTGATTCGCTGAAATTCCTCGAAGGGGCTGAGGTGCGGATTCTGGTAATTGAGCCCGACCACGTAGCCGATGATGAGCTGGTTGTTCTCCGCGTGATAGATGAAGGAGCCGCCATAGGTGGCCGAATCCATCGGCCATCCGGCCGTATGGATCACCAAGCCGGGCTGGTGGCGCGCCGGATCGATTTCCCACAGCTCTTTGATGCCGATGCCGAAGCTCGGCGGGTCCCGGTCTTCGTCGAGCTTGAATTTCGCAATGAGCTGGCGGCCCAGGTGGCCTCGCGCGCCTTCGGCGAAGATGGTGTACTTGGCGTGCAACTCCATGCCGATCTGGAAATGGTCGGTCGGTTTGCCGTCCTTGCCCATGCCCATGTTGCCGGTGGCCACGCCTTTGACCGAGCCATCTTCGTTGTAGAGCACTTCGGCTGCGGCGAAGCCCGGGAATATCTCCACCCCGAGTTCTTCGGCCTGCTTCGCGAGCCAGCGCACCAGATTGCCCAGACTGATGATGTAGTTGCCTTCGTTGTGGAAGTTTTTGGGCAACAGGAAATTGGGTGTGCGCGTGGCGCCCTTCTCAGAGAGGAACAGAACCGTGTCCTGCGTGACCGGCTGGTTCAGCGGTGCGCCGCGCTCGCGCCAGTCGGGCAGCAATTCGGTGAGCGCGCGCGGATCCATGATCGCGCCCGACAGAATGTGCGCGCCGGGCTCGGAGCCTTTTTCGAGCACCACCACTGAGATGTCGTTGCCCCGTTGCGCGGCCAACTGTTTGAGACGGATCGCCGTGGATAGGCCGGCCGGACCGGCGCCAACCACGACGACGTCGTATTCCATGGTTTCGCGGGGGCCGAATTGAGCGAGGATTTCTTCAGGAGTCATAGGGGGCTCTTCATCGATGGTGGTTGTCTCGGGCGTGCCTTGTCGCCGCTATGGTCATTAGGGGCCAATTCTGATTCTATTCGCCAGCGTACAACACATTCGGCGTCGCGCCCGTGCGCGTGCATAAAACTTTTGTCTCAACCGCCGCTTTAGGTTCACTTGCCGTGACCAACGCATGGCTGGACTTGCATCCGCAAGCGTTCCCTGCCGGACGCACACAGAAAAAAGCCTGGCACGAGGCCAGGCTTCATCGATCATTGACGATCCAGTTTAGTGAAACTGCTCTTCCTCGGTCGAGCCCGTCAGCGCCTTGACGCTGGACGAACCACCCTGGATGACCGTGGTCACATCGTCAAAATAACCGGCGCCAACTTCCTGTTGGTGCGACACGAAGGTGTAGCCCTGCTCGCGCGCCGCGAATTCGGGCTCCTGCACCATCTCGACGTAGTGCTTCATGCCTTGGCCGTTCGCATAGGCGTTCGCGAACTTGAAGGTGTTGTACCAGTTGATGTGAATGCCGGCTAGCGTGATGAACTGGTACTTGTAGCCCAGCGCCGAAAGTTCGTCCTGGAACGCGGCGATGGTCTTGTCGTCGAGGTTCTTCTTCCAGTTGAACGACGGCGAGCAGTTGTACGACAGCAGCTTGCCCGGGCTCGCCGCATGCACGGCCTGCGCGAATTCGCGGGCGAATCCGAGGTCGGGCGTGCCCGTTTCGCACCACACGAGATCGGCGTAAGGCGCATAGGCCACGCCGCGACTGATGGCTTGCTCAAGACCGTTTCTCACGCGGTAGAAGCCTTCCTGCGTGCGCTCGCCGGTCAGGAAGGGTTTGTCGTTCGCGTCGTGATCGGAGGTGATCAGGTTCGC
>CAYTPC010000073.1:0-15526 GCA_964439605.1 uncultured Burkholderiaceae bacterium
CATCGACAAAATCGCGTCCTTGGCCAGCGGATGCGCGCTGCGGATGAACGATTCGGTGCAACAGGTGCACTCCAGCCCGTGCAGCCAGATCACCGGCGTGCGCGGCTTGTTTTCGAGAGCATGGGCAATGCGCGGCACGAAGGCCGGCCCCAATCCCATGGCCGTGGCCGTGAGGCTGCAAAACTTCGTAAAGCTGCGCCGGGTCACGCCCTGGCTGCGCATGATTTGATAGAACGATTCCATCTGTTCTTACCATCCTTCCGATTTTTTGGAGATGCGGGCTGCCTTAGCCTCCCATGAACCCGAATCATTCGGAACCGAGGATGACCTGCCCTTGTGCTGGAGTCTATCCGTTCGATTATCCGTTTGATACAAGTTTTAATATTCGCCCACATTGCGCGCCCTGCTTCTAGGGCAATCCCTTAGCAAGGAAAGCTCCGGATCCATCCCGCGCGGCCTGCGCAGCCCGGAGCGCGAGGGGGTATTCAGATGTCCACCCAAGACCCATACTACAAATTGAGAGAGCGATCGCTTGCTCCCGCTTCGGGTGGCCGCTACGATCGCCGTTTCGATTTCGATGATGAGATACATACACAATGAGTAAAGCTGTTTTCCACTGGGACGATCCACTGCTGCTGGATCGGCAACTCAGCGACGATGAACGCGCGATCCGCGATGCGGCTGGCGCGTACTGCCAAGACCGTCTGGCCGCGCGCGTGCTTCAAGGTTTTCGCAAGGGCGAAAGCGATCCGGCGGTGTTCCGCGAAATGGGCGCGCTGGGCATGCTGGGCCCGACCATTCCCGAGGAATACGGCGGCCCGGGCCTGAACTACGTCACTTATGGCCTGATCGCACGCGAGATCGAACGCGTCGATTCGGGCTTTCGCTCGATGGCGAGCGTGCAAAGCTCGCTGGTGATGGTGCCGATCCACGAATTCGGCACCGAGGAGCAAAAGCGCAAGTACCTGCCCCGGCTCGCCACCGGCGAATGGATCGGCTGCTTCGGCCTGACCGAGCCTGACCACGGCTCCGACCCCGGCAGCATGGCCGCGCGCGCGAAAAAAGTTGCGGGCGGCTACGAGCTGCGCGGCAGCAAGATGTGGATCACCAACAGCCCGATCGCCGACGTGTTCGTGGTCTGGGCCAAGGAAGTCAGCGAAAGCGGCGCGGTCGGCCCGATCCGCGGCTTCATTTTGGAAAAGGGCATGAAGGGCCTGTCCGCTCCGGCCATCCACAGCAAGGTGGGCCTGCGCGCAAGCATTACCGGCGAGATCGTGATGGACGGTGTGTTCTGCCCCGAGGAAAACGCATTCCCCGAGGTGCAGGGCTTGAAGGGGCCTTTCACCTGCCTGAACAGCGCGCGCTACGGCATTGCCTGGGGCGCGCTGGGCGCGGCCGAAGATTGCTGGCACCGCGCGCGCACGTACGTGCTTGATCGCAAGCAGTTTGGCCGTCCGCTGGCGGCCAATCAGCTGATCCAGAAAAAGCTCGCCGACATGCAAACCGAAATCACGCTCGGCCTGCAGGGCTGCCTGCGCCTGGGCCGCATGAAGGACGAAGGCAGCGCGGCGGTGGAGACCACTTCGCTGATGAAGCGCAACTCCTGCGGCAAGGCGCTGGACATCGCCCGCATGGCGCGCGACATGATGGGCGGCAACGGCATCAGCGATGAGTACGGCGTCGCGCGCCACCTGGTCAACCTCGAAGTGGTCAACACTTACGAGGGCACGCATGACATCCACGCGCTGATCCTGGGACGTGCGATGACGGGCATTGCCGCCTTCGCGAACTGATACCGGCGCTCGTCACGATCGGGCGCCATGGCTTTGCGGGCCGGAGGCGTTCGCGCTGGCGAACGCCTTCAACTGCCGGCTCCAGGTTGCCCCGTGCCACGCAGGCGTGAAAACACATTGATGGTTATCAAGATGAATCAATCCCACTCTTCTTCTACCGGAGGCGCGCTGGAAGGCCTCAAGGTGCTCGATCTCTCGCGCATCCTGGCGGGGCCGTGGTGCGCGCAGATGCTCGGCGATCTCGGCGCGGACGTGATCAAAATCGAACGCCCCGGCGCCGGCGACGACACCCGCGCCTGGGGGCCGCCTTTCCTCAAAGACGCGCAGGGCCACGACACCCGCCAGTCCACCTACTACACCGCCTGCAACCGCAACAAGCGATCAGTCACGGTGGACATCGCCAAACCCGAGGGCAGCGCGCTGGTGCGGCGCATAGCGCTGGGCAGCGACATCCTGATCGAGAATTTCAAGACCGGCGGGCTTGCGCAGTACGGGCTCGACTACGCCAGCCTAGCCGCCGAAAACCCGCGCCTGATCTACTGCAGCATCACCGGCTTCGGCCAGGACGGGCCCTACGCGCACCGCGCCGGCTACGATCTCATGATCCAGGCCACGGCCGGCATGATGAGCATCACCGGCCGTCCCGACGACGAACCCGGCGGCGGCCCGCTGCGGGTGGGCGTGGCGCTCAACGATCTGTTTACCGGCGTCTATGCGTGCAGCGCGATCCTTGCCGCGCTCGAAGTGCGCCACCGCACCGGATGCGGCCAGTACATCGACATGGCGCTGCTCGACGTAGGCATCGCCGTCCTCGCGAACCAGGCAAGCGCCTTCCTCAACACCGGCGTCGCGCCGCGCCGTCAGGGCAACACGCATCCGAGCCTCGCGCCGTACCAGGATTTTCCGACCCGGGACGGCTCGATGCTGCTGGCGGTCGGCAACGACGGCCAGTTCGCGCGCTTTTGCGAAGTGGCCGGCCATGCCGAGTGGGCGAACGAGCCGCGCTTTGCAACCAACACCATGCGCGTCAAGCACCGCGATGAGCTGATCCCGATGATCGATGCCGTCACGCGCACGCGCACCACCGCCGAGTGGATCGCCTTGCTTGAAGAAAAAACCGTCCCCTGCGGTTCGATCAACGACATCGCGCAGGCTTTCGACGATGCGCAGGTCAAGGCGCGCGGCCTTGCGGTCACGCTGCCGCGCGACGCGGGCGACGGCATCACGTCGATCGCCGGCGTTGCCAGTCCGCTGCGTCTAAGCAAGACGCCGCCGGTGCTGCGGCGCGCGCCCCCCACGCTGGGGCAAGACACCGACGAAGTGCTCGCGCAGATGGGCCTGGGCGCGCACGAGATCGCGGCGCTGCGCCAGTCAGGCGTGGTTTGAGCGCGCCAGGGCCGACAAGATCGACAAGATCAAGCGTCAGGCTACCCGCCGGTTGACCAGCACGATCCCAGCGCCGACCCCGGCGAGCGCAATCAGCAATTGCGGCGTCGGCGTCTCATGCAGCAGCACGGTGCTGAACACCAGCGCCAGCAGCGGCGTGAGAAAAGTGAAGGACGACACGCGCGTTGCCGGGTAATGGCGCAGCAGCCACACCCATACGAGATAGCTCGCAAAGGCGCCCACCACCGTCTGCAAGGTGATCGAAGTCCAGGCATAAGCCGAATACGAAAAACTCCAGCGCTCGCCCCACAGCAGCGACAACAGCGGGGCCGCCACCGCCGTCACCGCGAGTTGGTAGAAAAGCGTCTTTTCGGCGCGCGCGACGGCCAGGCGGGTCGCGCGGATCGTCAAAGTCGTCAGCCCCCACAGCACGCCGGCCGCCAGCGCCAGCGCATCGCCGCGCAAATGCTGGCCGGTCACCTGGCCGAAGCTCTCGCTCAAAGCCAGCACCACGCCCGCAAAAGCAAGCAGCAGTCCGGCCCACTGAATCGCCAACAGCCGTTCGGTCGGCACGATGCGCGGCAGCAGCAGCGCGACGACGAAAGGCGCGCAATAAAGAAAGACCGTCAGCCGCGAGGCCGCCGTGTACTGCAGCCCAAGATAGATGCAGGCGAACTCGCCCGCAAACAGCAACCCCGCGGCCAGCCCAGCGGCCAGCGTGCCATCGCGCTCGAACAGCTTCACGCCGCGCAACCGGCACCACGACCACAACAGAGCCGTCGCGCCGATCATGCGGATCGACGCCTGCCACAGCGGAGGCACCTCGGTGACGGTGGTCTTGATCAGGATTTGCTGCAAGCCCCAGAAAGCGCAGCAACCCACCAGCAGCGAAACGGCGAGCGGGTCGAGAAAGGATTTGCGATCGGCGGCTTGAGTCATGCGTTGAAGCGAAATGGGTCAAGGGGCATTATCGAAACAAAGAGCAAGGCCTGCGCGACGCCGCATGGACCATGCACCAACGCTCAGCCTCTCAGCCGAAGAACCAGTAGCACACCGCAATCGCCGCCGCCACGCCGGCCAGTTCGGCCGCCAACGCGCAAGGCACCGCATGGCGCGCGTGACGCACGCCCACGGCGCCGAAATAAACCGCGAGCACGTAGAAGGTGGTTTCGGTGCTGCCTTGAATCGTTGCGGCCGCAAGCGCTGGGAAGCTATCCACGCCGTGGCTTTGCATGGTCTCGATCAGCATGGCGCGCGCCGCGCTGCCCGAGAACGGCTTGACCAGCGCGGTGGGCAGCGCGTCCACGAAGCGCGTATCCCAGCCCGCGTGCGTCACGAGCCAGCGGATGCCCTCAAGCACGAAGTCGAGCGCGCCTGAAGCGCGCAGCACACCGATCGCGCACAGCATCGCCACGAGGTAGGGCAGCAGGTCGCGCGCCACCGCGAAGCCTTCCTTCGCGCCGTCGATGAAACGCTCGTACACCGGCACGCGCCGAATCGCGCCCGCGATCAGAAAAGCGATCACGACGCCGAACAGCAGCAGGTTGCCCAGAAGTGAGGAAAGCGCCGCGAGCGCCGCGGCGTTGAGCGTGGACAGCAACGCCATGAAAGCGCCCAACGCCAGCGCACCCGGCAGCAGGTAGGCCAACACCACCGGATCCCAAAGCCGGATGCGCTGCACCAGCGCGACGGTGAACAAGCCCGTGAGCGCCGAAGCGCCAGTCGCCAGCAGGATCGGCAGGAACACCATCGTCGGATCGGCCGCGCCCTGCTGCGCGCGGTACATGAAGATAGTGACCGGCAGCAGCGTCAGCGACGAAGCGTTGAGCACCAGGAACAGGATTTGCGCGTTGCTCGCACGCTCGCTGCTGGGGTTGAGTGTCTGCAGTTCGCGCATGGCCTTCAGGCCAATGGGCGTGGCGGCGTTGTCCAGCCCGAGCGCGTTGGCCGCGAAGCTCATCGTCATCAGGCCGAGTGCCGGATGTCCGCGCGGCACCGTGGGCATCAGCCGCGCGAACAGCGGCCCGAGCCCCCGCGCAAGCAGCCGCACCATGCCGGCTTCCTCGGCGATGCGCAACAGCCCGAGCCACAGCGTCAGCGTGCCGAACAGCAGCACCATGACCTCGACCGAAAGCTTGGCCATCGCGAACAGGCTCTCGACCATCGACGCGAACACCGCCGCGTCGCCGCCGATCAGCCAGCGCGCCAGCGCGGCGATCAACGCCGCGATGAAAAAGCCGAGCCACAGTCCGTTGAGCAAGTGAGCCTTTCAATGTTTACGCGGTTTTCACAACCGCGTTGCGCATCCGAGGAACTGGCTGCAAGGTACAGCCAAGGCGGATGCCTTGCAAATAAAAAAGCCCGGTTACCACAAGGTACCGGGCCTTTACTTTTTAAGCGACAAACGCTTAAGGCTTGCTCGCCGTCGGGAAGGGCCAAGCGGCCTGCGGGCTCAGCGTCGTCTGCGCGGCGGGAGCGGGGGCAGGGCGGGCGGGAGCCTTTTTCTCGGCTTTTTTAGCGACCTTCTTTTTCGCGGGCGCCTTGGGGGCGGCTTTCTTCACCGCTGCTACTGCTTTTTTAGCAGGCGCTGCTTTTTTAGCGGGCGCCGCTTTCTTGGCTACGACCTTCTTGGCCACGACCTTCTTGGCGGGCGCTTTCTTGGCCGCTACTTTTTTAGCGGGCGCCGCTTTCTTGGCCACGACCTTCTTGGCGGGCGCTTTCTTAGCAGCGACGACCTTCTTTGCAGCGGGTTTCTTCTGTGCAGTTGCCATTTCTTTCTCCTTGGTTAAGCTGAAAAATCAACTTCTGAAAGCACTTCGCACGCACGATCGCATGCGAAGCGATTCATGGCGCTGGCATCTTCGCGCCAGCGCCATGAACACGGTTTCCCGCCGCTTGGCCCCGTTTCTTGGACAGGGGTCGAGCCGCGGCGGGCAAATCCTGAACGCGTTTGTGTTTGTTCTTCTGACTGGAAACCGGCCGCATCCGGAGACGGTGATGCGCCGGCAGGTGTTCTGTACGAAATCGTTGACCGCCAGTGAATCGGCGGCGACGTGAACGCCTGGATTGGACTTGACGATGCGTTCGCGCCGTCTGCTTCACGCGTGATGGATGAAGACCGTTGGGCGGCTGGCGCGCTGTCTGCCAGCGAATGCTGCAAACCGTGTTGCACGTTCCTTTGAAAGGATGGCTTGACTTCTTCGTCCCAGGTCAACATAGAAAGTCCATTCCCCGGATTATGTAAGTAACGATGTGAGTTGAGAAGTGCTCCTTCGCGTTGCACTCGATTTGTGCGGCTTATGTCCTTGTGTTGTTGTTCGCATGCATCGCACTGCGCGCGGTCCATGACATTGAAAACTGCGATCACGTTCTTCGCGGTCACGTTCTTAAGAGTCGCCTAAGCAAAGGCGGCAACCATCGGGCCATTGCTTTTCAAGGAGAACCATCCTCATGCGTATCGCATCTCTGACCCCAACGCGCCTCGTGCTGGCGCTCGTGACGGCTGGCGTCGTCGGCGGCGCGAGCGTATCGGCTCTGACCCTGTCGCGCGCGAACGCAGCACCGGCGCCGGCGCCCGAAGTCACATCCGCCGCGTCCGCTGCGGCAGCCACGGCGAACATGCCCGTGGCGCTGCCCGACTTCTCGCAGATCACGCAACGCTACGGCCCGGCCGTGGTCAATATCAGCGTGCTGGCAAACGCCAGCACCGAAGAGATGGCGCAAAGGGACGGCAGCGGGCCTTTCGCGGGCGATCCTTTCGCCGAGTTCTTCCGCCGCTTCCAACCGCAGATGCCGGGCATGCCGCAGCAGTGGAACCGCGTCCGCCCGCACGAGACGCCGGTGCGCGGACAGGGGTCGGGCTTCATCGTGACGGCCGACGGCATCGTGTTGACCAATGCACACGTGGTCAAGGGTGCGAAGGAAGTCACCGTCAAACTCACCGACCGGCGCGAACTGCGCGCCAAGGTATTGGGCAGCGACCCCAAGACCGACATCGCGGTGCTCAAGGTCGATGCGAAGAACCTGCCGGTGGTGACGCTGGGCAAAACCTCCGAGCTCAAAGTGGGCGAATGGGTGCTGGCCATCGGCTCGCCTTTCGGCTTCGAAAACACCGTCACGGCCGGCGTCGTCAGCGCCAAGGGCCGGACGCTGCCGGACGACAGCGCGGTGCCTTTCATCCAGACCGACGTGGCCGTCAATCCCGGTAACTCGGGCGGTCCGCTGTTCAATACGCGCGGCCAGGTCGTGGGCATCAATTCGCAGATCTACTCGCGCACCGGCGGCTACCAGGGCGTGTCTTTCGCGATTCCGATCGACCTGGCAACCCGCATCCAGCAGGAGATCGTGGCGCACGGCAAGGTCGAGCACGCGCGCCTGGGCGTGATGGTGCAGGAAGTCAATCAGGCGCTGGCCGATTCGTTCACGCTCGACCGGCCCGAAGGCGCGTTGGTGGCCAGCGTCGAAAAAGGCGGTCCGGCCGATCGGGCGGGCCTGCAAAGCGGCGACATCATCCGCAACGTGAACGGCCAGCCGATCATCTCCTCGGGCGACCTGCCGGCAATCATCAGCCTGGCATCACCGGGCGACGCCCTGCGCATGAAAATCTGGCGTCAGGGCAAAGCGCAGGAACTCAGCGCCAAGCTGGGCAGCGCGAACGACCAGGGCACACCCGTCGCGCGGAGCAACGATGCTTCGGCCGGCCAAGGCAAGCTGGGGCTGGCGCTGCGCCCCCTGCAACCGCAAGAGCGGCAGGAGGCCGGGGTGGACTACGGCCTGGCGATCGAAGACGCGCGCGGCCCCGCCGCGATGGCCGGCGTGCAGGCCGGCGACTTGCTGCTGGCGATCAACGGCACGCCGGTGCGCAATATCGAACAGGTGCGCGAAATGGTCGCCAAATCAAATCAATCTGTAGCACTTCTGTTACAACGTGGCGACGAAAAAATCTTCATCCCGGTACGCCTTGGCTGAACGCTAAAACACTGAGAAAAAGCCGCGGTTCCCGCCCTCGCGGGCGGGCACGAATACGCGGCGATCTGGCAAAAAGCCTATTACTCTTGTTGACCAACAGAAGGGTAAAAAACCATTACGCTTGCCGCATCTCAAAAGAGGCGACAAGTGAAAACTTACCGGGCCGTAAAAATTCTCGGCGCTGGCGTGTTGGCGCTGGCATCGTTTCAGTCCCATGCGCTGCAGGTGACGGCTCTCACGCCGCAGGGCGAAGTCGCCCGTGTACGGCAGGTCGTGGCGACCTTCGATCAGGCGGCGGTGAAATTCGGAGATCCGAAAGCGAGCGCGCCGCTCATCGTCAATTGCACCGACGCGCAGGCCGCCAAGGGCACGGGACGCTGGACCAGCGAAAAACAGTGGGTCTATGACTTCGAGAACGATTTGCCGCCAGGCGTCAATTGCACCGTCACGCGCCAAGCGCAATTCAAATCCCCTTCCGGCTCGGAACTGACGGGCCCGCGCGGCTACCAGTTCAACACCGGCGGCCCTTTCGTGCGTTCGATCCGCCCCGGCGGCGGCGTGATCGACGAGCATCAGATCTTCATGCTCGAACTCAACGGCGCCGCCACCGCGCAAAGCCTGCGCGAGAACGTTTGGTGCAGCGCCGAAGGACTGGGCGAGCGAATCGCCG
The DNA here is from genome assembly GCA_964439605.1 of uncultured Burkholderiaceae bacterium. GTDB lineage: Bacteria > Pseudomonadota > Gammaproteobacteria > Burkholderiales > Burkholderiaceae_C > JAITWT01. Next base: position 8,818 of record CAYTPC010000073.1, read on the forward strand.
TCACGCTGATCGAAGGCGAGCAGCGCAATGTGCTGCTCAAGGCCTACGGCCGCAAGCAAGATGCCGGCAAGGCGCCGCAGCGTTTCGCCGTGCTGCAATGCAACCGGGCGCTGGCGCCGTCGGCGCACGTGCAGTTGATCTACGGCCAGGGCGTTGCCACGCCCTCGGGCGTCGCCAACAAGGTGGAGCGGCGCTTTCCATATGAGGTGCGTGAACCCTTCGCGGTCACGTTCACCTGCGAGCGCGAGAACGCGCAGGCCGGCTGCCTGCCGCTGCGGGCGATGCGCTTGCAATTGAACGCGCCGGTCACGCGCGCCCTGGCTTCGCAAATCATGCTCAGGGGCGGCGCCAAGCCGCAGGCGCCAAGCTTCGACGAGGAAATCGCCAACAAGCCCGACGCGCAGGTCGAGTCGATCAAGTTCGCGCCGCCCTTTCCCGAGCAGACGGCTTTCACGATCGAATTGCCGAAGAAGTTCGAAGACGTTTCGGGCCGCGCGCTCGCCGAGCCCGGCAGCTTCCCGCTCAAAGTATCGACCGGCGCGATGCCGCCGCTGGCCAAGTTCGCGGCTTCGCCCTTTGGGGTTGTAGAACGATTGGCCGAGCCCGACGGCGTCGCCCATATGCCGCTGACCGTGCGGCGCGTGGAACCGGCGCTTGCGGCTTACGCCTTCACGCCGGGCAAGGTCGGCGACCTCAATCCCAAAACCGATGCCGAAATCATCGCGTGGATGCGCAAGCTCAGTTATTACAACGACAACTACTCCATCACACGCGAGCGCGCCCAGCGCGACGTGCAGGGCACCTTGCCGCCGGTGATCGATCCGAACGACCGCGACAGCGTGCAATCGCGCATGCTCTCGCTGCTGGGCGGACGGCAAAACGTCAAGACGCTGAATCTGCCCAAGGCGCCCGAAGGCCAGGTGCGCCCGCTGGAAGTCATCGGCATTGCGCTCACGCCCGGCTACCACGTGCTGGAGATCGCTTCGCAGCAGCTCGGCGGCACGCTGCTCGACGATCGCTACGGCCCCAAGCGCACGATGTACGTGCGCACCGGCGTACTGGCCACCAATCTTGCCGTGCACTTCAAGCTCGGACGCGAGAACTCGGTAGCCTGGGTCACCTCGCTGGACAAGGGCAAGCCGGTGGCGAACGCGGCGGTGCGCGTGTCGACCTGCAGCGGCGAGGAAGTAGCCGTCGGCATCACCGATGCCAACGGCATCGCGCGGCTGTCCGGCATTTCGCCCGAGGCGCCCACCTGCTCCGGCGACGGGGAATGGGACGACTACACCCGCGCTTATTTCGTCAGCGCGCGCGCCAAGGACGCCAAGGGCGTCGAAGATCTGGCCTTCACCTGGAGCGACTGGCAGCGCGGCATCGAGCCCTGGCGCTTCAATCTGCCTATCGGCAGCGAGCCGGAACCCAACCGCGCCGCCCACACCATCTTTGACCGCACGCTGCTGCGCGCGGGCGAGACGGTATCGATGAAGCACCTGATCCGCACGCTGACGAGCGAGGGTTTCGGCCTGCCCGAGGCGCCGCCCGACACGCTGGTGATCACCCATTCCGGCAGCGGCCAGCAGTTCACCCAGCCCCTGAAATGGCGCAAGACCGAGACCGGCGGCCTGAGCGCCGAGAGCACCTTCGCCATTGCGCCGGCGGCCAAGCTCGGCCGCTACGAAGTGGCCTTGCGCAGCGAAGGCGGCAGCGAGTACCAGAGCTGGCAAGACACCGGCAGCTTCCGCGTCGAGGAATTCCGCCTGCCGGTGCTGGAAGGCCGCATCGTGCCCGCCAACAAAAAACCCCTGGTGGCCGCCACCACGCTCCCCATCGACGTGCAGATCAACTACGTCGCCGGCGGCGGGGCCACCAACCTGCCGGTGCGCGTCTCGGCGATGGTGCGCGACAAGTCCATCGACTTCGCCGACTACAGCGGCTTCAGCTTCGCCGCGCCCGAAAAGGAAGACGCCAGCGGCGGCAGCGATGAATACGATGAAACCGCCACCCCCGCCGATGAGGGCCGCATCGTCGCCGACAAGCTGCCGCTCACGCTCGACCGCAACGGCATCGGCACCGTGACGATCGACAAAATTCCCGCTTCACCGGCGCCGCGCGAACTGCTGCTTGAAGCGAACTACGCCGACCCCAACGGCGAAGTGCAGACACTGCACAACACCCAGACACTCTGGCCGGCGGCGGTGATCGCCGGCATCAAGACCGAAGACTGGATGGTCCGCGGCGGCAAGCTCAAATTCCAGGCGCTCGCGCTCGACCTGAGCGGCAAGCCGCAGGCCGGCGTGCCGATCGAGGTGAACGCCGTGATGCACATCACCACCACCAGCCGCAAACGCATGGTCGGGGGCTTTTACACCTACGACAACAAAACCGAGACCAAGAAGCTGGGCCGCATCTGCCGCGGCAAGAGCGACAGCCGCGGCCTGCTGCTGTGCGAAGCCTCGCTCAATGAAGCCGGGCGCATCGAGCTGATTGCCGCCGCGCGCGACGAGGGCGGCCGCCAGAGCCTGGCGGCCAGCACGGTCTACGTCAGCAAGCAGGGCGAACTTTGGTTCGGCGGCGAAAACCACGACCGCATCGACGTACTGCCCGAGAAGAAGAACTACGAGCCCGGCGAGCTCGCCCAATTCCAGGTGCGCATGCCCTTCCGTTTCGCCACCGCGCTGGTGGCGGTCGAGCGCGAGGGCGTGCTCGAAACGCACGTGGTCCAGCTCAACGGCAAAGACCCCACGGTCAGCCTGCGGATCAAACCCGAATGGGGCCCCAACGTTTACGTCAGCGTGCTCGCGCTGCGCGGGCGGCTGCGCGAAGTGCCGTGGTACAGCTTTTTCACCTGGGGCTACCAATCACCGCGTGAATGGTGGAACGCGTTCTGGCACGAAAGCTCCGACTACGTCCCGCCGACCGCGATGGTCGATTTGAGCAAGCCGGCCTACCGCCTGGGCGTCGCTGAAATCCACGTCGGCACGCAGGCGAACCAGATTGAAATCAAGGTCGATGCCGACAAGTCCATCTACCCGGTGCGCGGCAAAGCCCAGATCACGATCACGGGCCGCTTGCCGGACGGCAAACCGGCCGCGGGCGCCGAAGTGGCGCTGGCCGCGGTCGACCAGGCGCTGCTCGAACTGATGCCCAACACGAGCTGGAATTTGCTCGACGCGATGCTCACGCGGCGAAGCTGGGGCGTACAGACCGCGACCGCGCAGATGGAAATCGTCGGCCGGCGCCATTACGGGCGCAAGGCGGTGCCTGCGGGCGGCGACGGCGCCGGCGGCAAAAGCGGCGTGCGCGAACTGCTCGATACGCTGCTGCTGTGGGACCCGCGCGTGGTGCTCGACGCCAAAGGCCAGGCCACGGTGACGGTGCCGCTCAACGACGCGCTGACCAAGTTCCGCGTCGTCGCGGTGGCCGACGCGGGCACGAACCTGTTCGGCACCGGCCAGACCACGATCACCGCAATGCAGGATTTGCAAATCATCAGCGGCCTGCCGCCGTTGGCGCGCGAGGACGACACCTTCCACGCCCAGTTCACGCTGCGCAACACGACGCAAAAACCGATGAAGGTCGAGATCACCCCGCGCGCGCCGCAAATCACACTCGCGCCGCAGACGCTGGAAATCGCGGCCGGCCAATCGGGCGAGGCCGCATGGGACGTGACGATCCCGGCGCAGTCCGGAAACGGCGGCCTCGAATCGCTCCCCTGGGAAATCGAAGCGCGCGACACGCAAAGCGACGCGCGCGACGCGCTCAAGCTGAACCAGCGCATCGTGCCCGCAGTGCCGCTGACGGTGCAGCAGGGCACGCTGACCCAGCTCAACGGCCCCTTCTCGCTGCAGGTCGCCCCGCCGGCCGATGCGCTGCCGGGCCGCGGCGGCCTGCGTCTGGCGCTGCAACCCAAACTCGCCGATGGCATGCCCGGCGTGCGCGACTGGTTCGCCAAATACCCCTTCACCTGCCTCGAACAGAAAGTCAGCAAAGCCATCGGGCTGCGCGATCCGGCCCTGTGGCGCACGGTGGCCGCGCAATTGCCCATCCACCTCGACAAGGACGGTCTGGCCACTTACTTCCCGCCACGAGACGGCGAAACCAACCGCGGCAGCGATACCCTGACCGCCTACCTGCTGGCGGCCACGCACGAGGCGGCGCAGATCGATCCGGCCTTCGCGCTGCCCAGCGAAGCGCGCGCGCAGATGGAGCGCGGCCTCAGCGCCTTCGTCGAAGGGCGCATCGAGCGCAAGTTCTGGAGCCCGCGCCAGGATCTGGACGTGCGCAAGCTCGCCGCCATCGAGGCGCTGTCGCGCTACGGCAAAGCGCAGGCGCGCATGCTCGACTCGATCACCATCGCGCCGAACCAGTGGCCCACCAGCGCGCTGATCGACTGGGCCGCCATTCTCAAGCGCATGCAAGACCTGCCGCAGCGCCAGCAGCGCCTGGCCGAGGCTGAAAACATCCTCAAGGCCCGGCTGAGCTACCAGGGCGCCAAGCTGATCTTCAGCACCGAACAGGAGGACTACTGGTGGTGGCTCATGACCAGCGGCGACGTCAACACCGCGCGGCTGCTGCTGCTGGTGATGGACGACCCGGCCTGGAAGAACGACATCGGCAAACTCGTGGGCGGCTTCATCAACCGCCAGCACAACGGCGCCTGGAACACCACCACGGCCAACTTCTGGGGCGGCATCGCGCTGGAGCAGTTCTCGCGCAAATTTGAATCGACGCCGGTCGCCGGCCTCACCTCCGCCGCGCTGGGCGCGCTCAAGGAAAAGGTGAGCTGGAGCCGCGTCGAGCGCATCGGCTCCGGCGATCCGCAGGGCGTGGCGCACCAGGGCACCTTCTCGGGCGCGCCGTCCTCACCGGGCAAGCTGCGCAACAACACCTTGTTCCTGCCCTGGCCCCAGAACGCGAAATCCGACACGCTACGGGTCACCCACCAGGGCAGCGGCAAGCCCTGGATGACGCTCCAATCGGTGGCCGCCGTGCCGCTGAAGGCGCCATTCGCGGCCGGCTATTCGATCCGGAAAACCGTCACCCCGGTCGAGCAGGCCGCTCCCGGCAAATACACGCGCGGCGACGTGCTGCACGTGACGCTCGAAGTCAACTCCAGCGCCGACATGACCTGGGTCGTCGTCAGCGACCCGATTCCGACCGGCGCCACCATTCTCGGCAGCGGCCTGGGGCGTGATTCGCAAATCGCCACGCAAGGCGAAAGACGTGAAGCTTACGGCTGGACCGCCTTCGAGGAGCGCAGCTTTGAAGCCTTCCGCAGCTACTACGAATACCTCCCCAAGGGCGTGGTCAAGATGGAATACACCGTGCGCCTGAACAACGCCGGCAACTTCTCGCTGCCGCCCAGCCGCATCGAGGCGCTCTATGCGCCCGAAATGTTCGGCGAGACGCCGAATGCGCGCGTTACCGTTGAGCAGGCCAAGTAAAAGATATTGATGACTCAAGCTTCAGACTTGATGCCAAGAAGATTCGAAGATTTTCTCAAAAACTAAAGAGGCAAATGAGAGCAATGCATGCTACACATTAGATTTTCAATCTTAATAAAGAAATGAAGGAGTGATTCATGGCACAAAAAACATGTTTTGTTATCGCACCTATCGGCGAGGCGGAATCCGAGACCCGCAAAAGATCTGATCAAATATTAAAGCACGTAATCTCGCCTGCGGTAGCTGAATGTGGATACGAACCAGTACGAGCCGATCAAATTTCTGAGCCTGGAATGATCACCAGTCAGATTATTCAACATATAGTTGAAGATTCCCTGGTGATTGCAGACCTTACCGACCGCAACCCAAATGTGTTCTATGAACTTGCAATTCGTCATGCAATTCGAAAACCGCTTGTTCAATTGATTAAAAAGGGCGAACAAATTCCATTTGATGTCGCCGGCACAAGAACAATACATGTTAACCATCACGATTTAGATAGCGCTGAAGAAGCAAAAAAAGAAATCATCTCTCAAATTCAATCATTAGAAAAAGATTCTTCCAAGCTAGAGACACCAATTTCCGTTTCACTCGATTTACAGATACTCCGTCAGAGTGATAACCCGGAACAGCGGTCGCTGGCTGATGTTCTTTCTGTCGTCACTGAACTTAGATCATCTATAACGAGTATTGAAAAACGGCTAGAACATTCGGGGCCGCGCCTATCGAGCGTCGATGCCGCAGAGCATATGGAGCTTGTGGAGCTTGTGGAGCGTTACGAGAAATCAAGGCATTTTGTTAAAATAAGGCTAAATAATGCACTGAGCCTGCTACGCCAACTTATGCTTCAAAATGATAAGCTTCGAATTGATAAAAACATAAAATCATCTAAGCCAGAAGCATCCCAAATGGAAATATTATTGCGGATTGAGAGCATTCTCATCGAACTGAATGAAAATGAGATCAAGACCAAGCGCAATCTTCCTAGTTTTTTCTATTGATCGCTGACCTACCATTGCACTCGCTCAAGTCGATCACTTATGGCGATCGGATTAGCTTTTAAATTAACCCCGTACTGTTTCGATCGCCAGTACGACTGCACTTTTTGACGCGATCGCCACACAAAAAAGGAGAGCCTCTTGTTGGAAACTGTAATTGGCCTATTGGCCGCGCTCAGCATCGCGTCGGAACGACTGGTTGAGATCATCAAAGGAGTCGTACCTTATTTGAACACCGCAAAGCCCGACCCAAAGGCCGAAGGAATA
>CAYTPC010000074.1:0-2355 GCA_964439605.1 uncultured Burkholderiaceae bacterium
GATGGCGTTGGCGGCGGTCGTCATCTTGGTGGCCACCACCAGGCACACCGTGCACCCCGCATGGCAAACCGCCGTCGCCAGCGCCAGCGGCGTGAACGCCAAACGCCTTGGCCGCACCACGAGCAGCAAAAACGCCGCCGCGAAAAACCCGCGCCCCCCCGCCACCGCCAGCGGCGGCCACGGAATCGACTTGATGAGCACCCCGCCCATGCTCCACAGCAGCGCCGTGAGAAAGAGCGTGAGGACGGCGTTTTTGTGGTGCATGGATGGCCTTTCAACCTTGCGCCCAAGATGCCGAAGGCGAACCGGGCAGACCGAATTGGCGCCATGCGCGCCGAAGCTGCGTGTCCGAGTTGAAACCGGCCATCGCCGCAGCCTGCGTCACGCCCTGCCCGGCTTGCAGCGCCGCCTGCGCGCTGGCCAGACGCAAGCGGCGCAGGTAGGCCAGCGGCGTGACGCCCGCGTGCTCGGCAAACAGGCGCGCAAGATGGCGCGACGAAGTGTGCGCGAGCGCGGCCATGCGCGGCACCGTCCAATCGGTTTGCGGCTGCGCGCTCACGGCGTCCTGCACCCGGTGCAGCGCCGAATGCAGATGATCGCGGTGCGCGAGAAAGGGCGAAAGCTGCGGATCGTGCGGGCCGCGCCGCAGCGGCATCACCATCGCCTGCGCGACCCGCGCCGCCAGCGCATCGCCGCACAGCGCGCCGATGCGATGCAGCATCAGGTCGATGCCGGTGATCATGCCGGCGCTGCTGAACACGGGCGCATCGAGCACAAAAACCCGGTTGCCGAGAACTTCGCAGCGCGGCGCCGCCTTGCGCAAGTCGTCCAGGTACAGATGGTGCGTGGTGGCGCGGCGGCCATCGAGCAGGCCCGCGTGCGCGGCGATCATCGCGCCGGCGCAGATCGTGACCAGTTCCAGCCGCCCTTCGGCCAAGGGCTGCACGCGCAGCCAGCGCAGCAGCGCGCGCGCCTGCGGTGTGCGCAAATCGAGCGCGCCCCCCGGCTGGCCGACCAGCACGATCCAGCCGGGGCCGTCCCAACGCTCCGGCAAGGGCGCGAGACTGGCGAGCGTCACACCGACCGAAGAAAGCGTTTGCGGCTCCGGGCTGGCGAACTCGATGCGAAACCGCGCCGGCTGCCGGTTTGCAGCCAGCCACTGGTTGGCGATGCGCAAGGCCTCGGCCGGCCCGGCCCAGTCAATCGCCGTGCTGTGCGGCAGCAGCGCAAAGACGACGCGGATCGGGTTGGGGGGTGTTTTGTCCATCACTTCATCCGGCTCGGGCGCGCGCTATCGCCTGCCCAGCATCCACAAGTGTCGCAAAACGTCCAGCCAGCACGGTGGCCGTGCGCGTGCGAATGTCGGCGGCGCTCAGGGTTTGCCCGTCGGGCGTGGTCATGTCGAAGGTGAGCGTGGCCTCGGTCACGAAATCGACTTGCCAGCCCATATCCGAAGCATGGCGCGCGGTGGCTTCGCAGCACTGCTCGGTGCGGATGCCGCTGACGATCAGCCGCCCGATGCCATGCTCGGTCAGCCACACGTCCAGCCCCGTGCCGACCAGCGCGCTATGCCGATGCTTGATGACCGAAATGGCCGGCTCGAAAGACGCCAGTCCATCCAGCGGGCGCACATGGCCCGATTCAAGCGCGAAGGGATTGGCCGCCTGCGCCGGCCCGGCGCTGTGCAACACGCGCGCAATCGGCACGCCAGCGGCGGCGCAGCCTTCGATGAGCCGGTTCTGCGCCGCCAAAAAAGCGGGCACCTCGCCCTCGGCAAAGAAGGGGCGATGACGAAACGACTCTTGCACGTCGATCACAATCAGACATGATTTCACGTATGGCTCCTTGAAGATGAAGCCGACATTGTTCTACTTGAACCATCCAGTCGCCACTCCCGAACGGACACAATGCGATCATTTCAGGACATGAATGGCTATTTTGATCGGTTTCGCGCCGCTGGTTCGCGCGATGGGAGAATTTGGATTAAAGGCGGAAGTTTGCGCTGCAGGAGACCGCGCCTGCGATAGAGCGCATCGCCCTCCTTGATGCAGGCACGCCCCACGCGCTCACGCCATTCGTCGCCGCTCAATCGCGCCATGACTTTTGCCCCTCAACCAAACCGCCTCGCCTGCCAACACAGAGAGCAGGCGCATGATAATATAGTAGGCAACTTCACTACCTAAGAAGCGTGCCTTGGAACATTCGATTTCCGCAGCGGATGCCAACCGCAATTTTTCGATGGTTCTGCGCACCGTGCGCGAGGGCGGCAGCTATGTCGTGACCAGCTATGGCAAGCCGGTCGCCCGTGTCGTTCCTGCGGGCCGGCATGAGGCCACGGCGCAGACCGCGCGCGAT
>CAYTPC010000075.1:0-4983 GCA_964439605.1 uncultured Burkholderiaceae bacterium
GAAGTGGCCGGCAAGAAGGTCAAGCTTGAGCTGGTGGCACTCGATGATCAGTATTCACCCGCCGAGTCAGTGATCAACGCGCGTCGGTTGGTGCAGCAGTCCAATGTGCCTGCGGTATTCTGCCCCCACTCTGGCGGCATCTATGCCTTGCAGGCCATCAATGAGCAGGAAAAATTCATTGTGATGGCCTATTCGAGCGCCCCCAAGATCACCGAGTCGGGCAACAAGCTGACCATCCGCATTCCGCCGACCTTTGACTCCTACGTCCAACCCTTCATCAACTACGAGATGAAGAAATTCGGCAAGCGCGTCGGCATGCTGCCTGGCGACCATGAGTACGCCAAGAGCTGGACGCAACTGTTCGAGCCGGCGTGGAAGCAGTCCGGCGGCACGGTGGTGTCCAACAACCCGATGTCCTACAACAAGTCCGCCGATTTCTACAGCGGCGTCAGCCGCGTGCTGGCCGAAAAACCGGACGTGCTCTTCATTGGCGGCCCTTCGGAGCCGACGGCGCTGGTTGCCAAGCAGGCGCGCGAGCTGGGCTTCAAGGGCGGCTTTCTGATCATGGATCAGGCCAAGCTGGACGAAATGTCCAAGATCACGGGCGGACTGGAACTGCTGGAAGGCTCCATCGGCGTGCTGCCCGTGCCGTATGACGACCGCATTGGCCCCAAGACCTTCGCCGCCAACTATCGCAAGATGTATGGCGCCGACCGCGACCCGACCACCGAGGCCTCGTACAACTACGCCATGACCTACGTGCTGACCATCGCGATGAAACTGGCCGGCACCACCAGCGATACCGCCGCCATTCGCGCCAAGATGAATGAAGCCATCGGCAAACTGACCGAAATCCAGAACTCCGGCAACTTCGGCGGTATCGACGCCAAGGGCGGCAGCGTGATAGAGCCGGTGGTGGCCGCGGTCGAAGGCGGCAAGATCAAGCCGCACTCGCTTAAAGAGCTGCTGAAGTAAGCGCCTTGCGGTCTTGCCAATAACGTAATCACGCGGGCGGATGCGGCGACGCATTCCCCGCGTTTTCAGTTTTTAGAGCATTTTTCTTTCAAGTGTTTACATCCAACACGGCACAGTCGTCATTCTGCGCGGAGCGAAGCGTAGTCGCAGAATCCAGACGCCGCATAGATTCTGCGACGGAGCGCGCAATGACACGAATAAAGGTGGGGGCTGTAATCAACTAAATCGAAAATGCTCTATGGGCCATTGCCGTCACCGTCGCCGTCGAGCTTGAGCTCGGCGATCTTGCGCGTGAGGGTGTTGCGGCCGATGCCCAGTTTTTGTGCGGCCTCGATGCGCCGGCCCCGCGTGTTGGCCAGCGCAGCCAGGATGAGCCGCGATTCAAAACGCCGCGCAAGTGTGTTCCATACGCCGGACTCGCCCGCCGCGAGCAGGGCGCCGGCTTCGCGTTCGAGCGCGTCTTCCCAGCCGGTGTTCTCGCTGGCCATGGCGGTGTCTGCGCCGCCGCCCGTTACCTCGGATGGCAGATCCTTGACGCCAATGAGCTGCCCCGGCGCCATCACCGTGAGCCAATGGCAGATGTTTTCAAGCTGGCGCACGTTGCCCGGAAACGGGAAGTGCGCCAACCGGGCGAGCGCCTCGTCCGAAATGCGCTTGGGCTCAACGCCCAGTTGCCTGGCGCTTTGCTGCAGGAAATGCCGCGTGAGCACCGCGATGTCTTCGCGCCGCTCGCGCAGCGCCGGCAGGCGCAGGCGAATGACGTTCAGACGGTGGAACAGGTCTTCGCGAAAAGCGCCTTGCTTGACGCGCTGTTCGAGATCCTGATGCGTCGCGGCGATCACGCGCGCGCTGGTCTTGACCAGGCTGTGGCCGCCAACCCGGTAGAAATGCCCATCTGAAAGCACGCGCAGCAGGCGCGTCTGCAGATCGAAAGGCATATCGCCAATCTCGTCAAGAAACAAGGTGCCGCCTTCGGCCTGCTCGAAGCGCCCGCGCCGCATCGACTGCGCGCCGGTAAAAGCGCCGCGCTCGTGCCCGAACAGTTCGCTTTCGAGCAAGTCTTTCGGGATCGCGGCGGTGTTGATCGCGATGAAAGGCCCATTTGCGCGCGGCGAGTGCTTGTGCAACGCCCGCGCCACCAGTTCCTTGCCCGAGCCCGATTCACCGGTGATGAGCACGGTGACGCTGCTTTGCGAGAGCCTGCCGATCGCACGGAATACGTCCTGCATCGCACTCGCTTGGCCAAGCATTTCGGGTGCGCCGGCCAGGTGCTCCTTGGTGGTGTTTTCGCGCTCGCCCTCGTTGACCGCGCGGCGGATCAATTCCACCGCGCGCGCCAGGTCAAAAGGTTTTGGCAGATAGTCGAAGGCGCCGCCTTGCAAGGCCGATACCGCGCTGTCGAAATCCGAGTACGCCGTCATGATGATGACCGGCAGGTCCGGATGCTGCTGCTTGATTTTGTCCAGCAGTTCCAGGCCCGAACCGCCGGGCATGCGGATGTCGCTGACCAGTACCTGCGGCCCCTGGGGGTCGTCGCTGCCTACGGTTTCGAGTGCTTCCAACACTTCGCGTGCGCTGGTGAAACTGCGCGTGGGCAGGTGTTCGCGCAGCAGGGCCTTTTCCAGCACGAAACGGATCGATTGGTCGTCGTCCACTATCCAGATCGGTTTCATGGGGGTTCCCTTTATGCCCTTTATGGATGCCTCATCGCCTTGGCTGAGCTCAGGCCAGCGGGATCAGTATCTTGAAATCGGTTCGTCCGGGAATGCTGTCGCATTCGATCACGCCGTGGTGCTGTTGCACGAAAGTCTGCGCCAGCGTCAGGCCCAGGCCCGTGCCGTCTTCACGGCCTGACACCAGCGGCAGGAAGATGCCGTCCCGGATCGTATCCGGCACGCCCGGGCCATTGTCGATGACGTGCAGTTCCAAGGCCATTCGATACCATTGCCGGTTGAAGATCACCTGCTGCGCGATGCGGGTTTTGAACGTGATCCGCGCGTCGCCGGCAGCGCGGCGTTCGGCCAGCGCCTGCGCCGCATTGCGCGCGATGTTGAGCATGGCCTGGATGAGCTGCTCACGATCGCCGCGGAACTCGGGAATCGACACGTCGAAATCACGTTCGATCGACAGGCCGCGCGAAAACTCCGCAAGAATCACTGCGCGCACGCGCTCGAGCACTTCGTGAATGTTGACGTCGCCCGCCACGTACGGCCTGCGGTGCGGCGCGAGCAGGCGATCAACGAGCGTCTGCAGCCGATCGGCTTCGTGGATGATGACCTGCGTGTACTCGGCCAGGCCCGGCGTATGCGCTTCCATCTGCAATAGCTGTGCCGCGCCTCGAATGCCGCCGAGCGGATTTTTGATCTCGTGCGCAAGGTTGCGGATCAGTTCCTTGTGGGCCTTGGCCTGGTCGAGCAGGCGCTCCTCGCGATCCTGCCGCACCTGCTGCTCCAGGCGCGACATTTCGACGATGATTTCATCGAAGGCTTCCATCCGCGTCAGCGCAACCGTCACCGGCAACAGGTCGTGATTGACGCGGCGCAGAAAAGCCTCCAGGCGCAGTGTCGCGAAACTGCGTGTGCGAACGCTTTCGATCGCGGTATCGAGAACCTGCGGCTCGCTCAGGCACAGACCCAGGGGCGTGCCTTCGAGCGTGCGCCGCGAAGTCCCCAGCGCATCTTCAAGCGCGGCATTGGCGAAGTGCACCGTGCCGTCACTGCCGATCACGGCAACCAGGGACGACAGCAGATCAAAGGCCTGGAAGCGCCGGCCCGCATCGGTGCCTGGCTTCAAACCCATGTCGATTCGCAGGGACGCCGCTGCCGTGATCGCGTCACGGTTTGGCCGGAGGCAGGCGGTCGAGTTCGCGCCGGATGCCGGCAATGTCGCTTTCGTTGCGCGCGATCTGCGTCTTCATTTCGGCCACCCGGTCCAGATACTTCTGATAGTTGCGGCTCTCGCTGCCCTGTTTTTCCGGTTCGCCGTTGTTGTATTCCTTGAGCAGTTCGGCGTGTTGCGCTTCGGCCTTGCGCAATTCGGCCTCGAGTACGGCGCGCGCTTCGGTATCGCGTGTGCGTTGCGAGGTTTCGTCGACCCGTGCGCCGCTTGCGGGCGCGCGCGCGGCGCCGGCGCTTGACGCGGCCGGCGCGTTGGGCCGTGGCGATTGCACCACCGTGACGTTGCTGCCTTCCACGAGCTTGCAGCCGCGCTGCTGTGCCGCGGCGGCATTGTTGGTGTACTCATTGCCGCAGCGCCAGACCCGTTCTTGCGCCTGTGCCTGCGCTTGCGCGAGCGCCAGCCCCGCCGTGAGTACGAGAAGGTGAGAAGTCTTCATGGTCATGTTGGTGTAATCCAGCCGAATGTTCCATTTTGAAGCAATTTCACACGGCTGCGGATGTCTCGTGACGCCAAGGGCGCCTAAGACTCGCGCGTCGCACTTTCGGTGCGTCCGCGCGGGACTTGGTTGCCTTGCCGCTTTCTTATCGCTGTCTTAGCGCTTTCTTATAGCGAGTAGTACATGTCGAACTCGATCGGGTGCGGCGCCATCCTGAAGCGCGTGACTTCCTGCATTTTCAGTTCGATGTAGGCATCGAGGAATCCGTCGGTGAACACCCCTCCCTTGGTCAGGAAGGACCGGCCCTTGTCCAGGTAGTCGAGCGCCTGGTCCAGGCTGTGGCAAACGGTGGGCACCTTGGCGTCTTCTTCGGGCGGCAGGTGGTATAGATCCTTGGTGGCCGCTTCGCCCGGGTGAATCTTGTTTTCGATGCCGTCCAGCCCCGCCATCAGCAGCGCGGCAAAGCACAGGTAGGGATTGGCCAGCGGATCGGGGAAGCGCGCTTCGATGCGGCGCGCCTTCGGGTTGGTTACGAAAGGAATGCGGATCGAGGCCGAGCGGTTCTTGGCCGAGTAGGCCAGCTTGACCGGCGCCTCATAGCCGGGCACCAGCCGCTTGTAGCTGTTGGTGCCGGGGTTGGTGATGGCGTTGAGCGCGCGGGCGTGCTTGATGAT
>CAYTPC010000076.1:0-29834 GCA_964439605.1 uncultured Burkholderiaceae bacterium
CGCGCGATTCGCCGGCGAAAGCGGATGCGGCCCGCGCCACGTCACTGGGCATCAACTCCAAACCGTGCAGGCGGCGCAGATGCGGCGGCGGCGGCCAATCAGCGGGCCACTGGCCGGCTTCGAAGCGTTCGCGCGCCGCCAGCAGCCAAGCCGCCAGCACGGCTTGTCCGCAGCCCAGGTCCAATATCCGCGCTTCGGGCGGCAGCACACCCAGCCGCAGCAGGTCGATGAACAACGGATCAATGCCCAGTTTGCCGCGCGCAAAATAATAGGCAAAACGCCCTGCCGGGCGGTAGCGCAGGCTGGCGGCATTCACCAGCGCACGCCGCAACTCACGCCGCGTGGTGTGGGCCGATGCCGGTTGCAACGAACTCAATGCTGGACTCATGCGGTCGTTTTTGCTTGCGCCACGGCAGGTGCTTTGCAGGCGGCCTCCAGCGTCACCGGGCGCAGGCTGCGCGCCTGCAACTCGGCCAGCAAGGCGGGCAGCACGGCCAGCGCCACGGGGGCGCCTTGCGCGGTGCGGGCGCTGTGCGCATCGTGCAGCAGCAAGATGTCGCCGGCGGCCAAATGGCGCGTCAGGCGGCGCAATACCACCCCCGGTTTGCCGCAGCGGGTGTCATAGCCGCGGCGCGTCCAGGTAGCCAGCCGTAAACCCAGGCGCGCCAATAACGGATCGAGCAGCGGGTTGCGCAACCCCGCCACGGCACGAAAAAACCGCGGCGCACGTCCGGTGACTTGCTCGATCAGCCGTTGACCATCGGCCAGCTCCGCCAACATGCGGCGCCAGCCGTAAGTGGCAAAAGCCTTGGGATGGCTGGCGGTGTGGTTTTCGATCAGATGGCCACGGCGCACGATCTCGCGTGCCAAATCGGGGTAACGCGCAACCATTTGGCCCACGCAAAAGAAAGTCGCGCGGGCATTCGCGGCATCCAGCAAATCCAGCACCTGCGGCGTGACCTCGGGGTCGGGGCCATCATCAAAAGTCAACGCCACTTCGCCGCGCTTGACCGCGGCGGAAGGCAGGCGTATCAGGTTGGGACCGAGCAACCGGCTGCGCGGCAGCAATCCGGCAACCGTCAACACCGCATGGTTGGCCACGATCAATGCCAGCCAGTACGGCCAATACGCAGGCCAAACCAACGCCCCGACAACCGCCCCGGCATGCGCGATTACCGAACACCACAGCAAGCCGCTGGGCAACCAGCGCCAAGCCGTTTGAGAGGCTGCTGGAGAAGCTTTGGCAGCGTAAGTAAACATGACAAGTGATTATCCTGGAAACGGCAGTTGGACGCGCTTGAGAGTAGAGGGATTGGCGTACCAGGCAAGAGGGAACAAATCCACCGGTTTTATTTGTGTGGGCCTTTATGCAACTAAGAGCCTGCTTCATGAGCATCTCGTGCCGGAATCTTGCGCAGCAAAGGCATTACCATGGGCATGGTCAGCATAGTGGAGCCCACGGCCATGAGCAGCAGCGCCGTGAAAGCTTCCGAATTAATGATCTCTTTATCCAGCAGAACGTTGGCGAAGACGATCATAATCAGCGCCTTGGTTTGCAAAAACCATCCAATGATGGCAGCCTCGCCAGATTCCCAGCGCAATAACCAACCCGCAATGAACATGCCGGCATGCTTACCCGTCACGGAGGCAATAAGCAGAACGCCCGCGGCGATGAAGACGTCGAATTCCCCAATGTTCCAGTTCGTGCGCAATCCCGTGGATAGGAAAAAAACGGGCATGACCGCCAGCAACAGGTGGCCACGGAATGCATCGACATTTTCAACGCGAAACCACCGGCTGTCCAGAACCATGCCTGAAAGAAAAGCGCCCACCATATAGTGCAGGCCAGCCCAATCCGCGGCGAGACCGCAGCCCGCAAGCCAGATCAATCCAAAGAACAATCGATCTCGTATTTTGGCCGCCGCGATGATGCGCCGTACCAACATGGCGGTAGGAATGAAAAGCACAAGAAAACCAATCTGCCGGACGATTTGCCCCCAATTGACCAGAATCAGCGCCAGCATGGTCCAGATTGCAACGTCGTCAAGGCTGGCATAACGCAAAATGCGTTGACCGAGAGGGGAACGCAGGATGCCCACGTTATCCATCAGCAGCACCAGAATCGGCAGGGCCGTGACAGCGCAGGCCATGCCTATGCCCAGCAGGACCTGCCATTGCGCGCCACGAGGCCCGGCCCAATGGTTGCCGGTATAGAGCAAAAACGCTCCTGCTCCCACACCAAATGCAAACGGTACCGCCAAGGCAAGCAGGGCCACGATGCCGGTTTCACCCCGTTTTTGCCATGCTTGGCTCAAATCAAGCTCAATACCCGCAACCCAGACGAAGAGCATCACCGCCCATGCAGCGATACCATTCAACGCGGTAATGACGTCCTTGCTGAAGACAAATTGATAGATTTCCGGAAACGCCTTGCCAAAGATTCCTGGGCCGAGCACGACGCCCGCAATGATTTGGATAATGACAAGTGGGGTCCAGGATTGACGCCCCATGAGCCGCCAAGCAGCATACGGCACTGAGAAGATGACCAACAAAGCCAATAGAAATGTCTCTGTGGTCGTCATGTGCATGGCGGGAATTGGGAGCCTAAAGGGCTGCTAAGTTACACCTCGTAGTCCACCACCCGGCGCTCGCAACGGGCCGCCGTGATGAATGGCATGACCTCCTTGTGCATGGGGTGTGCCTGGTATGCACCAAGCGCTTCGCGACTTTCGAACTCTGAATAGAGAACCAGATCGGCACTGTCTGCCGTTCCAGAGAAATCAACTCCAACCTCAATTGCAATGAGGCCTGGAATGATACCCTTCAGTCCTTCGAGCTTTCTTTTGATCTGCGCGGCATTCTCCGCTTTGTTGCTCCCGTTCGCTGAATCATGGAGCCGCCAAACTACGATGTGTTTAATCATTTGGATTTTCTCGGAAGCGCTTCTAAAAACACCTACCCGGCCTTGTGATGGCGGTATAGGTGGCCGAAATGAATTAGGCGATCATATGGCCTTGGCGCGCGTCAGCCGCGTTGCGTGCGTATGGCGTTTTTCGGTCGCCAGGTTTTGCAAGCCGTTTCGTCGGTTTCGATGTATGGCCCGCCGATGAGGTCGATGCAGTAAGGCACCGCGGCGAAGATGCCGGGCACGATCTGCTTGCCTTCGGTGTCTTTGAGTCCTTCGAGTGTCTCGGCGATTGCCTTGGGCTGGCCCGGCAGGTTGATGATCAGTGTGCTGTCGCGGATCACCGCGACCTGGCGCGAGAGGATCGCCGTGGGCACGAAGCGCAGGCTGATTTGCCGCATCTGCTCGCCGAAGCCGGGCATTTCTTTGTGCGCGACCGCGAGCGTCGCCTCGGGCGTGACGTCGCGCGCGGCAGGGCCGGTGCCGCCGGTGGTCAGTATCAGTGCGCAGCCGGCATCGACCAGTTCGATCAGCGTCTGGCTGATCAGCGCCTGTTCATCGGGGATCAGGCGCGGCTCAAAGGTGATCGGATTCTTCAATGCGCGGCCCAGCCAGCCGCGCAGCGCCGGCAGGCCCTGATCTTCGTAGGCGCCGCTCGAAGCGCGATCGCTGATCGAGACGATGCCGATGCGCACCGGATCGAAATCGTTATGGCTCATGCGTGTTTTCCTCTGGGTGTTGTTCGGTTGCGGCGGCATGGCCGCCAGTGCGGTGCGCGGCCAGTTGTGCGCGCACGAGCTGGAATATCTCACGGTAGGCGCGGCCCTGACGCACGGCAGCGCCGGGCGCGCCGGGTTTCATGTCCTTGCGCGCTTGGCGCACCAGCGCGCGCAGTTGTTGCGCGTCGGTAGCCGGGTGGCTTTCGATCCAGTCGCCCAGGGCGTTGTCATCGGCGATCAGCCGGTCGCGCCAGTGCTCGGCCGCATGCAGGGCAGCCGTTTCGCCGGCCGGACCATGCGTCTGCTCGTCGATCGCGTGGCGGATTGCCGCGATTGTTTCGGGATCGAGCGTGCGCATGAGCTTGCCGATGTATTGCATCTGGCGCCGCCGGCCTTCGAAGTCGCGGATGCGCCGCGCATCGGTGATTGCGTCGCGCAGCTTGTCGCTCAGCGCAAGCGCATTGAAGAGCGATTCGCGCAGGCTCAACAACGATTCGCCGAGCGCCTGCAGTGCGGCACTCTCGCGCTTGAGCTCGGTTTTGCTGGGCGTATCGCCGCGCAGTTCGCGTTGGAATTCAAGGTCTAGTTCGCTGCCTTCGGCCACGAATTGGCCGTGTACGAAATAGCCCTTCTTCGGTTTTTTCGGCATGGGTGAATCATGCCCCGGCGATGCGTGGGCGGGACCGCTGGGTCTGGCGCGCCGCGCGCGGGGCGATGTGAAATGACACAAGTATCATTGTCCCCCACATGTCTAAATTCTCTGCGCGCGCCGAGGACGGTTTTACATATGGCCGTCCGTTTTTCGAAAATCTGGTCGATTTCGCACTGGCCCATGCCAGGCGGCTGGGCGCCACCGACGCCGGCGCCGAAGCCTCAGAAGGCTGCGGCCTGAGTGTGTCGGTGCGCAAGGGCGAACTGGAAAGCGTCGAGCGCAACCGCGACAAGTCGCTGGGCGTGACGGTCTACGTCGGCTGCCGGCGCGGCAGCGCGAGCACTTCCGATTTTTCCGAAGCCGCTATCGAGCAGACGGTGCGTGCCGCTTACGACATTGCGCGCTTTACCGCCGAAGATCCGGTGGCCGGCCTGCCTGACGAGGCCGACATCGCGCGTGAGCAACCCGATCTCGATCTGTTCCATCCCTGGCCGATCACGAGCGAACAAGCGGCCGCGCTGGCGCTTGAATGCGAGCAGGCCGCATTCGACACCGATCCGCGCATCACCAACAGCGAGGGTGCGGGCGTTTCGGCGCAGCAGAGTCATTTCTTCAGCGCGCATACGCACGGCTTTCGCGGCGGTTATGCCAGCTCACGCCATTCGATTTCGGTTGCGCCCATCGCGGGCCGTGGCGACCAGATGCAGCGCGATGCCTGGTACAGCTCGATGCGCGCGGTCGAGGAGCTTGCCAGTGCGCAGGCCGTGGGCCGGTATGCCGCCGAACGCGCGCTCAGCCGCCTGAAGGCACGCAAGATCCGCACGACCGAATGCCCGGTGCTGTTCGAATCGCCGCTGGCGGCCGGGCTGATCGGGTCGCTGGTGCAGGCCGCAAGCGGCGGCGCGCTGTACCGGCGCAGTTCCTTCCTCGTCGATGCGCTGGGCCAGCCCGTTTTGCCCGAGCACATCGACATTGAAGAAGACCCGCACGTGCGCCGCGGCAAGGGCAGCGCGCCCTTCGACGACGAAGGCGTGGCCACGCATGCGCGCAAGGTGGTGGATGCGGGCCGGCTCGCGGGCTATTTTCTCTCGACCTACTCGGCACGCAAGCTGGGCATGAAAACCACCGGCAATGCCGGCGGCTCGCACAACCTCACGCTGCGCTCGCGCCTGACGCAGCCCGGCGACGATCTCGATGCGATGCTCGCCAAGTTGGGAACGGGCCTGTTCGTGATCGAATTGATGGGGCAGGGCGTGAACTACGTCACCGGCGACTACTCGCGCGGGGCAAGCGGTTTCTGGGTCGAGAACGGCAGCATCGCCTACCCGGTGGAGGAAATCACGATCGCTGGCAATCTGCGCCAGATGCTGCTGGGCGTCGAGGCGGCCGGCGCCGATGCCTACAACTTCGGCGCCAAGACCACCGGCTCGTTGCTGATCAACCGCATGAAGGTGGCGGGGAATTGATGCTTTGACGCATCCCTCTCGGATGCGTGTGGATTCAGCCGCCTGAAAGGGCCGCCTTCACGGCGGCGCTGGCTTGACCCATGTCGGCCTTGCCGGCCAGCCGGCTCTTGACCATGCCCATGACCTTGCCCATGTCGGCCGGGCCGCTGGCGCCGAGTTCGGTGACGATGGCCTTGACCGCGGCCTGGATTTCCTCGGCGCTCAGGCGCTCCGGCAGATAGGCCTGCAGCACCTTGATTTCAGCCGATTCCTTGTCGGCCAGATCGGTCCGCCCGGCTTGGGCGAAGGCGGCTACCGAATCCTTGCGCTGCTTGATCAGCTTGTCGACGATGCCGACGATCGCCGCGTCGTCGAGTTCGATGCGCTCGTCGATCACCTTTTGCTTCATCGCGGCCATCAGCAGCCGGATGGTGCCCAGGCGGTCGGCTTCCTTGGCGCGCATCGCGGTTTTCATGTCTTCGGTGATCTGGTCCTTGAGGCTCATGGTGGTTTCTTGAAAAGGAAGAAATGACAAAAGCCGCTGCAGGTTGCCCTGGAGCGGCTTCGATTGCGAGGCCGAACGCCTTGCGGCGGCGGGCTTCAGTACAGTTTCTTGGGAAGCTGCATGCTGCGTACGCGCTTGTAGTGGCGCTTGACCGCGGCTGCTTTCTTGCGTTTGCGCTCGGCGGTGGGCTTTTCGTAGAACTCGCGTGCGCGCAGGTCGGTCAGCAGGCCAAGCTTTTCGATCGTGCGCTTGAAACGGCGCAGCGCGACGTCAAAGGGCTCATTTTCTTTTACGCGGATGGTTGTCATCTAAACTGGGTCACTGAATATGGCCTGGAGAAGATCGGGCCCCAGGCCGGGGTTCCTCAAAACGATAAAACTGTACGGCCGTTGAGGATAAGCCAAAGAATAACTCTGCATTTTAACCTATCTTTTCAGGTAGAGCAAAATTTGCCCGTTCGCGCGGTTTTCAGGCACTGCCTCTCACTGCCCTCATTTCCTTTATCGCCCTCATTGCCAGCCGTAGCGGCGCACGTAGACGCCCTTGATCGCCTGCGTCAGCCCCATGTAGGCCAGCAGGATCATCGGCAGGAACACGAAGTACAGCGGCGGCAGCGCTTGCAGCTTGAAGTAATGCGCCAGCGGCCCCATCGGGATGAAGATGCCGATCGCCATGATCACCGCCGTCATTACCAGCAGCGGCGTCGCGGCCCGGCTCTGGATGAAGGGCAGCTTCGGCGTGCGGATCATGTGCACGATGAGCGTCTGCGTCAGCAGGCCGACGATGAACCAGCCCGACTGGAAAAGGGTTTGCTTCCCCGGCGTGTTGGCGCCGAACACGAACCACATCATCGCGTAGGTCGTGAGGTCGAACACGGAGCTGATCGGCCCGAAGAACAGCATGAAGCGGCCGATGTCGCCCGGCTGCCAGCGCTGCGGCTTGGCCAGCAATTCATCGTCCACGCGGTCGAAGGGGATCGCGATCTGCGAGATGTCGTAGAGCAGGTTCTGCACCAGCAGATGCATCGGCAGCATCGGCAGGAAGGGGATGAAGGCGCTGGCCACCAGCACCGAGAAGACGTTGCCGAAGTTCGAGCTGGCCGTCATCTTGATGTACTTGAGCATGTTGGTGAAGGTCTTGCGCCCTTCGACGACGCCTTCTTCAAGCACCATCAGGCTCTTTTCCAGCAGGATGATGTCGGCCGCTTCCTTGGCGATGTCCACCGCGGTATCGACCGAAATGCCGATGTCGGCGGCGCGCAGCGCGGGCGCGTCGTTGATGCCGTCGCCCATGAAGCCAACCACGTGGCCGTTGGCCTTGAGTAGCCGCACGATGCGCTCCTTGTGGGCGGGCGTGAGCTTGGCGAACACGTTGCGGCGCTCCACCGCTTCGGCCAGCTCCGCGTCGCTCATGCCTTCGATGTCGCCGCCCAGCAGCATCCCCCGCTGCTCCAGGCCGACTTCGCGGCAGATCTTGGCGCTGACCAGTTCGTTGTCGCCGGTCAGCACCTTGACCGCCACGCCATGCTCGGCCAGCGCCTTGAGCGCGGGAGCGGTCGATTCCTTCGGCGGGTCGAGGAATGCCACGTAGCCGATCAGCACCAGTTCCCGCTCGTCGGTCAGGCCGTAGGTCTCCTGCACCGGCGGCAGTTCCTTGGCGGCCACGGCGACCACGCGCAGGCCCTCTTCGTTGAGAGCCGCCGTGACTTCGCGGATGCGCGTCAGCAGCTCCGGCGTCAGCGGCTCGATCGCTTCGCCGTGACGCACCTGGGTGCACACGGCCAGGATTTCCTCGGCCGCGCCCTTGGTGATGACCAGGTGATGCTCATCGTGCTCGGCCACCACCACCGACATGCGGCGGCGGTTGAAGTCGAACGGGATTTCATCGACCTTGCGGAAGTTCTTGGCAGGTTCCAGCTCGCGATGCACTTCGGCGTGTTCGAGCACCGCCACGTCCAGCAGATTCTTCAGGCCGGTCTGGTAGTAGCTGTTGAGGTAGGCCATCTCCAGCACGTCGTCGGAATCGTCTCCCCAGACATCGACGTGGCGCGCCAGGAAAATCTTGTCCTGGGTCAGCGTGCCGGTCTTGTCGGTGCACAGCACGTCCATCGCGCCGAAGTTCTGGATCGCATCGAGCCGCTTGACGATCACCTTCTTGCGCGACAGGAACACCGCGCCCTTGGCCAGGGTCGAGGTCACGATCATGGGCAGCATCTCGGGCGTCAGGCCCACCGCGATGGACAGCGCGAACAGCAGCGCCTCCACCCAATCGCCCTTGGTGAAGCCGTTAATGAAGAGCACCAGCGGCGCCATCACGAACATGAAGCGGATGAGCAGCCAGCTCACCGTGTTCACGCCGGACTGGAACGAGGTGGGCGCGCGGTCGGTGGTGGTGGCGCGGCTTGCGAGCGCGCCGAAGCAGGTGGCGTTGCCGGTGGCGAGCACGAGCGCCGTGGCGGAGCCGGACACCACGTTGGTGCCCATGAACAGAATGTCGTCGAGTTCGAGCAGGTTGATCGCCTTCGCATCGCGCTGGATGGCGAACTTCTCCACCGGCATCGACTCGCCCGTCATCGCCGCCTGGGCCACGAACAGGTCCTTGGCGCCGAGCACGCGGCAGTCGGCCGGGATCATGTCGCCGGCCGAGAGCACGATCACGTCGCCGGGCACCAACAGCCTGATCGGTAACTCCACGCGCTGCGCTGTCTTGGCTTCGGCTTCCGGGGCGGCGCCTTCGTCTGGCAAGCGACGGCGCATGACGGTGGCCGTATTGCTGACCATCGCTTTCAAAGCGTCGGCGGCCTTGTTGGCCTTGGCCTCCTGCCAGAAGCGCAGCAGCGTCGAGATTGCCACCATCGTGCCGATGACGATGGTGGCTTTCATGTCGTTGGTCAGGAAGGAAATGACCGCCAGCAGCGTCAGCAGCAGGTTGAACGGATTGCGGAAAGACAGCCACAGGTGAACCCACCACGGCAGCGGTTTTTCGTGCTCGATCTCATTGAGGCCGACGCGCGTGCGCACTGATTCGGCCTGCGTTTCGGTCAGGCCGTCGCAATGGCTGTCGAGCTGTCCGAGCAGCGTCTCGGTATCGGTGGTGGCGGCGGCAACGAGGTGGTTGCTCAGCCCGGCGGGCAGTTCCCGGCTGACGTTGGTTCGAGCCGAAGCCTCCGGCACGGCCAGGCGGCGGAAATGCCGGGCGACATGGTGGGTGCGGAGAAAGCGTGCGAAAAACTCTTTCAACAGCGTGAGATTCATTTTGTTTCCCCTTTCGTGTCAACCTAGGGTCAAGGCAGGAACTGCTCCGACAACAGCCTCAGGCCGATCGAGAACCACCGCTCCTGGGAACTGCTGCCGTTGCGGTTGCCGTAGGTCGCGTCGAGCTGGACGCGATTCGGTATCAGCCAGTGGCGCAGACCGAATTGATAGAAGGGCTTGCCCCGGTTCTGGCCGAAGGTTTCGGCGATCAGCCAGGTGTTCTCGGCAAGCCGGGTTTCAGTGCCCAGCCCCCAGGTCAGGCCGTCACGCCGAGTCTCGCCTTCGCGCTGCCAGCCCAGATTCGTGTGCATGACGAAAGCGTCATCGCGAAACGAAAAACTCGCCGGCACATAGGCGTACCAGTCATTGCGGCCGGTATCGCCCTGCTGTTGTAAATGGCGCACCGTGCCGGCCACCAGGCCGATCCCCCAGCCGTTGGGGTCCAGGTGCTTGAAGAGGGTTTTGCCCTGGACCACCGCATCGGTGGTCCAGGCGCCGCCGCTCTCGCGGGTGCGCGTGCCGCCGAGGGTCAATTCCAGATTGCCGGTGAAGTTGCAGGCCGGCAGCGCCCAGTATTCCGTGCTGCCCCGGTTGTTCTTGACCCAGCTTTCGAGCTGGCACGCCTTGGCATCGGTGATGCGGGCGTCATCGGTGATCATGGGCCGCGCCGCTTGTGCTTGCGGGGCGATGAATCCGGCAGTCAGGAGGAGAAGGGCTTCCACCCCTTGGATACGCGCCAGGCGGCGCGAAACGACCAAACGCATAGGTACTCCTGCGTACTCCTGCGGCCAACGCGCACAGCCGACGGCCGCATCCGTGCCGCCATCGGTTGTGGCGCACGTTACGATCACATGGGAAGCAGCTGGGAGCGGCGGAGAACCGGCCGCTCAATGCCACGACCCGCCGAGTCGGCAAGGTTGTGGCGCGATGAGGAGCCCGCGTCTACCTTGCCTGTGGTTCGCCGATGCAAGATCGACGACGGGGACTGCCCACAGGAAGAACTCCGAAGTTGAAACGGGCGCGATTGTAGTCCGATGGAAAGGGGAGCGTGGGCGGATGAGCGGATAAAGCAAATCGGTGTGCCGATCGCGGCTTCGGCAAGAGCTCGCCAGCCGGACACGCGAGATACGAAGAAAAGAAAACAGGTTCAGAGCTTCCCTACACTTAAACCTTTTGTGAAAGAACGCGCGCGTGTGGCTACTGGGCATTGAGTCTTCCTGTGATGAAACCGGCGTTGCCCTGGTCGAGGCCAGGGGCGATGCGTTGCCGCGCCTTGCCGCCCATGCGCTGCACAGCCAGATCGCGATGCACCAGGCCTATGGCGGCGTGGTGCCCGAGCTTGCCAGCCGCGACCACATCCGGCGTGTGTTGCCGCTGGCGCAAACGGTGTTGACCGAAGCGGGGCGCTCGCTTTCCGGCGTCGACGTCGTGGCCTATACACGCGGCCCTGGTTTGGCCGGGGCGCTGCTGGTCGGCGCCGGGGTGGCTTGTGCTCTCGGCGCGGCGCTGGGCAAGCCGGTGCTCGGCGTGCACCACCTGGAAGGACATTTGCTGTCGCCGTTTCTCAGTGCCGATCCGCCACGGTTTCCTTTCGTCGCATTGCTGGTGTCGGGCGGGCATACGCAGCTTATGCGCGTCGATGGCGTGGGGCGTTACCAACTGCTTGGGGAAACCATCGACGACGCGGCCGGTGAAGCTTTCGATAAAAGCGCCAAACTGCTGGGGCTGCCTTATCCAGGCGGTCCGTGGCTCGCAAAGCTGGCCGAACAGGGCGATCCGCAAGCGTTCAAACTGCCGCGACCGCTGTTGCATAGCGGCGATCTTGATTTCTCCTTTGCCGGCCTGAAGACCGCGGTGCTGACGCAGGTGCGGCAACTGGGCGATGGACTCGAAGCGCGCAAGGCCGACCTCGCGGCATCGACGCAGGCGGCGATCGTCGAGGTGTTGCTGAAGAAATCGCTGGCCGCGCTGGATGTCACCGCGCTCGACCGGCTTGTGGTGGCCGGCGGCGTGGGCGCCAATCGCTTGCTGCGCACGCAACTGGATGCGGCGTGTGCCAAGCGCGGCGTGCGCGTGCACTATCCGGAACTGCATTTATGCACCGATAACGGCGCGATGATCGCGATGGCCGCGGCGATGCGTTTGCAGGCCGGGCTCGAGCAGCCTGAGCGCCGCTATGCCTTCGACGTCAAGCCGCGCTGGCCGCTGGAACAGTTGCCGTTTCCAGGTTCAACCTAGGTTCAATACAGCCCCAAAGCCCTCAGCCGGACCCGCGCCAGCCCCATCAATGCATCGGAAAACGGCGTTGCCACCTGCGTCATCGCGCCCAGTTCACGCACCACCTCGACCAGCGCGTCGAGTTCAACCGGCCGGCCCGCCTCCACGTCCTGCAGCATCGAGGTCTTGAAGGCGCCGAGCTTGCGCGTGACGATGTGCCGGTCTTCGGGGCTTTCGGCGATCGGGATGCCAATGCGCGCGCCGATCTCGCGCGCTTCGAGCATGACCGCCGAGATAAAGCCGCGCACCAGATCGTCGGCGAGGATCACGTCCGTGGTCACGCCGGTCAGCGCGCTGATCGGGTTCACCGTCATATTGCCCCAGAGCTTGTACCAGATGTCTTTCTGGATTCGCGCCGACAGCGTCGCATCGAAGCCGGCGCGCGCGAGCAGGGCGTGCAGGGCGCGAACGCGCTGCGTGGCTTCGCCCGAAGGCTCGCCGATGATCAGACCGTTGCCGAAGTGGTGCCGCACCACGCCGGGGGCGTCGAGCGCGCAGCTTGCGTGCACCACGCAGCCGATCACGTGCCGCTGCGCGATCGCCTGCGCGATGCGGCCCTGCGGATCGACTGACGCCAGCGGCCGGCCGGTGTAGCCGCCGCCGAAACCGCCGCTGAGGAACCACCAGGGCACGCCGTTCATCGCCGTGACGACGACGGTGTCGGGCCCGATCAGCGGCGCGATGCGTGCGGCAACCTCGGCGAGCGCGGGCGCTTTGACCGCGATCACGATCAGATCGGGCACCGCGAGCGCGGCCGGATCGTCGCTCGCGCACAGCGGTACGGTCAGGCGCTCGCCGCCGCTGATGAGCGTGAGCCCGTCGCGCCGCAGCGCGTCCAGCGTCGCGCCGCGTGCCACCGCGCTGAGTTCACAGCCCGCGTGGGCGAGTTTTGCGCCAATCCAGCCGCCGATTGCACCGGCGCCATAAATACAGACTCTCATGATGTTCGACGTTGATGAAAGTGTTGATCCGAATGGCTCTAAGGCCCGAACATACCACCCACCATCCACGACCATCCACGCCGGGATTCTTCACCGCATCCGCCGTTTCTCGCGACGCTGCCTACACTCCACGCATGACCAAGAGAAAAAACGTCTACGTCTGCAATGAATGCGGCGACGCGAGCGCGAAGTGGCTCGGCAAGTGCCCGGCTTGCGGCGCCTGGAATTCGCTGGTCGAGCAGATTGCGGCGCCAGCGGCCGGCACGGGGCAGAACCGCTTCGGGACCTCACCCGTTTCGCTGGCCGGACAGACCGAACTGACGGTGCTGGCCGAGATCGAAGCGGCCGAAGTCGCGCGCACACCCACCGGCATCGAGGAGCTCGACCGTGTGCTTGGCGGCGGCATTGTCGCGGGCGGCGTGACCTTGATCGGCGGTGACCCAGGCATCGGCAAATCGACGCTGCTCTTGCAGGCTGCCGATGCACTCCAGCGCAGCGGGCATTGCGCGCTATACGTCACTGGCGAGGAAAGCAGCGCGCAGGTCGCGCTGCGCGCGCGCCGGCTCGGACTGGACCATTCGCAGGTGCAGGTGCTGGCCGAGATCCAGCTCGAGAAGATTCTTGTGACGCTTGACGCCGCGCGCCCCGCAATCGCGGTGATCGATTCGATCCAGACGGTGTACTCCGACCAGCTCAGCTCCGCGCCCGGTTCGGTTGCGCAGGTGCGCGAGTGCGCCGCGCATTTGACGCGCTTCGCGAAGATGAGCGGCAGCGCCGTCGTGCTCGTCGGTCACGTCACCAAGGAAGGCGCCCTGGCCGGCCCGCGCGTGCTCGAACACATGGTCGACGCGGTGCTGTACTTCGAAGGCGACACGCATTCGAGCTTCAGGCTGGTGCGGGCGATCAAGAATCGCTTCGGCGCCGTCAATGAGATTGGCGTCTTCGCGATGACCGAGCGCGGGTTGCGCAGTGTCGCCAACCCCAGCGCGATCTTTCTGGCGCAGCACGTGCAGCCGGTACCGGGCAGCGTGGTGCTGGTCACGCTCGAAGGCACGCGGCCGATGCTGGTGGAAATCCAGGCCTTGGTCGATGCCGGAGGCCCAAGCCCGCGCCGCCTGAGCGTGGGACTGGAACGCGACCGGCTCGCGATGCTGCTGGCGGTACTGCACCGGCACGCGGGCGTGGCCTGCATGGACCAGGACGTGTTCGTCAACGCCGTGGGCGGCGTGCGCATCAGCGAACCGGCGGCCGACCTTGCGGTGATGCTGGCCATCACCTCCAGCCTGAGCGGAAGGCCCTTGCCCAAGGGCTTCATCGCCTTCGGCGAAGTCGGACTCGCCGGCGAGGTGCGCCCGGCCCCGCGCGGACAGGAGCGGCTGCGCGAGGCGGCCAAGCTCGGCTTCAGCGTCGCGGTCGTGCCCAAGGCCAACATGCCCAAGAAGGCGATGCGCGAGATCGAGGGGCTGACGATCCATTCGATCGAGCGCATCGAGCAGGCGCTCGCGGTGGTGCGCGAACTCGGGGCTGCCGGCTAGTGCGTGGCACCTGCTAAACCTTGAAGACCATGAGCGGACTTTGAAAGGGTGAATCCGATGCAAATCGTCGTGCCCCTGATCGGCGTGGCGCTGATCGTGTACGGCTACTACAGCTACGGCTGGGGCGGCGTCGCGATCATCGTGGGCGGGCTCGTGATGTTTCTGCTGCTGCACTTCACGCGCGTCATGATGGTGCTCAAGCGCGCAGCCAACCGGCCGATCGGCTACGTCGACAGTGCGGTGATGCTCAACGCACGGCTCAAGCGCGGCATGGTGCTGCTGCAAGTGATCGCGATGACGCGCGCGCTCGGTGAACTGCGCTCGCCCAAGGACGCGCAGCCCGAGCGCTACCGCTGGACCGACCCGGGCGGCTCCCGCGTTGATACCGAATTCCACGAGGGCAAGCTGCGCGGATGGGCGCTGGCGCGACCCGAGGCAGCCGAAGGTCTGGACAAGGGCGGCGCCGCTTGAGGCGCGGCCTTCGATTTTGTTGGCCGCCTGCGGTCTGCCGCCGTAAAATTGTTTTCTTTGCGACCTTTTTCGCCCCCAAGGACAACTCATGAGCGTGCTTCCCTCGCTGGCCGACCGAGACGGCAAGATCTGGATCGATGGTGAACTCGTGGAATGGCGCGACGCCAAGATCCACGTGCTGACGCACACGCTGCACTACGGATGCGGCGTTTTCGAGGGCGTGCGCGCTTATCACACGGTTGACGGCACGGCGGTGTTTCGCCTGGCCGAGCACACCGAGCGCCTGTTCAATAGCGCCAAGATCCTGCGCATGAAAATGCCCTTCACCCGCGAGCAGGTCAACGAGGCGCAAAAGGAAGTGGTGCGCGCCAACAAACTCGACAGTTGCTACATCCGCCCGCTCGCCTGGATCGGCTCCGAAAAGCTTGGCGTCAGCCCCAGAGGCAACCGGATCCACCTGATGGTTGCCGCCTGGTCCTGGGGCGCCTACCTTGGCGAGGATGGCATCAAACGCGGCATCCGCGTCAAGACTTCGAGCTATGCGCGCCACCACGTCAACATCACGATGACGCAGGCCAAGGCGGTGAGCAATTACAGCAACTCGATCCTTGCCAACATGGAAGCGACCGAAGACGGCTACGACGAGGCGCTGCTGCTTGATTCAAGCGGCTTCGTCTCCGAGGGCGCGGGCGAGAACGTGTTCATCATCAAGGGCGGCGTGATCTATACGCCTGATCTGTCGGCCGGCGCGCTCAATGGCATCACGCGCAACACGGTGCTGCACATCTGCAAGGACCTTGGCATCGAAGTGGTGCAAAAGCGCATCACGCGCGACGAGGTTTACATCGCCGACGAAGTTTTCTTCACGGGTACCGCAGCCGAGATCACGCCGATTCGTGAGCTCGACCGCATCGAAATCGGCGCCGGTTCACGCGGTCCGATCACCGAGCGGATCCAGAACGCATTCTTCGAAATCGTCAATGGCCGCAATCCCAAGTACGCGCAGTGGCTCACGAAGGTCTGAAGAGATGACGGCGAACGCAGTGGTCGAATTGCTGGACGAGGAACTCAATCACGAGGGCGGCACCTGCTGCCCGAATCCCAAGGCCAAGATGGAGTTGTGGAACTCGCATCCAAAGGTCTATCTCGACCTGGGTGATGCCGGTGAGGCCAAGTGTCCGTATTGCGGCACCGTCTACCGGCGCAAGGCAGCCGAGATGCAGGTGCGCCGTCACTGACCACTGAGTCTTGAATATCGTCCGCGGTTCTGGCCGCGCTGGGAATCCAAACTACGCTTTCCCCGCAGTCCTTCGGAAAACGCCGCGATGATGCCGATCACCCGTTTCATCGGCATCTTCTTGTCCGCCCTGGGTTGCGCCATCACCCGGACGTGAAATCGCAGCACCACCTCAAGTTTGACGCGGCAGCGTGATGACGAAACGCCCGCCGCCGCCTTCGCTCTCTTCGCAGCGCACCGTGCCGCTGTGGCGCTCGGCGATTGATTTCACGAGCGCCAGGCCAAGGCCGACGCCGCCGGTTTTTTCACTTGCGCCGGGCAGGCGGTAGAAGGGTTCGAAAATGCGTTCGCGCAATTCGGGCGGTACACCGGGCCCGTGGTCGCTGACGAGGATGCGTGCGTTGCGCGCATCACTCTCAAGGCGTATCTGAACTTCGCCGGCGCCGTAGCGGCGGGCGTTTTCGAGCAGATTGCGAATTGCGCGGCGCAGCAGGCGCGAGACGCCGGGGACGGTGAGCGTCGCGCTGTCGGTGCCTTCAGCCACGTCCAGGTCCGCGCCGACGCGCGCGCACTCCTCGGCAGCAAGACCAATCAGGTCAACGGATTCGATGGTGCCTATGTCGGCTTCGCGCGTGTCGAGCCGGCTGGACAGCAGGATTTCGTCGATGAGTTGGTCAAGCTCGGCGATGTTGCGCGAGATTTCGTCGCGCACCGCGGCGTTGGAGCGGTCATCGCCGAGCAGTTCGACTCCCATGCGGATGCGTGCGATCGGCGATCGCAGCTCGTGCGACGCGTTGGCCAGCAGCGATTTGTGCGAGCGCACGAACGCCTCGATGCGGGCGGCGGCGGCGTTGAAACGCTTGGCCAGATCGGCCACCTCGTCCCGTCCGTCCTCGGGCACGCGGATCGACAGTTCGCCTTCGCCCCAGCGCTGCACGCCGCGCTGCAATGCTTCAAGCCGTTTGGTCAGCCGCCGCACGATCGGGTAGACGCCCAGCGCCACGGCGATGCCGACGAAAACGGTCATCCATGTATAGCCGAAAGGCCAGTGCCACGGTTGCGGCCCAGGGCCGTGGTGCATGCCGCCGGATGGAAACGGGCGGCGCATCACTTGCAGCGTGAATTTTTGGCCGCCGTCGAGCGTGACTTTCAATTCCAGACCGGAGCCGGGCCCGCGCGTGCGAACCCCTTCTCCGGTGCCGATCAAGCGGTTTTCCGCGTCCCGCACCGTGACCTCACGCGGCGCGTTCAGGATGCGCTCGCGTTCGTTCTCCGCTGCCAGCCGCACCAGCCAGGTTGCGGCCAGCGTCAGGACGATCACGCCCGCGACCACCGCGAGCCAGATGCGGACGTAAAGATGGCGCGAGTAGAGGTTGTACATGGCAGTCTCTCAGTCCTGCTGCTTGGCGAATACGTAGCCGACGCCGCGCACCGTGAGGATGCGCTTGGGGTTCTTCGGGTCGGCCTCGATCGCGGCGCGGATGCGGCCCATGTGGACGTCGATCGAGCGGTCGAAGGCTTCGAGTTCGCGTCCGCGCACCGCTTCCATGATCTGGTCTCGGGTGAGTACGCGCCCGGCCCGTTCGGCCATTGCCGCGAGCAGGTCGAACTGGTATGAGGTCAGCTCGGCGTGATCGCCGTGAACGGTGACGGTGCGCGCGTTGCGGTCGATTTCGAGCGATCCGAAGCGCATCATCTCCTTGGTGGGCGCCGGGGTTGTGCCGTCGCCGCGCCTGCGCAGGACGGCGCGCACGCGCGCGAGCAGTTCGCGCGGTTCGAAGGGTTTGGGCAGGTAATCGTCGGCGCCGATTTCCAGGCCGATGATGCGGTCCATCGGATCGCCCTTGGCCGTGAGCATCAGCACGGCCACCTTCGACAGCGGCGCCGGGAGTGTGCGGATGCGCCGGCATACCTCCAGGCCGTCGATGTCGGGCAGCATCAGGTCGAGGATGACGAGGTCGACCGCATGGTGCTGCAATGCCTCAAGCCCGCTCGTGCCGTCGGCTGCGTGGCGCACGGCAAGGCCCGACTGAGCCAAGTACTCGCAGACCATTTTCGCGAGCCGATGGTCGTCCTCGATCATCAGGATGTGGTGCGGATTCATCATGGCGCAATCTTCCCCCTAGAGTGGCAAAGCGGCTTGAATGCTGCGTAAAGTTGGGTAAACGTAGCATCGAACTGCTTCAGCGCCTTTTCAGTGTCTGGCGCGCGCACTGCGCGCGGCCAGCACCACCAGTATCAGCACCGGCGCGCCCAATAGCGCGGTGGACATGAAAAACGCCTGGTAACCGAAAGCATCGACGAAACGTCCGGCAAAGCCCGCGATGAATTTTGGAAAAAGCAGCATCATCGAACTGAATAGCGCGTATTGCGTGGCCGAGTAGTTGACGTTGGTCAGGCTCGACAGATAGCCGACGAAGGCCGCCGATGCAATACCGCCGGCAAGATTGTCGGCCGAGACGACCGCGATCAGCGCGTGCAGGTCGTGCCCGCGCGTGGCCAGCCAGGCGAACAGCAGGTTGCCGATCACGCTTGCAACCGCGCCGCCCATCAACACCCGCATGACCCCCAGCCGCACCGAGAGCACGCCGCCGATGAAAGCGCCCAGCAGCGTCATCGCCACGCCGAAGACTTTGCTGACCGCGGCGACTTCGCCTTCGGTGAAGCCCATGTCGACGTAGAACGGATTGGCCATGACGCCCATCACCACGTCACTGATGCGATAGACCGCGATCAGCGCGAGGATCAATACCGCGTGCCAGCGATGGCGGCGCAGGAAGTCGGCGAAGGGCTCGATGAGCACGCTGCGGATCCACTCGCGGAAATGGCGCGGCGACGGGAGCGGAGTGCGTTGCGGCTCGGACGACAGCAGCACGGTGAGCATGCCCGCCAGCATCGATGCCGCCATGACGAAATAGGCGACGCGCCAGCCGGCGTCGTGGTAGCCGGTCATCCCCGGCAGCTTGGCGTTGGCCACGATCCATAGCACTCCGGCGCCGGACCAGATCATCGCGAGGCGGTAGCCGGTCTGGTAGGCGGCTGCCAGCGCGGGCTGCTTGTCGGTGCTGGCCGATTCGATGCGCAGGGCATCCAGCGCGATATCCTGCGTCGCCGAGCCGAAGGCCGTGAGCAGTGCGCAGGCCACCAGCGGCGTGAGGCCCTGGCGCGGATCGAACAGAGCCATGCCTGTGATGCCCGTGATCACCAAGGTTTGCGCCAGCAGCAGCCAGCCGCGCCGGCGGCCCAGCAGTGTCGTCAGCGGCGGCAGCGGCACGCGGTCCACCAGCGGCGCCCAGACCCACTTGAAGGCGTAAGCCAGGCCGACCCAACTCAGGTAACCGATGGTGGTGGGTTCAATGCCGGCCTGGCGCAGCCGAAAGCCCATCGTGCCCATGACCAGCAGCAGCGGCAGACCGGCCGAAAAACCGAGCGCGAACATGCGCAGCGTCGCCACTTCGAGATAGACGCGCAGCGCATCGCGCCACGGCCGGACCGGTTCGGGATTGGGAGGAGAGGGTAAAGACATGCGTGGGTCGGCGTGGGTCGCGAGCAGCGGCAATCCTATTATTCCCGCATGCGCTCCGGCGGGCCCGGCCGGCCCAAAGCCAAGCTCTTGAGATGGCTTGGCATTGTCTTCACAGCGTGAAGTCGTAATCCACCGTGATCGGCGCGTGGTCGCTGAAGCGCTGGGTTTTCTCAATCGATTCGCTGCGTGCGAGCGCGGCCATTGCCGGTGTCGCGATGTGGTAGTCCAGGCGCCAGCCGACGTTCTTCGCGTAAGCCTGGCCGCGGTTGCTCCACCATGTGTAGCACGCGTCGGTGGCGTCGGGCTGGAGCCGGCGGTACACGTCCACCAGCCCCGCGCCGTCGGCGCCGGTGTCGAGAAGACGGGTCATCCAGGCGCGCTCCTCGGGCAGGAAGCCGCTGTTTTTCTGGTTGCTTTTCCAGTTCTTGAGGTCGGCTTCCTTGTGCGCGATGTTGATGTCGCCGCACAGGATGAACTCGCGTTCGCGCTTGAGCGCGACCAGGTGCGGGAAGAATCGTTCCAGAAAGCGGAATTTCGCCGCTTGCCGTTCCTCGCTCGATGAACCGCTGGGGAAGTAGCAACTGATGATCGAGAGTTTGCGCTGGGGCGTATCAAAACGCAGTTCCAGGTAGCGGCCTTCGGCGTCGAATTCGGCGTCGCCCCAGCCGGCGCGCACTTCGCTGGGCGCATGCCGGGTGTAGATGGCGGTGCCTGCGTAGCCTTTTTTTTCGGCGAAGTGAAAATAGCCCCTGAGTTCGGCCATGCGCTCGAAGCGGCCTTGCACGTCGTCGGCCTGCACGCGGATTTCCTGCATGCAAATACAATCCGGCGCCGATTCGGCCACCCAATTGGCGACGCCTTTGGTCGTTGCCGAACGCAGGCCGTTGAGGTTGAGACTGGTAAGTTTGAACAAGAAAGGGCCTCCAATGGCTGATGATGACCGCGCGCGCTCTCTGGCGCAGGAGTTCGTCCAATTCGCGCTCGACGCGGGCGTGTTGCGCTTCGGCGAATTCAAGACCAAGGCCGGGCGCCTGAGTCCGTATTTCTTTAATGCGGGACTGTTCGACGACGGCGCCAAGCTCATGCGGCTGGCGCAATTCTATGCAGAGCGCCTGATTCAGAGCGGACTTGAGTTCGACATGATCTTTGGACCCGCGTACAAGGGCATTGCGCTTGGCGCTGCGGTGGCCGCCGAACTGGCGCGGCGCGGGCGCAACGTGCCTTTCGCCTACAACCGCAAGGAAGCGAAGGATCACGGGGAAGGCGGCACGCTGGTGGGTGCGCCGATGCGCGGGCGCGTGCTGATCGTTGACGACGTGATATCGGCCGGCACCGCCGTGCGCGAATCGATCTCTGCGATCCGCGCCGCCGGCGCGACGCCGCACGCGGTCGTCATTGCGCTCGACCGGCAGGAAAAGGCGACCGAAAATGGCATCGACGTTGAACACAGCGCGGTGCAGTACGTGCGCGGCCAGCTTGGCCTGCAGGTGGTGGCAATCGCGGCGCTTGAGGACTTGTTACAGTACCTGTCTTCTAGAACCGACAATAATGATTTGGAGACTTACAGGGAGAAAGTCGCGGCCTATCGGGCGCGCTATGGCGCCGCCTGAGGCGGGCTGCGTTGTACCAGCGCCGGTACCGGCGCCGGCATTGGCGCGCCGGGCTGCGGCAGTCTGCGCATTGGCTGGCGCCGCAATGGCATCGGCGCAGACGGCGGCGCCGTCAACTGGGAAGGGCGGTATCTACAGTTGTGTCGATGCGCGCGGGCGCACCTTGACGGGCGACAGGCCGATTCCCGAATGCATCGACCGGCCTCAACGCGAACTGGCCTCCAACGGCACCACACGCCGCGTGCTGGAGCCGAGCTACACGCCCAGGGAGCAAGCCGAACGCGAGGAACTCGCGCGCCGAGTCCGCCAGGAGAACGAGCGTTTGCAGGAAGACCGCCGGCGCGACCGGGCCCTGCTGGTCCGTTATCCGACGCTGGTCGTTCACGAGCGTATCCGTGCCGAGGCCGTCGGTCATATCGATGCCGTGATCGAGGTCATGCGCGGACGCCTATCTGAACTTGCGCAGGAGCGCCGCAAGATCGACGGCGAATTCGACATGTACCGGGGGAGCGATCCGTCCCATGTGCCCGCGCCGCTGCGCCACAGGCTCGAGCGCAACGTTCACAACGTCTTGGCGCAGAATCGCCTGATCGATGAGCAAGAAGAAGAAAAACGGCGCATCAACGCGCGCTTCGACGCGGAGGCCGGGCGCTTGCGCCCGCTCTGGCCGTTGAGTGCGGCGGCCGATGTGCCGCCCTCGGGCGCTAAGTGACGAGTGAACAGGCCCTAGCCCATGATGCGGCGGACGGCTGCCCGGCCTAGAAGACGCAGCTTTTCGTTGAGCGGGAAGCGCGCGAAAGTCGTCTTGACGGTGCCCGCGGTAAAGGCGGTGCGTTTGGAATAGTCGATGCGGATATCGACGATGACCGGTCTGCCCTCGCCCGAAATCCCGGTTGCCTTGTTGATGACGTCGGCGATCGCCCCGTTGTCGTTCATTGGCAGGTAAGCCGCGCCGGTCGCCTGCGCCACGCCCTCGAGATTGAGTTGGCCAATCTGCGTGCAAGGCTTGCGGTTGTAGGGAAGAGCTTGCGCTTGCACGATCTGGCCCAGTTCGCCATCCTTGAATACGTAATACACGATGCCCAGGCGGTTGGCCGTGGCCGTCAATATCTCCATGCAGGTCATCATGAATGCGCCATCGCCGACGATCGCCTGTACGCGGCGGCCGGGATGGGCGAGCTTGGCGCCGATCGCCGCCGGCACCGCATAGCCCATGCAGTTGAAATCGGTCGGCAAGATCACGCTCTTGGGCGCGTGGATCGGCATCAGTTCAGCCGTGAGGAAAGTGTGATTGCCGTCGTCGATGACGAAAATGCCGTCATCAGGGGTTTGCTGGCGCAGCGCGTCAAAAAAACGCGCGGGGTTGACGCGGTCGGCGCAATCAGCGCGGTGCCAGCTTGCGCGATAGTCGATCTTGTCCTGCGCGATCCGGTCGCGCATCGCGTTCTGCGGTGCGCGTCGCGGCACGTTTGCTTCGAGTTTTGCCAGCAGTTGATCGAGTACGGCCGCCGCATCGCCAGCGATACTGATTTTGGCCGGATAGTTCGCGTTGAAAACCGCAGGGTTGATGTCGATGTGGATCAGGTTTTCCGGCACCTTCGTGCCGTAGCTGCCGGTTGCGATTTCCGAGAAGCGCGTGCCGATGGCGAGCAGGCCATCGCAAGCCTTGAATGCGTTTTGCGCCGCAGGCACGGCGGATGGACCAAAGCCGAATCCGGCATGCAGGGGGTGGTTACCGGGAAAAACCGACAAGCCCTGCAGAGTCGTCGCCACCGGCGCTTGCAGCCACTCGGCCAGGCGCACGAGCCGGTCGGTGGCATCGCGCGCGCCCCATCCGGCGAAGATGCAGGGGTGCCGGACGTTGCGCAGCAAGTCGGCAGCGGCCGCAATTTCCGCCGTTGCCTCGATTTTTTGCGGTTCGGGGGGGCGATAGCTTGGAAGCTGGCCGATTTCTTCGGCCATCATGAGGATGTTGACCGGCAACTCAACGAATACCGGCCCGGGTTCGCCGGAGGTCGCGATCTCATGGGCCTTGAACAAGATGGGCACGACTTCGTCATGGCGGTTCGCGCGCAGGGTCGCCTTGGTCAGCCCGCCCATGAACTTGTGCATGTCCATCTGGTGTAACTGATAGCGGTGGCCGGTATCGGTGCGCGGTCCGCCGCTGATGACCAGCATCGGCACGCCATCCAGAAAAGCCTCGCCGATGCCGCTGGCGGCATGGGTCAACCCGGCGGCCGGCACGACGGCCAATACGCCAATGGAGCCGGACAGGCGGCTGACCGCATCAGCCATGAACGCCGCGCCGCCTTCATGCGTTACGAGCACCGGGGTGATTCGGCTCGAATCGTTCAGGGCGTCGTACAGCTCGGTCGTATGCACGCCGGGAATCCCGAAAGTCAAGCGTGCGCCGATTTGTTCCAACGCATGGACTGCGAGCCACGCTCCTGTTTTTTTCATTTCAGTTTCCCATCGGGTCATGTGTGACCCACGTCTCATGAAACTGGCGCAACCAATGCCAGGAATCCCGTGGACCCAGCTTGGCTGGGCCACTGGGATTGCCCCCGGAGAAGGGGGCTGAGGGCCGCGGCTCCAAGCCTGCTTGAGCAGGCTTGGACGTGCCCGAAGAGCAGCAGCATCTGGCGGCTGCCCGTCTGAGCCACACGAAGTGGGCGAGGCTGGGGGTGAGTGTCACTCGATTTCTCAAGTCTTCAGGAATGAGGTATTTGCGTTGATCGCGGCCGCCGCGGCGCGGCCCGAAAGGATGCAGCCGCCCAGGAAAGTGCCTTCCAGCGCCCGCAGCCCGTGCATGCCGCCGCCGCCAAAGCCCGCCGCTTCACCCACCGCATACAGTCCTTCGATCGGCTGTCCGGCGTGATCCATGACCCTGCTTTGCAAATCGGTCTGGATGCCGCCAAGGCTCTTGCGGCTGACGATGAATTCGCGCACCGCGATCAGCGGCAAAGCCTTGACATCGCAGATGGGCTGAAATTTGCACAGCCGGATCCGGTCGCCACGGTATTGGCGCAGCGCCGCAATGCGGCGCAACTGCTCGTCGTTCATGAGACCGGGGCCGCGCGCGATGGTGGCGTCATACTGCGCGACCGCATCCTGCACGGCGCTCAACTGCACGGCCTGGTCTCCTTGCAGCGCATTCATTTTTTCGACCAGTTCGGCAAGCGTGGAGGCCGTGACGAAATCCGTGCAATTGGCGATCATGTCGCTGACCAGCCAGCGATTGCCTCGCAGGATATCGCGCAGGAACCCAACTTTGCTCTTGTCACGGATCGACGGATTGAACTC
The DNA here is from genome assembly GCA_964439605.1 of uncultured Burkholderiaceae bacterium. GTDB lineage: Bacteria > Pseudomonadota > Gammaproteobacteria > Burkholderiales > Burkholderiaceae_C > JAITWT01. Next base: position 24,381 of record CAYTPC010000076.1, read on the forward strand.
GGCGCCGGAAATGGCCAATTCCTTGCGTGCGATCCGCATGTTCATGATCTGCCACGAGTATTGCTTTTCCTGCGCACAGATTGCGGTAACGAGGCGCCTGGTGTCGAAGCCCGATACCAGCGGCTGCGGCCCGATGCGTTCGCCGCGCCAGTTCAGCCAAAGCGCCGAGCGCGGCGGCACCAGTGACAAGCCATGATCGGGCTTGCGTGGGCGCGGATGATGAATGCCGGCTGCGTAGTTCCACATTTTGTCCAGGTGCGTCAGTGTTCCGCCGACGGCGGCCGTCGCATCGTGCACGAGCCCGTTGGCGAAACGGTGCGAACCGTTGAGCAGCTTTTCGGGCGGGCGGCCCCAGTCGCGATGCCAATTTTGGCGGACCCGGTCGAGATCGCCGTTGATCCCGCCGGTTGCGACGACGACCTGATCGGCGCGCGCTTCGAACGGCGCACCGCTTTTTTCGTCCACCCCTTCGACGCCGGCGATTTTTCCGCCCTGCATCAGCAGGCGCTCGACGCGCCGGTTGAAGCGCAGGGTCAGCCAGCGAGCCTGGGGATGACCGCGCAGGGCCGCGATCAGTGCTTCGGCCAACGCCTTGCCCGTACCCCAGGTCATGTGAAAGCGCGGCACCGAATTGCCGGGCCTGAATTCGCCGCGCTCGACCCAGTTGACTGCCGGAACAAAGCTCACGCCATAGCGGCGCACCCATTGATAGACATCGGGCGTACAGCGCGACACGTAAGCCTGGGCCCACGCCATCGGCCACCGGTCTTGCGGATCGAACTGGGCGAAACTGCACCAATCGCGCCAGGCCAGGTCGATGCTGTCGCGGATACCCTGGCGGCGTTGTTCGGGCGAATCGACGAAGAACATCCCGCCGAAACTCTCACGCGCCAGACCGCCGAAAACGCTTTCGTCATCGCGGTCCAGCACAGTCACCGACTTGTTGCCGTCGAGCAAATCCAGTGCGGTGGCGATGCCTGCAATCCCGCCGCCGATGATCAAGACGTCGCTTTGGTCGATATACATGTGGGCCTCTTTTCACCGCATGGACCCGGACTGCAACAGGAAGCTCAGCGCCGCCGATACTTCAGGGCGAAGCCAGCCATGACCGCGGCGCAACGGCCGCCGTCAATAAAAATTTGATGATGTCTCCTGTTGTCATTTTGTGAGAATCCGGACCCGGTTTCAAATTTCCGAAAAAGGGCAGACTGCCCTTTTTCTTACTCGATCTTGGCTTTTGCCCGCAGTTCTTCCTGGTACTTTTGCAATTGCTGCTGCTGCAGTTGCATCACGATCTGCGGTTTGATCTGGTCGAACGGGGGCAGTTGTGCTTGACGGATATCGTCGAGGCGGATGATGTGCCAGCCGAACTGCGACTTGACGGGTTCAGTCGTGGTTTCACCCTTCTTGAGTTTGATCAGGGCCTCCGAGAATTCGGGTACGAAGTTCGCCGGATTGGACCAATCCAGGTCACCGCCTTTGTTGGCTGACCCCGGGTCCTTGCTTTGCTTCTTGGCGATGTCTTCGAATTTTCCGCCCTGTTTGATTTCGGCAAGGATCTCCCGGGCCTGGCTTTCGGAATTGACGAGGATGTGGCGCGCCTTGTATTCCTTGCTGCTGTTGGATGCGACGAATTTGTCGTATTCGGCCTTCGCCTTGGCGTCGTCGATCGGGTGCTGCTTGCGGTAGTTTTCGAATAGTTGCCGAATCAGCACCGCCTGGCGGGCCAGTTCCATTTGAGCCTTGTAGTCCGCGGTTGCATCGAGTCCCTGCTTTTGCGCTTCCTGCGTGAACACTTCGCGGAGGATGACTTCTTCGCGCAATTGCGACTCCATCTCGGGCGGGACCGGCCGGCCAGAGGCCGCCAACTGCTGCTGGAGCGCCTGCAGCCGGGCCTTGGGCACCGGCTTGCTGTTGACGATAGCCAGGTTCTGTGCGAGCGCACCCAGGGGAAACGCAAAGACAAGTGCACTGACCGTCAATGCTTGCAAGAGTGTTTTTTTCATCTGGAAGAAAGAAAGGAAGTGGAAGGGTGCGCCCGTTGCCGGTATTCGCGCATTCAGAAGAATCAGAAGAAAAATGAAAATGAATCGGAATTCAATTCGTTTCGATGGCAATGGCGTGCAATCCGCCGGCAATGAAAACGCGCAACGCATCATACACAAGCCGATGCTGTGCCACGCGCGATTTTCCATCGAACAGCGGCGAGGCAATGCGTATCCGGAAGTGGCTGCCGTAGCCGGCCGCGTTGGCGCCCGCATGGCCCGCATGCGCGGCGCTTTCGTCGATCACTTCGAGTGCCGTGGGGGTAAGCGCGGCATGCAGCGCCGCTTCGAGGTCGGCGCTCTTGGGGGGAAGGGTTGTTGTATCCATTTGGGCGTGCCGGGTAAAACTGGATTATTGATCGATTTCCCGTATTACTTGGATGGGCCCGATTTGAGGTGTGACGCAATGTACAGGCCTTGGCCGATCACGAACACGATCGGGAATACGTAGCCCCAGATCTTGAAGTCCACCCATGCCTCGGTGCTGTAGAAAACGGCAACCCAGGCATTGATCGCCGCCATGAACATGCAATAGCCGACCCAGGCGAAGTTCAGGCGCGTCCAGACGCGCTCGGGCAGTTCCAGCTGCGCGCCGAGCAGCATTTTGAGAAAGTTTTTCTCGTGCATCCAATAGGCCACCGCAAGTGCGATTGCCATCGCGGCGTAGAGCACGGTGGGCTTCCATTTGATGAAGCGGTCGTCGTGCAGCACCAGCGTGAGTGTGCCGAAGATCAGGATGAGTGCCAGCGTGGCTTTCTGCATCGGCTGCAGCGTGCGCTCGGTTGCATAGACGAAGGCCATTTGCAGCACGGTCGCGGCCATCAGCACCGCGGTGCCGATGTAGATGTCCCACAGTTTGAAGGCGCCGAAGAACAGCAAAATGGGCAAGAAATCGAGCAGCAGCCGCATCAGTGATCCTTGAAGTCAAGCGTGGCAAACGTGGCAAGCGTGGCCGGATCGGACGGATCGGCGGTTCTGCCGGCCGGCCGTGCGCGCCATGGGGTATCGGTCTTGTCGATGAGAAAGTTCATGGGGCTGATTGTCCGGCAGATGACCTGAATCGGCCGGTTTGCGCACATCGATGCACCACGCATCCCTTGATGCGGAGATACTTCATGGGTTTTAATTTCTCATCACGTCAGGAGTCAGTCTATGTTAGGTCTCATGCAAGATCATCCCCTGTTGATCTCGTCGTTGATCCAATTCGCGGAGCGCCACCACGGCGATTGTGAAATTGTCTCGCGCCGCGTCGAGGGGGACATTCACCGCTATTGCTGGGCCGACGTGGGGCGCCGTGCGCGCCAGGTAGCCAACGCGGTGCAGGCCGAAGACGTGCCTTTTTCCGGACGAGTGGCCACTCTGGCCTGGAACGGCTACCGCCACCTGGAGCTTTACTATGGCGTGAGCGGCTCGGGCCGCGTGGTGCACACCATCAACCCGCGCCTGCACCCCGATCAAGTCGCGTGGATCATCAACCATGCCGAAGATGAAGTGGTGTGCTTCGAGAGCAGCTTTTTGCCGCTGGCGCAGGCCGTGCACGCGCGCTGCCCCACGGTGCGCCGCTGGGTGCTGCTGTGCGACGCGGACAAACTGCCGCAAGACAGCGGCATCGCGAATCTGGTCAGTTACGAGGCATGGATCAGCGCGCAAAGCGACCGCTACACCTGGCCGCATTTCGACGAAAACAGCGCCGCCGGACTGTGCTACACGAGCGGCACCACGGGCAACCCCAAGGGCGCGCTGTACAGCCACCGCTCAACGATCCTGCACGCCTACGCCACCGCGCTTCCGGACGTGATCAACCTGTCGGCCGGCGACGTGGTTCTGCCGGTCGTGCCGATGTTCCACGTCAACGCCTGGGGCATCCCGTATGCGACCGCGCTGGTCGGCAGCAAGGTCGTGTTTCCCGGCCCGGCGCTTGACGGCAAATCGGTTTATGAACTGCTCGAGGCCGAAAAAGTCACCCTCACCGTCGGCGTGCCGACCGTGTGGCAGATGCTGCTGAGCTACATGAGCACGAACGGGTTGCGTTTTTCCAGTCTCAACCGCGTCGTGATCGGCGGTTCGGCGGCCCCGCCAGCAATGATCCAGACCTTCGAGAACGACTACGGCGTGAAGGTCATGCACGCCTGGGGCATGACCGAAACCAGCCCGCTGGGCACGGCTTGGGCTCCGAAGGGCAAGCACGCGGGCCTGAACACCGAGCAGATTCAGGCAATGAAAATCAAGCAGGGCCGCGCGATCTTCGGAATCGACCTGAAAATCATCGACGGCCTGGGCGACGAAGTGCCTTGGGACGGCAAAACCTATGGCGACTTGATGGTCAAAGGACCCTGGATTCTGAACGAATACTTCAAGGGCCAGGGCAGCCCGCTGGTCAAGGACGAGCACGGCCAAGGCTGGTTCCCCACCGGCGACGTGGCAACCATCGACGCCGACGGCTACATGCAAATCACCGACCGCACCAAGGACGTCATCAAATCCGGCGGCGAATGGATCAGTTCGATCGACATCGAGAACATCGCCGTCGCGCACCCGGCGGTGGCGATGGCCGCTTGCGTGGGCGTGCCCCATCCCAAGTGGGACGAGCGCCCGGTCGTGCTGGTGGTCAAGCGTCCCGGCGCGAACGTTTCGCGCGAGGAATTGCTGCACTTTTACGAAGGCAAGATCGCCAAGTGGCAGATTCCCGATGACGTGATCTTCGTGGACAACATCACCTTGGGCGCGACCGGCAAAATTCTCAAGATGAAGCTGCGCGAGCAGCTCAAGGATTACAAGCTGCCGGGGTTGTGACCGGGAAGGGCGCCGTTTAAAACAACAGGCGCTCAGGCCAGAAAGCCAAGCAAAGCCGCGTTAACCTGATCGGCGCGCTCGAACTGCACCCAGTGCCCCGCGCCGTCGATCACCACGCCTTCGCGCAGCGGATGGCCTTCGACCAGCCGCGCCACCAGCGGCCGCGAGTCGGCGGTGACGTCATGCTCGCCCCACAGGAGCAATTGCCGCCCGCCGATGGCGTCGAGCGCCTCGCGCAAGCCGCCAGCGAGCGAAATCTCCTTGCTGCGAAAGCGCGTGCCATGGCATGAGATGTTGTGGATCGCGAAGGCCAGCGCGTCAATCGCCGCCTTGTCGTGCAACATCAGCGCCGCCAGGTTGTGCAGCAGCTTGGCGCGTTCCTCGTTGCGATCTTTGGCGGCGCGCCAATTGACCATCTCCACCGTCATGCGGCGCATGCTGCCGTGACCGCTGCTGCCCATCAGAACCATGCGCCGGATACCGCCGCGGCGCGCGCCCAGCTTCGAGGCGATCAGACCGCCGAAGGAGAAGCCGCCCAGGTCGATCTCGGTTTGTGCGCCGACGAGCCGGTCGAGCGTCGTGCACAGTGCGTCGAGAAACGGTTCCAGCGCCGGCC
>CAYTPC010000077.1:0-3549 GCA_964439605.1 uncultured Burkholderiaceae bacterium
CCGGTGAGCGTGTCGGCCTGCTTGAGTTGATCGGGCGTGCCGTCGAACACAATGCGCCCGCCCGTCGCGCCGGGGCCGGGGCCGAAGTCGAGAATGCGGTCGGCGGCCAGCATCACCGCCGGATCGTGCTCGACGACGACCAGCGTGTTGCCCGCGTCTTTCAGCCGCTGCATGGCCCGCGTGATGCGCGCCATGTCGCGCGGGTGCAGGCCGATGCTCGGCTCGTCGAGCACGAACAGCGTGTTCACCAGCGAAGTGCCCAGCGCCGTGGTCAGGTTGATGCGCTGCACCTCCCCGCCCGAAAGCGTGCGGCTTTGCCGATCCAGCGTGAGGTAGCCTATGCCCACGTCGCTCAAGTAGCGCAGGCGCGTGCGGATTTCGGCCAGGACGAGTTGGGTGGCTTGTTTTTCTCCCTCGCCCGCTTGCGGGAGAGGGCTGGGGAGAGGGCCGGCCGCAGGCCGGGGGGCGCTTGATAAAGAACCTTGCGCCTGCACAAGCGCCGCTTGCCCCCAACCCTGCCCTCCCCCAGAGGGGGAGGGAGTAGAAGAGAGCCGCTCACAAAACACCCTCAGCCGCGCAATCGGCAGCAGCATCAAATCGTGCAAACACAACCCCGGCAGCGCCTCGAGCTGCTCGCGCGACCACGCCACGCCTTGCGGCATGAAGCGTTGCGCGGGCGGCAGCACGGCGTCGGCGTCTTCCTTGCTGCCCACGCGCCACAGCAGCGATTCGGTTTTGAGCCGCGCGCCGCCGCAATCCGGGCACGCCGTGTAGCTACGGTACTTGGACAGCAGCACGCGGATGTGCATCTTGTACGCCTTGCTTTCCAGATAGCCGAAGAAGCGCCGGATGCCGTACCACTGGCGCATCCAGTTGCCTTCCTTGAAGTTGGGCGCGCCTTCGATCACCCACGCCTTCTGCTCGGCGGTCAGCCGCGCCCACGGCGTGTCGCGGGGAATGCCGGCGCTTTCGGCATAGCGCATCAGGTCGTCCTGACATTCTTTCCACGCGGGCGTCTGGATCGGCTTGACCGCGCCGGCGCGCAGCGTGAGCAGCGTGTCGGGAATCACCAGATCCCAATCCACCCCGATCACGCGGCCAAAGCCCCGGCAGGTTTCGCACGCGCCCGCGGGCGAGTTGAACGAAAACAGCGCGGGCAGCGGATCGCGGTAGCTCAGATCGCTTTCGGGGCAATGCAGGCCGCTGGAGAATTTCCACACCTGTGTGGATTCATCGCCCGCCAGCACATACACCGTCATGCGCCCGCCGCCGCGTGTCAGGCACTGCTCAATAGCCTCGATCACCCGCGCGCGCTCGGCGCTGGCGATGCGCACGCGGTCGGCCACCACGTCCAGCGCCTTTTTGCCGCCTTCTTCGCGCTCGGCCTGCACGCGCGTGTAGCCGGCGGACGAGAGCCACTGCGCGATTTCGTCGGGCGTGGTGGCGGCGGGCAGTTCGACCGGGAAGGTCAGCACCAGGCGCAAGTCATCCGCACTCGCCCGCGCCTGCAACTCGGCGTAGATGCTCTCCGGCGTATCGTGGCGCACCGGCAGCGCGGTCTGGCGGTCAAACAACTGGCCGGCGCGGGCCAGCAGCAGCTTGAAGTGGTCGTTCAACTCCGTCATCGTCCCGACCGTGGAACGCGAGCTGCGCACCGGGTTGGTCTGATCGATGGCAATCGCCGGCGGCACGCCCTCCACCTTGTCCACCGCCGGCTTGTCCATGCGGTCGAGAAACTGGCGCGCATAGGCGCTGAACGTTTCCACATAGCGCCGCTGCCCTTCGGCATACAGCGTATCGAACACCAGGCTGGATTTGCCCGACCCGCTCGGCCCCGTCACCACCGTCAACTCGCCGGTGCGCAGGTCCAGGTCAAGATTGCGCAAATTGTGCTGCCGCGCGCCACGGATGCGGATGGTTCCCGAACTCATGGGGCGAGGATAAGGGGTTTTGCGGCGGGGCGTTTTGCCCGCCGCGGCGTGCAATGGCGTTTGGGAATGGGCGGGTGTTCGCGTGCCGCTCACCCAACCCATGACCTGGGAAATGAACTGCAAAATTAATAGCTGACTGCCAGTGTATTATATAGTTTTCAGATATTTTTGTATCTGAAAACTATATTTCACATAAACATCAAGCTATTAAAGTAATAGCCTTTCTCCGCGCGCTTCAACGCGGCAGGCGCGCCCAGAAATAAGCGCCGTGGCCGGGTTTGCTTTCGCAGCCTACGGTGCCTTTGTGCAGTTCGATGATGGCCTTGGTGAGGAACAGGCCCAGGCCGGCGGAGAATTCGCCGCCGGTGGGCTTGGCGCTGAGTTTCTGGAACTTGCCGAAGGCTTTGGCTTTGTCGCTGTCGGTCAGGCCCGGGCCTTCGTCCTTGACGCCGAATTCGATCATCTTCCCGGAGACGGGCGCCAGCCGCACTTGCACCGTGGTGCCGGGCGGGGAGTATTTGATGGCGTTGCTGACGTAGTGCCCGAACGCCTCCTGCAAGCGCGCCTTGTTGCCCGCGATCTTGATGTCGGGCTGGATGTCGCCGACCAGGTGCAGGCCTTTTTCGCGCGCCGGCGTCTGGCCGTGGCGGACCAGTTCTCCGCACAGGGCGCTGAGGTCGACGTCCAGATGGGTGTAGGTCAGCCCGCGTTTTTCGATGGTTTCGCTGTCGAGCAGGCCCTTGATGACGTCCGACATGTTCTTGGAGGCGTCGGCGATGGCTTGCAGAAAATCGATGTCCTGCTGCGGCACCGCGGGGTCGCTCTTCTTGGCTTCGAGCATGAACTCGGCCAGGCCGGTGATGGCGATCAGGGGGTTTTTCAGGTTGTGGCTGGCGATGGCGGCCAGGTCGCTGTTGGTCAGGTCTTCTTTCAGGATGCGCAGTTCTTCGGCCTGCCGGCGGTCGGTGATGTCGACGATGGTGGCCACCACCCAGCATCCGTGAACGAGGTTGATCGGGCTCAGGCCAATTTCAACGGGGAACTCGGCGCCGTTCTTGCGCTTGGCGGTCAGCGTATCCATGCCGATGCCCATGCGCCGCATGGACGGCGCCTTGGCGTATCCGGCGCGCAGGGTGCCATGCGCTTTCTGGAAGCGGTCGGGCACCAGGAACTCGATGGGCTTGCCGATGATTTCCGCCGGCGTGTAGCCAAAAAAAACTTCGGCCTGCCGGTTGATGTAGCCGATGCGCCCCTGCTCGTCCGCCAGGATGACGGCGTTGGGCGAGGAATCGACGATGAGGCTGAACGTGATCTCATCGTGCCTTAACGCGGTTTGCTTTTGTTCCATCGTGCACACCTTTCCAGCAGCGCGCCGGGAGGAGGCGGCGCATCAGTCCAATTTGGAACGATGCCAATTTTGCACCAATACGGAAATTGCCGCGCAAACAACTCCGTGCCATGATCGCCCACCGTGCATACCGTCGAAATCGTCCTGCTGGTGCTCATGCTCGGCGCCGTTACCGGCATTGCCGCGCGCTATCTACCGGCCATTCCGCTGCCGCTCATCCAGATCGTGATGGGCGCGTTGCTGTCGTGGCCGCAGGAGGGGCTGCACATT
>CAYTPC010000078.1:0-13212 GCA_964439605.1 uncultured Burkholderiaceae bacterium
AACTCTCGGGCGGGCAATGCCAACGTGTGAGCATCGCACGCGCGCTGATCATGCGTCCGCGCCTGCTGATCTGCGACGAGCCTGTATCGTCGCTCGATGTTTCCGTGCAGGCGCAGGTCATCAATCTTCTCGAGGACATACGCCGCCGCCATTCCCTGGCGATCATGTTCATTTCACATGATCTAGCGGTCGTGCGCGCGCTGTGCGACCGTGTGATGGTGATGCAGTACGGGCGCATCTGCGAGGGCGGACACGCCGCGGAACTGTTCGAGCATCCGTCCCATCCCTACACGGCGACGCTGTTGGCCGCTGTGCCACGCTGGCGGGGTGCCGGCGAATCCGGTCAACGAGACCTATTGCCTGACTAGTTTCATTGCTAATGTAATCACTTAAACCCAGATTTCCCATTCGAGGCATCGTCAAATGGGAAATCTAGGATGAAGCCGACACAGCGTCCCAACCCAGGGCACCTGCGGAAGCGGCTTTTTTGGGGTCTTCTGTTTCACATCAGTCGCGCTGCAGGGTATGCACGTAGCAGACCGCGCCGACGCCCACCATGTGGGCCAGGCCGACCTTCGCGCCCTTGTGCTGGCGCGCGCCTGCGGCGCCGCGCAACTGGAGCGCGATCTCGCCGATCTGCCCGATGCCGGTCGGCCCGATCGGATGTCCCATGGCGATCAATCCGCCGGAAGGACTGACCGCGCACCGGCCGCCGATGTTCCACGCGCCTTCCTTGAGCAGCCCGACGGCCGTCCCCGGGCGGCACACGCCCATCGCCTCGAGGTATTCGATCTCCTCGACGACGAAGCCGTCGTGCAGTTCCAGTACGTCGATCTGCTCCGGTTTCAGGCCGGCCTGTTGTAGGGCCATCTCGGTGGTTTCACCGGTCAGCGTGGCGTCGTAGGCCGTCGGGTCGTCATACACGCGCTGGCTGCGGCCCACCGAACTGGTCACGCGCACCGGCTTGTCGCCGGCAATGCCGTGGCGGCGAATGGCTTCTTCGGACATGATGATCACCGCCGCGGCGCCCTCGCCGATCGGCGTGCACTGCAACGAGGTCAGCTTGCCCGAGACCGGCGTGCCGCCAAGGATCTCTTCGAGCGTGCGGACCTTCTGGCGCTGGGCATTCGGGTTCTTCGCGCCGTTCGCGTGGTTTTTCAATGCGACCAGGGCAAAGTCCTCGTGGGAGACGTTCCAGCGCTGGGCATAGCGGTCGCCTAGCATCGCGAAGTGCGTGAACGGCACGATCGCGCCGCCCGCGAGACTGCCGATTCCCGTGAACGCTGCCGCGCGGCCTCCTTGCACCAGCCCCGGCTTGTCCACGCCGAGGGCGAGCGCGACGTCGGTGACGCCGCTGGCCACTTCGATGCACGCCTTGCGGAAGGCCGCCGAGCCCGAAGCCGATGCGTTTTCGATGTGGATCAGCTCGATGCCGGTGGCCCCCAGGTGGCGCAGGATCGGACGGCCCGGGGCCATCGGGAGCAAGGCTTTGGCGACGTAGGCCGATTCGACCGCCGGCCATTCGATCGCGGCATCGGCCAGCGCCTCGCGCACGGCTTTCAGGCCGAGTTCGACGAAGGTGGTTGTGCTCGGGAGCCGCTGGTAGCGGTGCCAGCCGACGCCAACCACGTAGACGGGGCGAAGATCTTTGAGTGTTGTCATCAGGCTCCCCTCAGTGGACGACGACGAAGCGCAGGTCGAAGACGGGATCGCCATCGGCTGTTTTGGAAACCTCGATCCACTGCGCCTTCATGCGCTGGCCGCTGGGCAACGGTTCGGTCGTGTCTTGCGCGAGCAGACTGTTGACGACCGGACCCGCGTCGAGTTTCACGGTGACGACGACGAAAGGCGCCTTGAGCGAAGGATCCTTGTGCAGCAGGACCCGGGCCGAACTTACCAGTTCGCCTTCTGCAGCCAGCATTGCCGGTTGCAGGGCGTCGCCGACGCGGCCGCACTTCTCGCAGCCGTAGGTCTGGAAAGGAAAGAAGGTGTAGCCACAGGCGCATCGGCCACCATGCAGTTGGGGGCCGGCGCCGCTGTCGCTGTAGAGCTTGGGTTTGAGAAATCGCATATTGGCCCCTAGCGTCCCTTCCAGACCGGCTTGCGCTTCTCGGCGAAGGCACGCAGGCCTTCTTTGCGGTCTTCGGACGTGAGCGCGACCTGGGCGATGGGCCGCTGACCGGTCCAGCCGGCCTCTTCGGTCCAGTTGATGCCCTGGAACATGATCTCCTTGGTCGCGGCCAGCGCCGTCGGGCCGTTGACCATCAGGCGCTCGGCCATGCGCACGGCAGCCTCGAGCGCCTGCCCCGGCTCGACGAGCTCGTTGACCAGGCCCCAGCGCTCGAAGAACGGCGCCTCCTTGAGCGCGCCGGTCAGCGCCAGTTCCATCGCCACGTGATAGGGAATGCGGCGCGGCAGACGGAACAGGCCGCCGCCGATGGCAACGACGTTATGGCGCACCTCGGGCAGGCCCATGCGCGCGTTGCGCGCGGCGATCACAAGGTCGCAGGACAGGCAGAGTTCAAGCCCGCCGCCCACCGCGAACCCTTCGACCGCGGCGATCAGCGGTTTGCGCGGCGGGCGCCGGAAGACGCCGAAACCGCCGCGCGCAGGGTGTTCTTTCTGGCCTTTCCCCGCTTCCTTGAGATCGGCGCCGGCCGAGAAGGTGCCGCCCGCGCCCGTGATGATGCCAACGAAAAGGTCGTCCGTCGCGTCGAGTTGGTCCATGGCCGCGTTGATGCCGAAGGCGACCTCGGTGTCGCAGGCATTCTTCGCTTCGGGACGATTGATCGTGACCACCAGAATGTGGCCGCGGCGCTCGGTAAGCACCTTTCCCGTGCCGGCCGAGGCTTGATCGGTTGATGGCTCGCTCATGAAGTTCTCCTTACAGCGCCAGCGTGAAACCGCCGTTGACCGGATAGGTCTGGCCGGTAATCCAGCCGCTGGCGTCGGAGGCCAGGAACAGCACCATGTTGGCGATGTCCGAAGGCTCGCCCAGGCGGCGGATGATGTACTTCTCCATCATCTTCTTCAGGTGCTCCGGACTGGCCTCCAGGCGAGAGCGAATCGACGGCGTACCCATCGCGGCAATGGCCACCGAGTTGACCGTGATGTTGTACCGGCCCATCGAGCGGGCCACCGCGCGCATGAAGCCCGCCGCGCCGGCCTTGGCGCCGGAGTAGATTTCCTTGCCGCTTTCGCCCGCGCGTCCGGCGTCCGAGATGATGGTGATCACGCGGCCGCTCTTGCGCTCGATCATGCCGGGCAGGGCGGCTGCAGTGCAGTGGATGACGCCGTAGAAGTTCACGCCGATGTAGCTCTCCCAGGCTTCGGGGCCGCTTTCCCAGAAGGGCTTACGCACGCCGGGGTTGGGCTGGGCACCGGCGTTGCCCGCATTGTTCACCAGCACGTCGACGCGGCCAAACTTTTCGACGGCCTTGGCGAACATGGCGATCACGCTCTCGTGGCTGGTCACGTCGGCCTGCAAGGCGATGGCCTTGCCGCCGGCGGCGTTGATCTCGTCGGCCACGGCCTGGGCGCGGCTGAGGTGGAAGTCGTTGACGACCACGCCATCGGCGCCGTGCGCGGCAAGATGCAGCGCGATCTGGCGGCCCACGTTCTGTCCGGCGCCGGTGATCAGGGCTACCTTGCCCTGCATGTTCAGGATGTCGCTCATGGAATCGTTCCTCGTGTGTTGCGGTTGAAATCAGCGAAGCAGATACCGCGCAAGAACGCGGTATTTGTGAACTTCCGTCGGACCTTCGAAGATTCGCGCCATCCGCTCGTGGTTGTACCAATGGGCCAACGGGTTTTCGAGCGAACAGCCGGCGGCGCCGTAAATCTGGATGGCGCGATCGAGGACGCGACTGCACATCTCCGTGCAGGTCATCTTCACCATCCCCGCCTCCACGCGCGTGTCTTCGCCGCGCATGGCCTTTTCGGCGGTGGCGTAAACCAGCAGCCGGTTCTGCTGCAGTTCGACCCACGAATCGACGATCTTCGACTGCGTCTCCTGCAACTCGCTCAGGAGTTTGCCGAACACCATGCGCTGCTTGGAGTATTCGACCATCATCTCGTAAGCACGCGAGGCGATCGCAAGCGCCTTGGCGGCCACCAGGATGCGAGCGCCCGACAGGGTTTGCTGAGCGGCCACAAAACCGCCTCCCTGGCGCGTCACCAGGGAAAGTTCATCGACGCGGCAGTCGTCGAAAATCAACTCATGCACGACCATGCCGCCGAGCATCTGGATGGGGCGCGCGATCACGCCGGGGTTGTTCTTCTCGACGCCGAACATCGAGATGCCGGCGGCGCCCGAATCCGGGTCGGTACGGGCCAGCACGAAAATGAAGTCCGCCCGCTTGTAGTTGCTGATCCAGATCTTGGTGCCGCTGATGGTCCATCCTTCAGGCGTGCGGCGCGCACGCGTCTGGACGGAGCGGGCTGGATCGCCCCCTCCTCCCGGCTCGCTTTGGGCGAAGCAGTACGCTTTCTTGTCAGCGAGGATGGGATCGAGATAGCGCGCCTTTTGCTCCCCTTGCAGGCGGTACAGCGCGCCCAGGGCGCTGCCGCCGAAAGTCAGGACGGCAAGACAGCGATGCGTCTCTTCGGTGATCGCCAGCCGCTGAATCAGGTTGATGCCTGCGCCGCCATGCTCCTTGGGAGTGCTCAATGCCCAGAGCCCAGCTTTTTTGGCTGCTTCGCGGCCGGGCGCATAGTCCTTCGGCGTCAGTGTTTCGCCGCGCAGAATCCTGCGCTCCAGGGGCATTTGGTACTCATTGACCAGCTTGCGCGTGAGATCGGCGATCGCACGGGTGTCTTCGTCAAGAACGTACATAAAAAAGTTCTCCTACGGTTGTTTTTCAGATCTGCTTTTCACGACCGGCCCAGAATGGCGCGCGCAGTTCGCGCTTGAGCATCTTGCCGATGGTGCTGCGGGGCAACTCGGCCACGATGTCCAGGCGTTTGGGCCGCTTGTGAGGAGCGAGAGACTTGGCGCAGACCGCCAGGATTTCATCGGCGCTGGCGCTGCGTCCGGGCTTCAGTTCGCAGAACGCCATCACGCTCTCGCCGAACTCGTCATCGGGAATGCCGATCACCGCCGCTTCGGCCACCGCGTCGTGGTGCAGCAGGGCAGCTTCCACTTCCGCCGGATAAATGTTCACGCCGCCGCGGATGATCATGTCCTTGACGCGGTCGCTGATGTAGAGGAAACCGTCGGCATCGAGATGGCCCATGTCGCCGGTGCGGAAGAATCCGCGTTCGTCGCGCACGTCCTTGCTCAGAGGCGGTTCGTTCAGATAGGAAGAGATTGAGTTCGGCGTGTAAACCCAAATTTCTCCCACTTCGCCTGCGGGAAGGACTTCGCCGACTTCGTTGCGGATTTCGATTTTCACGTTCTTGTAGGGAACGCCGCAGGAACCTGGCTTGCTGGCGACGAGGTCCGCCGGCATCCGCGTGATCAGGCCGATCTCCGTCGAGCCGTAGCCTTCGCTCAGAATATTGCCGAAGTGCAAGGTGATCCACGCCTTCAGCTCCTTCGACGCTGGCGCCGCGCCCACGCCCAGCGACCGAAGCGACGAGCAATCGTATTTTTCGACCGTGCCTTCCGGCAGCGCGGCGAGCCGCTTGAACATCGTCGGAACGGCCGTCCAGCGCGTCACTTTGTGCTCCGCGATCAGCCGCAAGACTTCCAATGGGTCGTACTTGGGCAGAATGACCAGCTTGCATCCTCTTTTTCTCGCCGTGGACATCTGGCCTGGCCCCGCGCCATGGTGCACCGGCATCGTGACGAGAACGACGTCGTTCTCGTTGATGTGGCGTCCGCCGTACACGTCCGCCAGGTAGGTGCGAGCTTCCGGGTCGGTGCGTTTGGACCTGACGACGCCCCTGGGTAAACCGGTGGTCCCCGACGTGTAGAGCACACGCTGCGTGTCGGCCTCGGACTCGATGGCGGCGGCCGCGGGGTTGTCGATCAGGGACGCATACATCTCGAAGCCCGGCGCCTCGGCGTCGAGCGAAATGCGCGCTTTGAGAGACTGGCCTTCGAAGGCGGAAACCAGGGCGGCAGGATGCTGGTCATCGCAGATGACGGCCGCCGCCTTGCTGTCGTTCAAGATGAACTTGACTTCGCTCGGCGTCAGCTTGGGGTTGGTTCCAAGCAGTAGGCACCCGAGCTTGCCGAGCGCCAGATTGATGATCGACCACTCCAGCCGCTGCCGGGTGCTGACGACGACGATGTCACCCTTTTCCAGACCACGGTCCCGCAGAGCCGTCGCGAGGGCGTTCGCCTGCCGGTTCCAACTGTCCCACGTGAGAGAGTTGCCCACATCGTCAACGATCGCGATGGCTTCGGGCTTCACACGTGCCCAATGTTCGACTGTTCCAGTCCCCGAGTTGCCCGTTTCCGTGGCATCCGTTTGATGTTGAGCATCCATGCTTGCTCCTTGATTCTCATTTGCGGGCATAATAACTTGCTATCCGTTCAGCAATAAACAGGGGAAACCCCAGTCGGAGGGGCTGCGTGGCTGGGTTCAGAAGATGCGGACGATTACCGCGCCGGCGGCGGTGCGCTGGTTTCTTTCCAGACCTCGCCGACGCGGATCAGCGAATCGGGCATGGGCGCGATGCCTTTGACGACGGCGGGGTTGAAGATCAGCGGCGCCGCTGCGTAGCTGATGAAGATGTACGGCAGGTCCTTCGCCAGCAAGGCGGCGATGCGCGAGTAGATCTTGCGACGTTCGAGCGGGTCGGGTTCGCGCCGTCCTGCGTTCAGCAGTTCGTCCATCTGCGGATTGGCGTATTGGACGAAATTCGATGACAGCGCGCGCTCCGCCAGACGCGAATAAAGGAGCGGATAGACGTTGAGGTCCGGGTCCGGGCTGCCCGGCAGGCGGAACAGCGCAACGTCGAATTCGTGCTTCCCGAAGGCCCGGATCAGACTGGCCGTGTCGATGACGCGGATATCGACCTCCACCCCCACCGCGCGCCACATCTGTTGTAGTACCTGGTTCACGCGCAGCGACAGCTGCGTGTTGTCGGATGTCAGGAGCAGTCTGACTGGCTGTCCGTATTCGGCCAGCAGCGCCTTGGCGCGCGCCGGGTTGAACGCCGGGTAATCCGCTACCTCGTCGGGGCGCAGGCGCTGTCCCTTGCCGAACGGCGTGGTGGCCAGCTCCTGCGGGTCGTAGAACATGACCTTGAGCAGTTGCGGACGGTCCGTAGCATGCGCCAGGGCCAGCCGCACGCGCGGGTCCTTGAGCTGCGGATGCGTCATCCGCAGCGCGATGAAGAACGCGCCGAAGCCATTGGGCCTCATCACGCTCAATCGCTTGTCATCGCGCGCTTGCGTGACGAAGGTCGGCGGCGGACTCGTGATGATGTCGAAGTCGCCCGACCGTATCGTCGCTTCGCGCGAAAAGCCGTTTTGCAGCCCCTTGAACACGACCTTGTCGAGGAAGGGGCGACCGGGTTTCCAGTAATCGGGGTTGCGTTCGGCGACGAAGCGTGAACTCTTGGTCCACTCGACAAGGCGAAACGGGCCTGATCCCACGGGTTTCATGCCGAAGGCGCGGCCGTCCGCCTGCACGGCCTTGGGCGAAGCCATCATGCCCGCCGCACCGGCGAGAACGGCCGGCAGCGACGCCATCGGCGCGCGCAGCCGGATTTGCACCGTGCGCGGACCGGTGGCCTGCACCTTCTCGATCAGCGAAACGTTGACCAGGCAGCGGCAGTGGTTTTCCGGATTGCGGACGCGCTCCAGGTTGAAGACGCCCGCGGCGGCGTCGAGCGCGCTGCCGTCGTGAAAGCGCACGCCCTCGCGCAGCTTGAGCGTGTAGAGCAGGCCGTCGGTCGAGACGGTGTACGACTCGGCCAGGCCGGGTACGACGCGGCCCGAGGCGTCGATCTCAAACAGCGTGTCGAAGATCGCCAGCGCGTACTGGCTGCCGACGTAGCTGGAAACTTGCAGCGGATCAAGCGAGAGCGGGTCGATTTCGGTACCGACGGTCAACGTGCCGCCGTATTGGCCTTCGGCGGCCAGCGCAACCGGCGCCGTCAGACACAGCGCCGCGGCCCAGGTCCATGCCGCAAGACGCCGCAGTGAACGGGGGCCCGTGCATCCGGCGCCCGTGGTAGCCGATTGCATCGAATCTCCTTGATCGGCTGCCTATGGCTTGGCAGGAGGAGGGGGGGGCGCGGGGCCGGGAGACGAAAGCAAGAACGGCGCCACCCGCCGGAAAACGGCATTCGCGGCAATCACGAGCGCGGCGGCCGCCAGCGTGGCGATCATCCGCTCCACGAGCAGGTCGTCGCCCCCCGAGCCCGAAGCGTCGATCAGCAGCAACACGAGCATCGTGATGAGCGCGCTGTAGCCGGCGTAATTTCGATCACGCAGCAAAGGCTGCGCCATCATCAGCAGGCTCAGCGCGGCGATCAGCGCGCCCGAAGTCAAATCCAGCCACAGCAGCGCGCGTGCGAGCGCGACGCCCACGAGCATTCCGGCCGTGCGCTGCGTCACCCGCAGGGGCATCACCTCGGCCTGGCGCGGCAACAGCAGAACGACGGTGAAAGCAATCCACAGCATGTGCCGGTGCGGAAACACCAGATCCGCCGCCGCCGCCGGCACCAGACACATGAATAGGCGCGAGGAATACGACCAGCCGGCCGGCGTGCGCAGGGTTCTCTCGCGCCAGAATTTCAGGCGCAAGCTCCATGAATAGACCGGCTGAGGCTCCTCCGGCGGCGGCGGCGACAGCCAACGCAGTAACAGGGCGGCGCCCAGCCACAGCAGGGAGGTCCAGATGCTGCCCAGCGCCAGCAGGAGCGGCCCTGCGATGCTGTGGTCGGAGCCGGAGCCCCCAAACACGTTCAAGGCCATCACGAACGCGAGGGTGAAGCGCATCGCAAATACGATGGTGGAGCGGCTGATGGTGCCGAACTGCGCCACCAGCGTCCCGATGACCGGCACCGCGAGCACCGCCATCGACCCCAAACCCGAAATCAGCTGGACACAGGCCACGGCGAGCAGGCATTCGATCATCGCCATCATCGACTGGCGCCACTGCTCGCGCAATGTTGGCGCGAAGCCGATGCCGGCCACCGGCAGGCTGCCGGTAGCGACGATCAAGCCGACCGGCAAGTGTCCGGTGATGGCGCCGATGACGCTCGGCACGCCGATGCCCAGCGCGCCGACCGCGCCGACCAGCCCTTGCTGGAACGGTGAAATGCCATAGCGGGCACTGGGCGGCTTCCATGCCAGCGCCTGCCGGAGATGCGACCAGACGGATTCTTTCATTGAAGGTGTCGGCGGGAGGAAAGGGTCTGGGCGGCGCCTTCCCCGATCGGCGCTCCCCGCCCAAAACGAAAGGGGCGATCTTATTCGAGCGATCGAATCGCCAAGACGGGCATCGTTGCGATTCACATCCGTGGATTCTCGCCTCGACCGACACGGGCGCGCCGCGATGCCTCGAAAATCTCCTGCCATGAATTTCGGGCGAGACGCGCGCCGAAGTCGATCATCCACCCCAAAACCCAGGAGACGCCACATGGATTTCGATCTGCCGCAAGAGTTCCAAATGCTGAAGGACTTGGTGCGCCGCTTCGTCAAGGAGGAATTGATTCCCCTCGAACCGGCGATTCTCGACCGCGAGGCCAAGGGCCTGCCGCCGGGGTTGAGCCAAGCGGAACGCGCGCGCGTGGACAAGATCTCGCATGAACTGGGCCTGTGGGGGCTGGATGCGCCAACCGATGTTGGTGGCCAGGATCTGCCGGCCATTGCGATGGTCGGCGTCAACGAGGAGATGGGGCGCACGATCGTGCCGTACACGCTGCCGCCCGATTCGCCGAACCTGCGCATGCTGATGAACACCGTCACCGATCGCCAGCGCGAGGCCTACCTGGCGCCTTACGTGCGCGGCGAGACGACTTCGGCGATGGGCATCTCGGAACCCGGCGCGGGTTCCGATCCGTCGCGCATCGTCACCCGGGCCGTGCGTGACGGCGATGACTGGGTCATCAACGGTCGCAAGATCTGGATCAGCCGCGCCGACAGCGCCGACTTCACCATCGTGATGGCGGTCACCGACCGCGCGAAGGGCGGACGCAACGGCGTGTCGGCTTTCCTCGTCGATCGCAATACGCCGGGGTTCAATGTGCTGCGCCGCATTCCGATGATCGGCGGCCGGGCGACTTACGAGATCGCGCTCGAGGATTGCCGTGTTCCGGGCTGGAAACTGCTCGGCGAGGAAGGCAAGGGCTTCGCCCCGATGCAAGTGCGCCTGGGCACCCGGCGCATTGAGATGGCCTCCTGGGCGATCGGCATGGCCTCTCGCGCGCTCGAAATGATGTGCGAATTCGTGCCCCTGCGCGTCACCTTCGGTCAGCCGCTGTCGGAACGCCAGGCCATCCAATGGTGGATCGCCGATGCGGCGACCCGCATCCACATGATGCGCCTGATGACCTATGACTGCGCCGTCAAGCTCGACCGCGGCCAGGACGTGCGGCTGGAAGTCTCCATGATGAAGGCTTACGCGGTGGAGATGGCCTGGGAAGTGGTGGATCGCGCGATGCAGGCTTTCGGCGCCATGGGCATGACGCGCGAACTGCCGTTGCACCTGATGGCCTCGAATCTGCGCACGATGCGCATCTTCGACGGTCCGACCGAAGTTCACATGGGCGTGATCGCCCGCACTGTTCTGGGAATGCGCAAATGAACATGAACTGGCGATCCAGTCCCGGCTGCGCAAGACGGCCGATTACGCTGAGGGCGTGCGCGCCGTGGCCGAAAGGCGGGCCGGTCGGTTCACCGGCAGTTGATCCGGCGCGGGCGGGGCATCGGCGGCGATCGCTTCGCGCCCTGCCGCGAATTGTTTAAGCAGGCGAATCAGCGCCGTGAGCTGTCCTTCCATCACCGAGAGCGATCCCGTGAGGCCCAGCGCCACCTGACGGTCGCACACCGGCGACGGCAGCGGAATTGACAGCATGCCGAAGCCGGGGGTGACGCAGCCACGCGAGAACGCGATGCCGGTGCGGCGCACGTCGCGGATCCGGGCCATGAGCGCGGCGAGTTCGGCGCGCTCCTCCAGACCGTAGTGATTGATCCGGCGGACGATGGGCGCGATGTCGCTATCGCGCTGCGGCGCCAGCAGCGCCCAGCCCATCGCCGAATGCGCGAGCGGACGCAGGTCGCCCGGTTTGATGCGCAGGCGCAACGGATTGGCGGCAGGGTGAGCGATGTGCAGGTACTGCACCTGAACGTCCGTTCGCCCCGCCAGAACAACGGCCAGGCCGGTACGGCGCTGAAGCCATCCGATGCCGTCGGCGATGTGCGAATCGCGCAGCACCGACGGCTCCACCCAGTGGCCCACCGCGGCCAGGCGCGTGGTCGGGAAGTAGGTCTGTGAAGTGCGGTCGAAATGTAGGTAGCCGTGGCTGACCAGCGTTTTCAACAGCACGGCCGCGC
The DNA here is from genome assembly GCA_964439605.1 of uncultured Burkholderiaceae bacterium. Taxonomy (GTDB): domain Bacteria; phylum Pseudomonadota; class Gammaproteobacteria; order Burkholderiales; family Burkholderiaceae_C; genus JAITWT01. Next base: position 11,459 of record CAYTPC010000078.1, read on the forward strand.
TGGATCGCGGGTAATTCAGCAGGGTTCGGACTTTCAGCAGACTCAGCGAACGGCGTTCGCGCTCGAACAGTTCCAGAATCTCCAGAACCCGGCTGGCCGACTTGACGCTCGGAGACATGCGAATGTTTCTTTCAGTTCAACTCCTTCCCCCGCATGCGGGGGAGGGTGCAATACCTGCGAAGCGCAAATCCAGTTTCACTTCAGTGGTCCATGGCGCTACGCGCCACCCGCGCCCCATGAAACCGGCGCAGGCCCAGCCCAGGAATCCGGCTTCGCCGGGCCGCGAAGCGGCTTGGGGGGCTCTGCTTCACATCAAAAACCTTCAGCGCGCGCCAACCGACTCAGATGCCAGCTCGTCGAGCCATAGGCAGCCGCCAGGACACGCGCGCGCTTGATGAAGAAGCCCGCGTCATGCTCGTCAGTCATGCCGATGCCGCCGTGCAACTGGATCATTTCATTGGTCGAGAGCTTGGCAACATCGTTCATGAACACTTTCGCCGTCGAGGCGGCGATCAGACGCTGCTTGGCATCGCCGTGGTCCAGCGCCGCCAGCGCCGCCTCCACCGAGGAGCGTCCGAGCTGGGTCTCGGAAAACCATTCGGCGGCGCGATGCTGCAAGGCCTGGAATGAGCCGATCGGATGATCGAACTGCACCCGCACGCGCATGTAGTCGAGCGTGATGTCGAGCGCGGCCTCCGAGAGGCCGAGCAGTTCCGTCGCATTGCCCACGGCTGCGACGTCGATCAGTTCGCTCAACAGCTCCGCAGCCTGGTCCAGGGCGCCGAGCACATGGTCGCCGTCCACCTTGACCGCGTCGAATTGCAGCGTGGCTGCACCGCGATGATCCACCAGGCACATGTCGCTGCGCGTCAGCCCGGCGGCATCAGCCGGCACGACGACGGCGCTGGCGCCCTGTTCGCCGCGTCCGATGACGATGAAGTGCGTGGCCGCCATGCCGTCGAGGACGAAGCGCTTGGCACCGTTCAAGCACACGTCCTTGCCGCGGGATTCAAACTTGAGTTCCAGCTGTTCGGGATTGAAGCGCGGCCCCTCATCGAGCGCCAGCGCCAGCCGGACATCGCCCGCGACCACTCCCGGCAGCAGCGCCGCCTGCAAGCCGGGGCTGCCAGCGCGCGTGAGCGCCCGCACGCCGACCAGCGCGGTGCTGGCCAGCGGCTGCGCCGCCAGCGTGCGACCGAGTTGCTCGATCACGAGGCCGACTTCAAACGCGCCCATGCCAGCGCCTCCGAACGCCTCGGGGACGGCGATCCCCGGCCAGCCTAGGCCGGCCAATTCGCGCCACGCCTGGGCGTCATAGCCGGCGCCGCCGCCCTGGTCGCGCAGCTTGCGAAATGCGCTGATCGGCGAATTCTGTTGCGCCCATTGGGCGGCAACGTCGTGGAGCATGGTTTGCTCTTCGTTCAGTAGGGCCATGGTATTTCTCGGCAAATATCGGTTAATGCATGAAAGATCACATCGGCTTTCCGCCGCACGACGCATGAAACCGGCGCGGCGTCCCAGCCCAGGGCACCTGCGGAACCGGCTTCGCCGGGCCGCTGGGTGCGCCCCCCTTGAGGGGGAGCCCTGAAGGCGCTTTGGGGTGTTTGTTTCATCCTAGTGTCCTGAGTTAGAAATTCGATGAACAAATCCGCCGCAATCGACGCCATGCGGCGTTGCAAATCCTCGCGATACCACTCGGTATCGCTCCGGTTTGCGCCTTGCCTGGCGCCGATTGCGACAGATTTGTTTCTTCA
>CAYTPC010000079.1:0-7373 GCA_964439605.1 uncultured Burkholderiaceae bacterium
CGTGCCCATCATGGACTTTCCGATCCGCATCGACCGCGACGCCCTCACGCTGGGCTACGCGGGCGTGTACGGCTCCTTCCTGCTGTTTGCCAAACGCGCCGAAAAGAAATACGGCGTCCCGGCGCGCGACATCCTGGTCGAGATGGGCCGGCGCGGCATGGTTGGCGGGCAGGAAGACATGATCGAAGACACCGCCCTCTCGCTGGCCCGCCAGCGCCCCGCTCAAGCCAGCGCCCAGGCGCGTTGATATTTTTCAGGAGAGATTCACCATGCCGTTCGCCCAGATTTACCTGATCGAAGGCCGTACCGAAGACCAAAAGCGCGCCGTTGTCCAAAAAGTCACCGCCGCGCTGCAAGAAGCGCTCGGTGCGCCCAAAGAATCCATCCGCGTCTGGATTCACGACATGCCCAAGGAAAACTGGGGCATCGCGGGCGTGACGGCCAAGGATTTGGGCCGGTAAAGCGGCGGGGGGAACCCCGTTGCTCTACCTTGCTCAACCCGCTCCGGTCAGCGTCCTTGCCAGCTCCTGCTGGAATGCCGCGACGATGGGGCTGGCGCGCTGGCTGCCCGTGTGCAGCACGAGTTCGCTCCAGCCCAGTTCCGGCAGCGCCAGATTGCCGAACAGGCGCTCACGCTGCAAACCGGGCTCCGGAATCCATCGCTGCGGCATGACGCTCAGACCCAAGCCGGCCTGAACCGCCGCGCGGACGTTGTGGTAGCTGTAACTGGTATAGGCGATATGCCAGTTCACGCCCAGACGGGTGAGGTGATCGAGCATCCATTTGCGATAGACGCATCCCTCGTGCAGCACCGCCAAGGGCAAGGACTGGTGCGGCTGCGCCGGGCAGCAATCTTCGCTGGCCACCCATCGCAAGGGCTCGACGCGCAGTGCCCGAAGCGAAGGCGCCTGTCCGGGTAAAGCAATTTGCTTGATCAGCGCGATGTCGATCTCGCCACGTTGCAGCCGGGCTTGCAGCCTTGCTGAAAGATCGGAAACCGTCGAAATCTCGGCATCGGTATGGATGGCCTTGAAGCCTGCGATCAGATCGATCAGCCCTTTCATGTCGAAGTCCTCCACCACACCCAGGCGCACCCGCCCCGACAGCAGGGGCCGCGTAGCCGCCTGGCAGGCCGATGCGACCGAACCCAGCACCCGGTGCGCGTGCGGCAGCAGATGCTCGCCCTGTTCGGTCAGCCCCAGAAAATGCCCCTGACTGCGGTTAAACAGCCGTTCTCCGAGCAAGCTTTCCAGGCTGCGAATCTGATGCGTCAGCGCGCTTTGCGTGCGCCCCATGCGTTGGGCAGCCGCGGCAAAGCCGGCGCACTCAACGACGGTGACGAAAGCGCGAAAGTGCTCCAGGGTGATGCGGCGATCCGTGTCCATCAATGGTAATCAATTCAATTGATATTGGATACTTGATTATTCATTTTACTTGTTTTACGAGGCGTCATAGGATCGGCCCTCACCCCTCGTTTGGAGCATGAGCCATGGATCGAGCGCGAATTTTTCTGGCGGGCAGCCTGTTCAGCCTGCTGTGGGCCTCGGCCTTTGTGGCGGGCAAGGCGGCCTTGCCCTATATCGACCCGATTTCACTGCTGTGCGCCCGTTTTGCCACAGCCGGATGCCTGATGCTGGCGTGGGCGCTGCTCACCCGCATGGCCGGTGCGCGGCGCGGCGCCGGTACGGGCAAGGCGCTGCTGGTGGACGGCCTGGTGCTGGGCGTTTTCAACAATGCGCTGTACCTGGGCCTATCCTTCACGGGGCTGCGCACCGTCTCGCCCGAGGCGACGGTGCTGATCGTCTCCACGATGCCATTTTTTGCCATTGCGCTGTCCGTCATCACCGGCGGCGCCTGCGCATGGCGCCAGGTCGCCGGTGTGGCTATCGGTTTCTCGGGGGTCTTTACGGTCCTGTCGGTGCGTATTCACGGCGGCGCGGAACTGGATGGCGTACTGCTCATTCTGCTGGGCACGCTCTCGCTTGCCATCGGCACGGTCTGGTATCGCCACCGTGGCGCGCGCCACGACCCGCTGGTGCTCAACGGACTGCAAAACCTGAGCGGCGCGCTGGTGCTGCTGCCCTTTGCCGCGAATCTGCCGCAAGCCTTTGCCGCGCTGCGGCACCCGGACTACCTGCTGGCCTTTGGCCATCTGGTGCTGCTGGTTTCCATCGCCGATTTTCTGATCTGGCTGGCGCTGCTGCGCCGCATCGGCGTGGCCCAGGCCAGCAGTTTCCACCTGCTCAACCCCATTTTCGGGATCGCGCTCTCCGCGTTGGTGTTCGGCACCTCCATACGCATCACCGATGCGGTGGGCACGCTCATCGTCATCGCCGGCCTGGCGCTGGCTACGTGGCCGGTAAAGGCGCGGGCGGCCATTGGGGTGCATCGCGAATCATCGGCTTGAACCCCATCGAGAAAGAGAGCTCGCAAGACGGGATTTATCCCGCCATTTCGGATTGTTTGACGGTGAAGCGGCTGGGTGAGCGGAATGCGCATCCTCGCATTTACCACCGCATGCTGATCTCGTTACCGAGAATGTAGAGCACGGACAGGATCAGCAGCACCGCCATGATTTGGTTGAAGCGGCGGAAGTTGTCAGTCATCCTGGCGACCTGTGCGCCGACGAAGACCCAACCGGTAAGCGACAAAGCGCAAATCAGGTAGAACAGCCCGGTGAAGGCGGTCAGCTGAAACGCGAAGTCTGCCTTCGGCAGCACATAGATGGTGATAGCCGATAGCGACACGATCCATGCTTTCGGATTGATCGCCTGGATGAAAAGGCCGCTGACAAAACTGGGTCTTCCCGCCTCGGCCGCTTCCAAATCGATGTGGCCATCGGCGCGAGCGATCTTGATGGCGAGCCAGATCAGATAGGCCGAACCGAGAATCGTCAGAGGCAGCGATGCCTGGATCACAAGATGATGAACGACGCTCACGCCCATGCCGATGGCAATCAGGATGGCGCAAAAGCTGGTCGTCGCCCCGACGACATAGGGCATGCTGCGCACGAGCCCGTAGCGAGCGCCGGACATCGCGCTGATCAAGTTGACAGGGCCAGGAGTTGCCGAGGTGGCGAAGGCAAACGTCGCCATGGCGAGAAGACTATCCAAGTTGGTCATAGACCCCAATCGTAGTTGTGGTGTGGGCAGCAAGGTAGATCCGATCTAGATCCGATCGTGCAAAGGCTCAAGATACCGTAGACAATCATCGCCGCGCCGTGACGGCATCATGTGCCTCGGCGACAATCCAAGCCTCCATGCAAACCCTAGCCGACTGGCTCGCGCACGCCGAGCAACTGCACAGCAAGACCATTGAACTCGGGCTCGACCGGGTGCGCGCCGTGGCCCAGCGCCTGGAGCTGCATCTGCAATGCCCCGTCATCACGGTGGCAGGCACCAACGGCAAGGGCTCGACCTGCGCGATGCTGGAATCGATCTTCGGGCATGCGGGCTATCGCACCGGCGTCTATTCCTCGCCCCATCTGGTTCGCTTCGAGGAACGCTTGCGTCTGGCCGGCGAAGCCGTCGCGGCGGACGTTCTCGCGCCGTATTTCGCCGAGGTCGAGCGCGCGCGCGGCAATACGGCCTTGACCTATTTCGAGTTCACCACGCTGGCGATCCTGCGCTGCATGCAGGCGCAGCAGCTCGACGTGGCGATCCTTGAAGTCGGACTCGGCGGCCGGCTCGACGCAGTCAATGTGGTTGACGCGGATTGCGCGGTGATCACCAGCATCGACCTCGACCACATGGAGTTTCTCGGCCCGGACCGCGAGAGTATCGGCCGCGAAAAAGCCGGCATCATGCGCACGGAACGGCCCGTGATCGTCAGTGACCCCATGCCGCCAGCCAGCGTGATCGAGCATGCGCGCGAGATCGGCGCCGATCTTTGGCGTTTCGGCCATGATTTCAACGTCAGCGGCGACAAGCAGCAGTGGGCCTGGGCTGGGCGCGGGCGGCGTTACGGGGGCCTGGCTTATCCGGCGCTGCGCGGCGCCAACCAACTGATCAATGCGGCCGGCGTGCTCGCGGTGCTCGAAGCCTTGCGTCCACGCTTGCCGGTCAACGCGCAGGCCATGCGCAATGGCCTTGCAACGGTGCAATTGCCCGGACGCTTCCAGATCGTGCCGGGCCAGCCGGCGCTGGTGCTGGACGTGGCGCACAACGCGCACGCAGTCGCGGCGCTGGCCGAGAGCCTCGATTCGATGGGCTTTTATCCGGTCACGCACGCGGTGTTCGGCGTGATGGCCGACAAGGAACTGGCGCCGATGTTCGCGCGCATCGGGCCGCTCGTCGATCGCTGGTATTTCACCGATCTGCCAACGCCGCGCGCCGCGCGTGCCAGCGATCTGCTGGCGCGCTGGCAGGAGCAAAACACGCGGCCCGGACCCGTTGCCAGCACCCATGCTTCGCCGATGGAGGCGTTGCAGGCAGCGGCTTCGCAGGCAGCCCCCACTGATAGAATTGTTGTCTTCGGATCTTTCTTTACCGTGGGCGGTGTGCTTGAGCATGGGGTGCCTCGTTTGCAACCCGGCCGCCAACCCGGTCGCCTTTTGCCCAATAACTGAACGGCCCGGCTTCTGGCCTCAGCCGACATTACCCGCAAACACGCCCCAAGGAATCCAAATTCATGGCGTTTTTCAAGTTTCGTAACCGTGGCGCCCAGGGCAGCGAAACACATAACACGAATGCAACTGCGGCACCGGCGGAAAGCGTCGAGGCCATGCGCAAGCGCGCCAAGCATCGCCTGATCGGCGCGGCGGTGCTGGTGCTGTTGGGCGTGATTGGTTTTCCGCTGTTGTTCGATACACAGCCGCGCCCGGTTCCAAACGATATTCCCATCGAAATTCCCGACCGCGCCAAGACCAAGCTGGCGCCGGCCCGGCCCAAGCCCGCTGCGGCAACGGCCTCGCGTACCGGGAAAGACGCGGCGCCAGCCGCCAGCACGCGGGAGACTCGGGAGCCCAGTTCGACGATGGCCGAGACCACCGGCAACAGCCAGAGCGGTTCTGCGCCATCCACGCCCCGGCCGGAACCGGCCGCACCCGAGGCGCGGCCCGAACCGCACAAGCCCGAGCCGCGTGCCGGAGCCCAGACCCAGGCGCCCAAACCGAACGACGGCGCGCGCGCCCGTGCGCTGCTTGACAACCAAGCCGCCGCCAAACCTGCCGCCAGCGAAGGTGCGGGCCGTTTCATCGTGCAGATCGGCGCTTTCACCGATGCATCAAAAGCACGTGAAGTGCGCCGGAAGCTGGAAAAAGCGGGCATCAAAACTTACACGCAAGTGGCCAAGACGGCCGACGGCGACCGCACGCGGGTGCGAATCGGCCCGTTCTCGTCGCGCGCCGATGCCGAAAAAGCGGCGAGCCGGGCAAAGGGACTGTCCTTACCGGCATCCGTGCTGAGTTTGTGACAGGCGCAGGGCGCGCAAGACAGTGACCATTTTCGATTGGATCGCCATGGTGGTGCTGGCCCTGTCGGTGCTTGCCGGGCTATCGCGCGGTTTGTTGTTCGAGGTGGTTTCACTGATGGGTTGGGTCATCGCCTTCGTACTCGCGCAGCAGTTCGCCCAGCAGGTCGGCGGCTGGGTGGCGCCCAGTGGCGCCACCTGGCGTTATGCCGCCGGCTTCGCCTTGATATTCGTCGTGATCCTGTTTGGCATCGGCTTGGTGGCGTCAATGGTGCGCCGGCTCGCATCGGCGGCAGGGCTGCGGCCGACCGATCGTGCGCTGGGCGCAATATTCGGTCTGGCGCGCGGTGCTTTGGTCTTGATGGCCGCCGGTGTGGCGGTGCATCTTTTTTCGTTGAGCAGGCAGCCTTGGTGGGGTGCTTCGTACAGTGCCGCCGTGGTCGATACGGCATTACAAAACGCCAAACCGGCACTGCCCGCAAAGCTGGCAAGCTACTTGCCAGAAGAATCCGTTCATGATCTGAAATGAAACTCACCCCTAGTGTCCCAAGTTAGAAATTCGATGAACAAATCCGCCGAACTTCTAACTCAAGACACTAGCCTCGCCAATTTCATGCGTCGTGGGTCGCGCGGCAGCGCGGTGGGCAACTAGGAAAAACCTCATGTGTGGAATCGTTGGTGTCGTTAGCAACGCACCGGTCAATCAATCACTGTATGACGCCTTGCTGCTGTTGCAGCACCGCGGACAAGACGCGGCGGGCATCGTCACGCTGCAAGAGCGCAAGTTCTTCATGCACAAGGCAAAGGGCATGGTGCGCGACGTATTTCGCACCCGCAACATGCGCGCGCTGCCGGGCAACGTGGGGCTTGGACAGGTTCGCTACCCCACGGCCGGCAACGCGGACAGCGAAGAAGAAGCCCAGCCGTTTTACGTGAATGCGCCCTTCGGCATCGTGCTTGCCCATAACGGCAATTTGACCAATGCCCATGCGTTGCGCGCGGAGTTGTTCTCCGCCGATCACCGGCACACCAACACTGAAAGCGATTCAGAGGTTTTGCTCAACGTGCTGGCCCATGAACTCGACCGCGTCACGCGCGGCGCGCCATTCAATTCGGAACAGGCGTTTGCCGCGGTGGCCAACGTCCACCGGCGCGTGCGCGGCTCTTATGCGGTGGTGGCGCTGATTGCCGGCCACGGCCTGCTGGCGTTTCGCGATCCCTACGGCATCCGGCCGTTATGCCTGGGCCGAGGCGCCAACGACACGGTGATGGTGGCCAGTGAATCCGTTGCCATGGAGGGCATGGGCCTGACGCTGGAGCGCAGTATTGAGCCAGGCGAGGCGGTGTTCATCGACTTGCAAGGGCAGGTACGCTGGCACCAGTGCGCGCAGGCGCCCTCGCTGCACCCGTGCATCTTCGAATTCGTCTATCTCGCGCGGCCCGACTCGATGCTCGACGGCATCTCGGTCTACCAGGCGCGGCTCAATCTCGGCGAGACGCTGGCCAAGCGCGTGATCTCGACCGTTCCGCCCAACGAAATCGACGTGATCATCCCGATCCCCGAATCAAGCCGCCCGAGCGCGACGCAGCTCGCGCATCTGCTCGGTATTCCGTACCGCGAAGGCTTCGTCAAGAACCGCTACGTGGGCCGCACCTTCATCATGCCCGGACAGGGCGTGCGCAAGAAATCGGTGCGCCAGAAGCTCAACGCGATCGGCAGCGAATTCAAGGGCCGCAACGTGCTCTTGGTCGACGATTCGATCGTGCGCGGCACCACGAGCCGCGAAATCGTGCAGATGGCGCGCGACGCTGGCGCGCGCAAGGTATTCCTCGCCAGCGCCGCGCCGCCGGTGCGCTTTCCCAACGTCTACGGCATCGACATGCCGACCAAGGACGAACTGGTGGCGCACAACCGCAGCATCGAGGAAATCCGCCAACTGATCGGCTGCGATGCGCTGATCTAC
>CAYTPC010000080.1:0-11691 GCA_964439605.1 uncultured Burkholderiaceae bacterium
ATCAGCATGTCGGCATCGCGCGCGCCGGCTTCGGCCAACACTTCGGGCTCGATGCCGCTGCCCACCACGCCGCGCAGCTCCAGCCGTTCTTCAAGTGCGCGCAACCGCGCCGCGTCGGTGTCGATAACGGTGATGTCGTTGCCCTCCGACACCAGCGTGCCCGCCACGCTTTCGCCGACGCGGCCTGCGCCGAGGATGATGATTTTCAAGAGGTGTGCTCCTGCGTTCGTTATCTTCTGATCCTACGCTTGTGCGTGGCCACCCGCTCGTGCTTTCGTGCTTGAGAGCATTCATGTGCGTTGGCATAATCGCCAACATGCCAGACGCTGAATTGATCACTGGATTCAAAAACATCACTGCCGACGGCAGTGTGATTGAGCTGGTCGTGTGGCGTGTCCCAACCCCGGTACCGCCGACGACGCATGGGTTCAAGTACCGCGCCGCTTACGTCGTCAACGGCGTTCGCGTGATCGGCTTTGACAACGAGCGAGGAAAGGGCGATCACTGCCACGTCGACGGCGCGGAGTTGCCCTATGTTTTCGCGGGCGTCGAGCAACTCGTGGAAGACTTCATTGCCGCCGTGCAAGCAAGGAGAAACGACAAATGAGGCATCTGACCATTACCCTCGACCCTGATTGGGCCAAGGCCCTGCGAGCCGCCGGCAAACAAGCGGCATCCAGGACCTACCAGGGAGAAACACTGAATTTCGAAAGCCCCGGCGAATTCTTCGGCCGTTTGACCGAACGACGGTGGGAGATCGTGCGGGTCTTGCAGGGACAAGGAGAGCTGTCGGTGCGCGAGTTGGCCCGGCGGCTCCATCGCGACGTGAAGCGGGTTCACGAGGATGTCGCGATCCTGGCAGAGCTCGGGCTTATCGACAGGACGCAAAGCGCGGGCGTCATCTGCCCATTCGAGTCCGTGCATATCGACATGCATCTGCAGGCGGAGCAATACGCGCCAGCGTGAACTACGCCTGTGCGTGGCCACGCCTCCAACCGGGGGCCACCGCCGATGCCATCGTCTACGCCACGGCGCGGCACGAGAGCGCCGAGCTGCTGACTTGTGATGCTCATTTCGAGAAGCTGCCGGGCGTGGCGTTTTTTCCGAAATTGGGGTGACTGCCAAACCGCAGGGTGTGGTTTATCCCTTCGTCCCGCCGTCCAACATCTGCAAGGGTTGAGCCATTCCATTTCCAATTCGATAGATGGACAATACCCATCTGATCGGTTTCCTGGAGAAATGGACATGAGCAGACCGGCCAAAGGTGCGGACAGCTTGGAGCAGGCGCATCAAATGCTTGCCCGGGCACAGACCGTGGAGCAGTTGCGTCAGGCGCAGGCCGTGGTGCTGCCGCTGGAGTACGGATTGAGCCTGGAGCAAACGGCGCGCGTCATTGGCCGCTCAGTGGGATGGACGAGTTGTTTGCGCAACCGCTTTCTGGCCGGAGAAATCGCAGGCGACGGCCAACGGCAGACTCGCGGTGGGCGCCGGCGCCAGAACATGACGCCTGAACAAGAGCGCGAGGTGCTGGCCCCGTTCCTGGATCGCGCACGCACCGACGGCGTCCTGGTGGTGAGTCAAATCAAGGCTGCGTTGGAGGCGGCCTTGGGCCGTCCGATGGCCCTGTCGTCGGTCTACAACCTGCTGCACCGCCACGGCTGGCGCAAGCCGGTCTCGGGCAAGCGCCTTCCGCAAAGCGATTCGCAGACTCTTACAGAACGCGCACGATCGCCGTCGGCTTGAAGCCGAGATCCGCCATCCGGCCCTTGCGCGCGCGCACGGCGCGGGCGTTGTTGAGGCTTCGGATTTCGAGCACTTCCTCGCGCGCTTTTGCGCCACGGCCAATACCCTCGATGCGCACGCTGCGCGTATAGGCCGCCGCTCCGGCCAGCGTATCCTTCGCGTCCAGATCAATCAGTACGAGTCCGCGCCCGCCCTTGGCCAGCATTCTGAGTTCGCTGAGGTCAAAGGTCAGGATGCGCCCGAGCGTCGAAGCACATGCCACCTGTGTGGCCGGCGGTAGCGGTTCGGCGCCGCCGCCGCCCGCCACGAGCGAAGGCCGGCACAGTTGCTCGCCTTCGTCCACCGTGACGAAGGCTTTGCCGGCACGCTGGCGCGACAGCATGTTCTCGACCGTCGCAATGAAGCCGTAGCCGCCGGTGCTCGCCAGCAACAGGCTTGCGCTGGCGGGTCCGGCGAAATAATGCGCAAGCTGCGTGCCGCTTTCGAGTTCGATCAGCGCGGTGACCGGCTGCCCGTCGCCGCGTGCGCCGGGCAGTTGCGCCACCGGCACGCTATAGACGCGCACGCTCTTGTCCTTGGCGGAGCCAAACACCAGCAAGGTATCGACCGAGCGGCATTCGAAGGTGCCGTAGAGCGCATCGCCCGACTTGAAGCTGTATTCGGTGCGCTCGGCAGACCAGCCCTTTTGCGCACGCACCCAGCCTTTGCGCGAGACGATCACCGTGACCGGCTCGTCCACCACGCGCACTTCGACCACCGCGCGCTTTTCGGCCTGGATCAGCGTGCGGCGCGCGTCGCCGAATGTTTTCGCGTCAGCCTCGATTTCCTTGATCAACAGGCGCCGCAGCACGGCGGGACTGCCGAGGATTTCTTCGAGCGCCCTGCTCTGCTCGTGCAGGCTTTCGAGTTCCTGCCCGATCTTGATGGCCTCCAGCCGTGCAAGCTGGCGCAGGCGGATTTCAAGGATGTCCTCGGCCTGCCGATCGCTGAGTTTGAACCGCGCGATCAGCGCCGCCTTGGGGTCCTCAGCCGCGCGAACGATCGCAATCACCTCATCGACGTTGAGCAGCACCAGTTGCCGCCCCTCCAGGATGTGGATGCGTTCGAGCACTTTGTCCAGCCGCAGGCGCGAGCGCCGCTGCACCGTCTGTTCACGAAAAGCGATCCATTCGAGCAGCATCTGCCGCAGCGACTTCTGCACCGGTTTGCCGTCCAGCCCCACCATTGTGAGGTTCACCGGCGCCGAAGTTTCGAGCGAAGTGTGCGCAAGCAGCGTGGTAATGAATTCGTCCTGGTCGATGCGGCTGGTCTTCGGTTCGAACACCAGGCGCACCGGCGCGTCTTTGCTCGATTCGTCGCGCACGCCATCGAGCACCGAGAGCATCGCGGCCTTGAGTTGCGTTTGTTCGGCCGTGAGCGCCTTTTTGCCGGCGCGCACCTTCGGGTTCGTGATCTCCTCGATTTCTTCGAGCACCCGCTGGCTGCTCACGCCCGGCGGCAGTTCGTGCACCGCCACTTGCCACTGGCCGCGCGCGAGATCTTCGATCTTCCAGCATGCGCGCACCTTGAGCGAGCCGCGCCCGCCGCGGTAGGCCTCGGCAATCTCGGCCCCGCTGCTGATGATCTGCGCGCCGCCCGGATAGTCGGGGCCGGGCACGAGCGCAAACAGTTGCTCGTCGCTCAGCTGGCCATTGGCCTTGATCATGGCGACGCAGGCATTGGCCACCTCGCGCAGGTTGTGGCTTGGGATTTCGGTGGCCAGACCCACGGCGATACCGCTCGCGCCGTTGAGCAGCACGAAGGGCAGGCGCGCCGGCAACAGGCGCGGCTCCTGCGTGCTGCCATCGTAGTTGGGAACGAAGTCGGTCGTCCCCTCGTCGATCTCGTCGAGCAGCAGGCTCGCAATGCGTGCCAGGCGCGCTTCGGTGTAGCGCATCGCGGCGGCGCCGTCGCCGTCGCGGCTGCCGAAGTTGCCCTGGCCGTCGATCAACGGATAGCGCTGCGCGAAGTCTTGCGCCATGCGCACCAGCGCATCGTAGGCCGCCTGGTCGCCATGGGGATGAAAGCGGCCCAGCACATCGCCGACCACGCGCGCGCTTTTGACCGGCTTGGCGCCCACCGCGCCATTGGTCCCGCCGAAGCCCAGGCCCATGCGCGCCATCGCGTAGAGAATGCGCCGCTGCACGGGCTTCTGGCCATCGCACACATCGGGCAGCGCACGGCCCTTGACGACCGAAAGCGCATATTCGAGATAGGCTTGCTGGGCATAGTCGCCCAACGTCAAACCATCGACGTCACCGGGCGGAGGAAGGTCAAGAGCAGACTGGAGACTCATCGCTGAATGTTCATCTTTCTTCGGAGAAAGCTGCAGCAACGGCTTTCTTGAACCGTCTCGCAGCCTGTTTCAATCTCAGTTTATCCACGACGCTGGACGCACCCCTCGCCCCACGCCCCACGAAACTGGCGCGCCCAGGCCAGAAATCCCGTGGCCCGGCTCGGCCGGGCCACTGGGATTGCCCCCGGTGAGGGGGTTGGCGTAGCGACACGAAGTGCGCGAAGCCTGGGGGTGCTTCACTTCTGCGTGTCGTAGAGCTTTTCCTTGATGAAAAGCGCCGGAATCATGCCGCAGAAGAAGTACGCCACGCCCAGCAGCAGAAAACCGGTGCCGATGGAGCCGTGCGTGGCAAGGTAGCCGATGACCGCCGGGGCCAGCGCCGCGCCCACGCGCCCGACGTTGTAGGCGCCGCCGACGGCGCTGCCGCGGATGCGGGTCTCGAAGCTCTCGGTCATGTACGTGGCGTTCACGCCGTAGGGGATGCCGTACATGAAGCCGAAGAAGATCATCAGGTAAACGATGTTGTCCGGCGAGTTGAACAGCACGATCACCGGCAGGAAAACCGCCGTACCCAGCGCGCCAAAGGCGAAGATGGCGCGCCGCCCGAAGCGGTCGGCCAGCCAGCCGGCAATGATCTTGCCGGCGATCATGGCGATGTAGGTGCCGACCATGTAGCCCGTCATGGCCTTGAAGTTCATGTTCAGCTCTTTTTCGAGGTAGGTCGGCATCCAGGTGTTGACACCGTAGTAGCCGAACTGCAAGAAGCACGCGGTGAACGCCCACAGCATGAACATGCGGGCATGCGCGGGGTTGCTGAAGATCAGCCGCCACGAGCTTTCCGCCTTGGCCGCGCCGGCGTTCTTGTCTTCGGCCAGCCGGGCGCGCATGGCGATCCAGTTGGACGGCTCGGGCACCAGGTACCGCATGAGCACCGCCATGACCACCGGAATGATGGCGATGTAAAACAGCCAGCGCCAGCCGTGCACGGGCAAGATCCAGCCGGCCAGCAGCGTGGCCACCAGGTAGCCGACCGACCAGCCCGCTTGCAGCGAGCCGAGCACCGTGGTGCGGTAGCGGGTGGGCACGTATTCGGCCATCAGCGTGTTGCCCACCACATAGACTGCGCCCAATCCCACCGACGCGAAAAAGCGCGCCACGGCAAACTGCATGTAGCTTTGCGTGGCGCCGAGAATGGCGGTGCCCACCGAGAAGATCACGATGCACCACACCGTGACGCGCACGCGGCCGAATTTATCGGCCACCCAGCCGCCCCAGATGCCCCCGATCGCCATGCCAATGAGCGTGATGGTGCCAAGGGCTCCGGCCAGCCGGTCATCGACGCCGAACTCCTTTTTCAGACTTGTCAGGCTGTAGGACAGGAACATCAAGTCCGCCCCATCGACCATCAATGCAAGAAATGTGAAGATGAAGACGGCGATCCAGGTTCGCTCTCCAAACACCGAACCGGCGGATTTCAAAGTATGGTCTTGCACGCAGCTGCCCTTTTCCCTATGTCATTAATCAAAAACATCATTTGCCGGTTTTCCCAAAGTTGGTTTTCCCAAGCGCCCCCAGGCGTCATTGCGCTGCCTGCTTGAGCATGTTGCGGGCGATCACGATCTGCTGGATCTGCGTCGTGCCCTCGTAGATGCGGAACAGGCGCACGTCGCGGTAGAAGCGCTCGATACCGTATTCGCTCATGTAGCCCGCGCCGCCGTGGATTTGCACCGCGCGGTCGGCAACGCGGCCGCACATCTCGGAGGCAAACATCTTGCTGCACGAGGCCTGCATCGAAACGTCCTGTTTCGCATCGCGCAGGCGCGCCGTCTCGATCACCATGCAGCGCGCGGCGTAAAGCTCGGCCTGGCTGTCGGCGAGCATGGCCTGGACCAATTGGAAGTCCGCGATCGGCTGGCCGAACTGCTTGCGCTGCATCGCATATTGCAGCGTGTCTTTGAGCATCCGCTCGGCCACGCCGACGCAGATCGCGGCGATGTGCAGCCGGCCCTTGTCGAGCACCTTCATCGCCGTCTTGAAGCCCACGCCTTCCTGCCCGCCGATCAGGTTCGCCGCCGGTACGCGGCAGTTCTCGAAAATCACGTCGCAGGTGTGCGCGCCCCTTTGTCCCATTTTTTTGTCGATCTTGCCCAGCGACAGCCCCGGGGTGCCCCTTTCGACAATGAAGGCCGAGATCGCGCCGGCCCCTTGCTTGGTCTTGTCGGTGCGCGCCATCACCGTGTAGATGCCCGCTTCGGGCGCATTGGTGATGAAACGCTTGGTTCCGTTGAGGATGTAGTGCTCGCCATCGCGTACCGCCGTCGTGCGCAGCGAGGCCGCGTCCGATCCGGCTTCCGGCTCGGTCAGCGCGAAGGACGCAATCAGTTCACCCGAGGCCATCCTGGGCAGATAGTGCTGCTTCTGCTCGGGCGTGCCGTCAATGACCAGCCCCAGCGAGCCGATGCCGTTGTTGGTGCCGATGACGGAGCGAAAGCACGGCGAGGTCTTGGCGAGCTCGAAACAAACAAGCACTTCCTCTTCCATCGTCAAGCCCAGGCCGCCGAACTCTTCGGGAACGGTCAGGCCGAAAAGACCCAGCGCCTTCATCTCGGCCACGACGTCGGCCGCAATCTCGTCCGTCTCGGCAACCTCGTGCTCGATTGGCACCAGCCGTTCGCGCACGAAGCGCGAAATGGTTTCAAGCAACAAATCCAGCGTTTCCTGATCACGAATCATGGTTTTCCCCTTTAATGTGGAATGTGGAACGGCACACCGCGCAGGCGGTGTCTTATCCGGTTATGTCAGATGGCTTGCCGCCGGTGGACAGGGTTTTCCTGAGCATCAAATATCGATCTCTACCGCGTCACCGCGCAGTTCCATCAGTTCGCGCCGCGCCGCCGCCTCGCCCTTGCCCATGAGCTTGGTGATCTCGCACTCGGTCTGGCCGAAGTCCAGATGCCCCAGGCGCACCTGCAGCAGGCGCCGCGTGTCGGGGTTGAGCGTCGTCTCCCAGAGCTGCTCGGCGCTCATCTCGCCGAGCCCCTTGAAGCGGCTGATGGTCCAGGCGCCTTCGCGCACGCCGTCCTTGCGCAGCTTGTCGAGAACGGCGTTGAGCTCGCCATCGTCGAGCGCATAGATCTTGGCCGCGGGCTTCTTGCCGCGCGCGGGCGCGTCGATACGAAACAGCGGCGGCTTGGCGACGTACACGTGCCCCGCCTCGATGAGCTTCGGAAAGTGGCGGAAAAACAGTGTCAGCAGCAGCACCTGGATGTGCGAGCCGTCCACGTCCGCATCGCTGAGGATGCAAATCTTCCCGTAGCGCAGGCCGGAAAGATCGGGGCAATCGTGAAGGCCATGCGGATCGACACCGATCGCAACCGCGATGTCGTGAATCTCGGTATTGGCAAACAACCGGTCGCGCTCGACCTCCCAGGTGTTGAGCACCTTGCCGCGCAGCGGCAGGACCGCCTGGTGTTCTTTGTTCCTGCCCATCTTGGCGCTGCCGCCGGCCGAATCGCCCTCGACCAGGAAAACTTCGTTGTGCCCGATGTCGCGGCTCTCGCAATCGGTGAGTTTGCCCGGCAGCACCGCCACGCCCGAGCCCTTGCGCTTTTCGACCTTCTGGCCCGCGCGCTGGCGCGTCTGCGCGGCTTTGATGACGAGTTCGGCGAGCTTTCTGCCATAGTCGATGTGCTCGTTGAGCCACAGCTCCAGCGCCGGCCGCACGAAGTACGACATCAGCCGCACCGCATCGCGTGAATTCAGGCGCTCCTTGATCTGCCCCTGGAACTGGGGATCGAGCACCTTCGCGCTCAGCACGTAGGAAGCGCGCGCGAACACGTCTTCGGGCAGCAGCTTCACGCCCTTGGGCATCAGCGAATGCAGCTCGATAAAGCTCTTGACGGCATTGAACAGGCCGTCGCGCAAACCGCTGTCGTGCGTGCCGCCGGCGGTGGTGGGAATCAGGTTGACGTAGCTCTCGCGCACCGGCTGGCCTTCTTCGGTGAAGGCCACGCACCACTGGGCGCCCTCGCCTTCGGCGAAGCTGTCGGCATCGCGGTCGGCGAAGCCCGAGCCCTCGAACAGCGGAACCACCGGATCGCCGTTGAGCGTCTGCAACAGGTAATCGCGCAGGCCGCCCTTGTAGAGCCACTGCTGCGTGTCCTTGGTTTTTTCATTGACCAGCGTCACGCTCACGCCCGGCATCAGCACCGCCTTGCTGCGCAGCAGGTGCGTGAGTTCGGTAATCGGGAGCGCCGGCGATTCGAAATACTTCGCATCGGGCCAGGCCCGCACCGTGGTGCCCTGCTTGCGATCACCCTCGCCGGCTTTGCGGACCGTCAGGCGCTCGACCACGTCGCCGCCCGCGAAGACGATGCGCGCAACCGAGCCTTCCCGGTACGAGACAACCTCCATGCGCTTCGAAAGCGCATTGGTCACGCTGACGCCAACGCCGTGCAATCCACCCGAGAAGCTGTAGGCGCCGCCCGCCCCCTTGTCGAATTTGCCGCCCGCATGAAGCCGGGTGTAGACGAGTTCGATCACCGGCTCCTTTTCCTGCGGATGCAAGCCGAACGGAATGCCGCGGCCATCGTCCTCGACGCTGACCGAAGCATCGGCGTGCAGGATGACCCTGATCTTCTTGCCGAAACCCGCCAGCGCCTCGTCGGCTGCGTTGTCCAAGACTTCCTGGATGATGTGCAGCGGATTGTCAGTACGGGTGTACATGCCTGGCCGCTGCTTGACCGGTTCGAGTCCTTTCAATACGCGGATCGACGCTTCGCCGTATCCGCCCAATTCTTTATTTGCCATTGGGGGTGATTTTAGGGAAAACCCGAAAGCTCACGGCCGGAAGCTTTTGCGAACCGCGTCCTAGCCGGGTGTGCATGGAGGCATGCGGCCGGTTCACGCAGGCTTATTCAGAAGCTTCGGAGGATGCCCCAGAAAGACGTTGGAACGCGGCTTCACGATTCACTTTTGCGAAAGGGTGAATTCGGCAATGACAGATACCATCCCTTGTGGTAAGCACTAAATTCACTCGTTACGCACGCGTTACGTTTTTCCATCTTCAAGGCAAGCCCCCTCATGGCAAAGATCAAAAAATCCCTGCACACCGAACTCGGCTGGAACACCCCTGAGCGCATCACGGTGCGCGGCAAGGACCTGCCCAGCGAAATCCTCGGCCATCTCAACCTCGGTGACATGGCTTTTCTGGAGCTGACGGGCCGCACGCCCACGCCGCAGGAATCGGTCGTGTTCAACGCGATCGTGGTGACGCTGGTCGAGCACGGCATCACGCCGAGCGCGCTGGCCGCACGCCTGACTTACGCCGGCGCGCCCGAGGCGCTGCAAGCGGCCGTGGCGGCCGGGCTGTGCGGGTTGGGCACGGTGTTCGTCGGCAGCACCGAAGGCGCGGCGCGGATGCTCTACGAAGTCATCCCGCCGGGCACCCAGCCGGCGCGGCCGCTGCCTGAACTGGCGCGCGAAACAGTCGCGGCCTTCCGTGAGCGCAAGCAGATCGTGCCGGGCCTGGGCCATCCGCTGCACAAGCCGATCGATCCGCGCACGCCGCGCCTGTTCGAGATCGCGCGCGACAACGGTCTATCGAGCCACTACGTGGCGCTGATGCAGGAAATCCAGAACGAAGCCGAACGCGTTTCGGGCAAGTCGCTGCCGATCAACGCCACCGGCGCCATCGGCGCCATCGCGGCTGAATTCGGCTTTCCCTGGAAAATCATCCGCGGCCTGGGCGTGATGGCGCGCGCCGTCGGCCTGGTGGGCCACATCCTCGAAGAAACCGAGGATCCGATGAGCGTCGAAATCTGGCAGCGGGTCGAACACGAAGCCGGCAAGCCGCGCGATCCGTCATGAGCACCGGACTCGAACGCCTGCGCGACTGGGTCGGCCGCACCGAGGAACAGTGTGAGCCGATCACCGCCGTGCCCATGGCCGCGCTGGCAGCGGCGCTGGACCGCGAGGACGCCGCGCCGCGCGCCGGAACCGAACTGCCACCGCTTTGGCACTGGCTTTATTTCACGCCGCGCGCACTCGCGCGCGACATCGACGCCGACGGCCACGCCAAGCGCGGCGGCTTTCTGCCGCCGGTGCCGCTGCCACGGCGCATGTGGGCCGGCAGCCGGCTCGAATTCCACCGCCCGCTGTGCGTCGGCAACGAAGTCACCAAGCACTCACGCATCACCGCCATCACACCCAAAAGCGGACGCAGCGGCACGCTGGTGTTCGTGACCGTGCGCCATGAATACCGCAGCGCACAGGAGCTTGCGCTCAGCGAGGAGCAGGACATCGTCTATCGCGAGGCCCCCACCAAACCAGCCGCCACACCCGCACCCGCACCTGCACTCGAAATACCGATGGCGCCCAACGGCGCTCATTACGCACGCAAAATCGTGCCCGACCCGGTGCTGCTGTTCCGCTATTCGGCGCTCACTTTCAACAGCCACCGCATCCACTACGACCGCCCCTACGCAACCGATGTCGAGGGCTACGCCGGCCTCGTCGTGCACGGTCCGCTGATCGCCACGCTGCTGCTGGATCTGCTGCGCCGCGAGCAGCCGCAGGCGCGCGTTGCACGCTTTACGTTCAAGGCCGTGCATCCGATCCTGGACACCCACCCCTTCAGCGTCTGCGGCAAAAGCGATCCGGCCGACGCAAAACGCCATCTGCTCTGGGCGCGCGACCACGCCGGCCACCTGGCGATGCAGGCCAGCGCCGAGCTGGCATGAGCTTTTTCTCTCTTTTTTATCTCTTTGAACCATGACTGCCGAGAACAAGTACCAGGATATTCGTGACGGCGTGCGCGCCCTGTGCGCCGAATTCCCCGACACCTATTTCCGCGAGGTGGACGAGCGCCGCGCCTACCCCGAAGCTTTCGTGAACGCGCTCACCAAAGCCGGCTGGCTGGCCGCGCTCATTCCGCAGGAGTACGGCGGCTCCGGCCTGGGGCTGACCGAGGCTTCCGTCATCATGGAAGAAATCACCCGCGCCGGCGGCAACTCCGGCGCCTGCCACGGCCAGATGTACAACATGGGCACGCTGCTGCGCCACGGCTCGGCCGAGCAGAAAAAACAGTACCTGCCCCAAATCGCCAGCGGCCAGTTGCGCCTGCAATCCATGGGCGTGACCGAGCCGACCACCGGCACCGACACCACCAAGATCAAAACCACCGCCGTCAAGAAGGGCGACCGCTACGTCATCAACGGCCAGAAGGTCTGGATCTCGCGCGTGCAGCACTCCGACCTGATGATCCTGCTGGCGCGCACCACGCCGCTGGCGGAGGTGAAGAAAAAATCCGAAGGCATGTCCATCTTCATCGTCGATCTGCGCCAGGCCATAGGCCACGGGCTGACGGTGCGGCCCATCCTCAACATGGTCAACCACGAGACCAATGAGCTGTTCTTCGAGAACCTGGAAATCCCGGCGGAAAACCTCATCGGCGAAGAAGGCAAGGGCTTCAAATACATCCTCGACGGCCTGAACGCCGAGCGCACCCTGATCGCCGCCGAATGCATCGGCGACGGCTACTGGTTCATCGACAAGGTGACCAGCTACGCCAAGGAGCGCCAGGTCTTTGGCCGCCCCATCGGCCAGAACCAGGG
>CAYTPC010000081.1:0-4316 GCA_964439605.1 uncultured Burkholderiaceae bacterium
GGCGGTGGCCGGCGGCATTCCCATCATCAAGGCGCTGCGCGAGGGGCTGACGGCCAACCGCATTCAGTGGATCGCCGGCATCATCAACGGCACGACCAACTTCATCCTCTCCGAAATGCGCGACAAAGGGCTGGACTTCGACGCTGCGCTCAAGGACGCGCAGCGCCTGGGCTACGCCGAGGCCGACCCGACCTTCGACATCGAAGGCATCGACGCCGCGCACAAAGCCACCATCATGAGTGCGATCGCGTTCGGCATTCCGGTGCAGTTCGACAAGGCTTACGTGGAAGGCATCACGCAACTGGCCGCGCAAGACATCAAATACGCCGAGCAACTGGGCTACCGCATCAAGCTGCTGGGCATCACCAAGCGCGCGCCGGGCGGAATCGAGTTGCGCGTGCACCCCAGCCTGGTGCCCGCGCGGCGGCTGATCGCCAACGTGGAAGGCGCCATGAACGCCGTGGTGGTGCACGGCGACGCCGTGGGCACCACGCTCTACTACGGCAAGGGCGCGGGCAGCGAGCCGACGGCCAGCGCCGTGATTGCCGACCTGGTGGACATTACCCGCCTGCACACCGCCGACCCCGAGCACCGCGTGCCCTCGCTGGCCTTCCGTCCCGACGCGATGAGCAATCTGCCCGTGCTGCCCATGCGCGAGGTAGTGACCAGCTACTACCTGCGCTTGCGCGTGGCCGACGAGGCAGGCGTGCTCGCCCGCGTGGCCACGCTGCTGGCCGATGCCGGCATCAGCATCGACGCCGTGCTGCAACGCGAGGCCGACGAAGTGGGCGGCGAAGGCTCCACGCAGACCGATTTGATCGTGCTCACCCACGACACGCGCGAAGGCACGCTCGACGATGCCCTGGCTCGCGTGCAAGCGCTGCCCTCGGTGCTCGCGCCCATCGTGCGGCTGCGCAAGGAAGAGTTGGCCTGAGCGGGCGCCTGTAAAAAGCAAGCAACAGGGAGGTGAATGTGGACAAAGAGAAAACCAGATACCGGGTCAAGCAATTGTTCTGGCTGATCGGCGTGCCCGTCATCATGTTGCTGATCGGCGTGTGGCAATGGAGCCGCGTGGAAGACGCAGGCTCGGTGGACGCGCAACTGGCGCAATACCGGGCGATGATCGCGGAACTGGATGCGATACAGGCGCAAAACCCGCGCTCGATCGCCTTTGTGACGGACGAGCAGGGCAAGCGCGTCGCGGTCACGCTGGTCAGGCAGCGCGTGCAGAACGCGATGCGCGATCTTGAATCCGGTGGCCTGAACAGCACCACGCTCGGCCTGCAAAAGCCGCTGGCGACCGTCACCATCGCCTGCAGCGCGCTGGCGCTGCTGTGGTCGGGCCTGGGGCTGGCGTATCAGCGCCGCGCGGGGGCGCAGGCCATGCGCTCGCGCGAGCAGTTGCTGGCGGCCTTTTTGCGCGGCAAGGGGCTGCTGCCGACTTACATGGTCGTCATGGTGGTGCTGCTGTTTGGCGCGGCCATCGCGCTGATGCTCTATGAGCTGATGCCCTTGTTGCGCCACCAGCACTACAGCAAAAACGACATGAAGCTGATGCTCTTGATCGTCGCTTTCAGCGTCGGCCTGCTGTATTACAGCGTCAAGATCCTGATCGACGTGATCCGCGCGGCGCGGCGTCCCATGGTGGATGAGCCGGTGCAGGTGATGGGCCAGGTCGTCACCCGCGAGCAAACGCCCAAACTATGGGCGTTTGTCGGCAAGGTGGCGCAGCGCATCGGCGCGAACATGCCCGATGCCATCGTCGTGGGGCTGAACGAGGGCTTTTTCGTCACCGAGCATCCGGTGCAACTGGTCAGCGGCGCCACCGTGCCCAAGGGGCGCGTGCTGTATCTGCCGCTGCCGTACATGGCCTTCATGAAGGCGTCGGAAGTGGCGGCGGTGATCGGCCACGAACTGGGCCACTTCATGGGCGAAGACACGGTGTACAGCCAGCGCTTTTCGCCCATCTATACCGCCACCATCCGCCACCTCAACGCCGTGGCGGGCGCCCAGGACGATGACGGCGGCTGGCGCTCGCTGGTGACCCGTCCGGCCACGATTTTTGGCGAGATGTTTCTCGACGGCTTTCACGAAGCCGTGCGTTTTTGGAGCCGCAAGCGCGAACTGGCCGCCGATGCCATGGGCGCGCAGGTGGCCGGCGCGAAGGCCGTGGCCGCGGCGCTGCTGCGCATTACCGCGCTGGAGCCGCACGTGGCCGAGGCGCTGGCGGCCCACTGGGACAGTGCCCGGGCCGTGGCCGGCGGCGTGCTCGGCCATGTGCGCCAACTGGTGGCCACCAAGGGCATGGTCGACCCCAGCGAGCATCTGCAAAACCGCCAGTCGCACCCGTTCGACACCCACCCCGAACTGGTGGTGCGGCTGGAAGCCGTCGGCATGCCGATGAACGACGAACTGCGCGGCCGTGCCATGGAACCGTCCGGCAGCAACTTGCTGCAAGAGTTCGGGCTGGAAGCGCAGCCGCCCGCCCAGGCCAGCGCGCAAACCGCCGAAGCCGGTGCATCGGCGGCGGTGGACATCAACGCCGCCTTGCAGTCCGAACTGACCAGCGCCGCCGCCGCCAACCGGCAGGCCAAGATCGATGAACTTTCCGCCCTGGTGCGCCAGACGCGCGCCGTGCAGCCGATATTCGAACGAATGCTCAAGCCCGTGCTGGGCACCGGCTTCATCGCGGCCTTGGGCCTGTTGGCAGGCGCCGCCGCGCTGTCGCAGCCTTCCAGCCGCTGGATCGGGGTGGGCCTGCTGGCGCTGGTACTCGCCGCCATCGTCTGGGGTGTGTGGATGTTCAGGCGTGGACGCAAGCCCGCGCTCGTCCTTCGGCCCGAAGGGCTGCAATGGTTCGACCAGCTCGCCGTGCTGCCGTGGGGCGCGATCGACGACTTCGGCTTTACCGAAACCAACCACACCTTCGTCGTGCGCCTGAAACTGGGCCGCCAGACGCCCGCGCCCGAACTGGGCGTATCGCGTCTGCGCGGCAGATACCTCAAGGCCAAGCACCAGGTGGAAATTACCCTGCTGGGCCTGGGCGGCAAGCGTGCCGATCAGACGATGCAAAACATCGTCACCTACTGGCGCGCCTTCCACGCCAAGGTGGAATTGCACCGCATGGGGGTGATGGTTTGATGCCAGTTCAACCTGCCCAAGGTTCTTGATGGACGATTTCCATGCGCTGCCTTTTCACCTGCGGCCACCCGGAACGCCGGGTTTTTTGTGAAATCCTGCGTGAAAGGCGGGCGCTTGCCGGCGGGATGTATCTACAAAAAGAGATACAATCGTGAAGTTCGAATGGGACGCCGAAAAAGCGGCGCTGAATCTGCGCAAGCACGGCGTCGCCTTCGAGGATGCAGTGCTCGTTTTCAACGATCTCTGCCGCATGGAATACCACGATGGCCGCGAGGACTACGGGGAAGACCGATGGGTGACAACCGGGTTTGTCTTTTCGCTACTTTTGTCCGTGGCTTACACCGTTCGAGACGAGGAAACCATCCGTATCATTTCCGCACGAAAAGCCGACCATCATGAAAAAAAGCAATACCGTGACGCTAACCCTTGACCCCCACAATCCGCCCGTCATCACCGATGAACAAAAGGCGCGCCTGAAGGCGCTGGCCGCGATGCCCGACGACCGGATCGACTACAGCGACATTCCGTCGCGCCCGGATGCCGTCTGGATCAGAGCCGTGGATTTCCCGCACGGCAAAAAGCAGATATCGCTGCGTATTGACGAGGACGTGCTCGACTTCTTCCGCAACACTGGTAGGCGCTATCAGACCCGCATCAATGCCGTGCTGCGCTCTTATGTCGAGGCGCATCGAAAAGTGGCGCACAGTTAAGGAATCAGCACCATGCGCTACCTCTCCACCCGCGGCCACCCGGAGCGCCGCGCTTTTTGTGAAATCCTGCTTGAAGGTCTCGCGCCCGATGGCGGGCTGTATCTGCCGGAGCAATACCCGCGAATCGACCGCGCACGTTTGGCCGAGTTGCGCCGCGTGCATGCAACCCAAGGCTACGCGGCGCTGGCGTTCGAGCTGCTGCGGCTGTACATCGACGACATTCCGGCGGCGGATTTGCAACGCCTGTGCCAGCGCACCTACACGCCCGAAGTGTTCGGCACGTCGCAGATCACGCCGCTCAAGAAACTGCGGCCCGGCTTTTATCTGGAGGCGCTTTCCAACGGCCCCACGCTCGCTTTCAAGGACATGGCGATGCAGTTGCTGGGCAACCTGTTCGAGTACGAACTGGCGCGGCGCGGCGAGCAACTCAACATTCTGGGCGCCACCAGCGGCGACACCGGCAGC
>CAYTPC010000082.1:0-28415 GCA_964439605.1 uncultured Burkholderiaceae bacterium
GCCGAGGCCATGATTTTGGCCAACAGCACCTGGGGCGGCTGGCTGGCCGAACTGGGCGTGCCGGCAATCTATCGCAGCCAGGCCAGTCTCGCGCCCGGCATCAAGGTGCGCATGGGCACCAGGGCGTTGCCGCACGCGGGCCTGGGCGTCAAAAGTTATGCCTGGAGCACCTCGCCGCTGCGCCGCTATGCCGATCTCGTCAATCAGTGGCAAATCATCGCGGCGGTGCGCCACGGCAAAACGGCCGCATTGGCCGCGCCCTTCAAACCCAAAGATGCGCAGTTGCTGTCGATCCTCTCGGGCTTCGAAGCCGCGTACAGCGCCTACAACGGCTTCCAGGCGGCGATCGAACGTTTCTGGACGCTGCGCTACCTTGCGCAGGAGAAAATCACCGAGGTCGAAGCCACGCTGATCAAGGAACAGCCCAACGCCGCGATCGCCCGCGCCGACACGCTGCCGCTGGTGTTCACCGTGCTCGGCGCGCAGGGGCTCGCGCGCGGCACACGCATGCGCGTGCGGCTGGGCGAAGTCGACGAAATCGCGCTCGACGTGCATGCCACGCTGATTGAGCGCCTGGATGCCACGCCGCCTGAGGGCGACGCTGAAGAGGACGAAGACAACGAACAACCGGCCGCCGGCCCGATCACCATCGCGGTCGATCTCGCCGAAAGTGGTGACGCCGCCATTTCGGAGAGCACCGGCGCATGAGGTTGATGCTGCACAAACTCAACACCCTGCAGGCCGCACTCGGTATCTCGGTGGCCGTGCACGCGGCGCTGCTGACGGTGCGCTTCACGCAGCCCGAGGCTTTCGATCGCATCTTTCGCGATACGGCGCTTGAAGTCATCCTGGTCAACGCCAAAACCGATGAACGGGTCGAAAAGGCAACCGCCATCGCGCAGAGCGCCCTAGCCGGCGGCGGCGACCTCGAGCGGGGCCGCGCAACCAGTCCGCTGCCGCCATCGGCCTTCACCGCCGTAGGCAACTCGGCCGAGGATACCCGGCGCCAGATCGAAGCGATGCAGGAGCAGCAAATGCTGCTGCTGGCCAATCTCAAGCAGCAACTCGCCGCAATGGCGCAGACTCCCCCGCACAAAACCGGAGCTCCGGCCGAACAGGCCGAGCAGGAGGAAAAACGCCGGCAACTGCTGGAACTGTTCGCCGAGATCGAGCGCCGCATCAACGAAGAAAACCGGCGGCCCAGGAAGCATTACGTCAGCCCCGCCACGAAGGAAGCCGCCTATGCGGTCTACGTCGATGCGCTGCGCCGGCGCATCGAGACGCGCGGCACGGAGAACTTTCCGGAAATTAGCGGCAGGAAGCTCTACGGCGAGCTCAGCATGCTGCTGACCATCGACCACCAGGGCCGCGTCGTCAGTACCGAAATCCTGGCCAGTTCGGGCAACCCCCTGCTGGACCGGCGTGCGCAGGCCATCGTCAACAGCATCGGCAACTTCGGCGCCTTCACCAACGCGATGCGCCGCCAGGCCGACCAGATCGTGTTGCCTTCGCGCTTCAATTTCACGCACGAAGAAACGCTGCAAACCGTGATCTCGGCAGAATGAGCAAAGTGGATCTGTATTGCGTCATGGGCAATCCGGTCGAGCACAGCCGCTCGCCGTGGATTCACGCGCGCTTTGCTGAACTCACGGGCCAGACACTGCGCTACGAACGCCGGCAAGTCCAGCCGGACGGCTTCGCGCAAGCCATCGCCGACTTTCGCACCGATCTTGCGGGCCATGCGCGCGGCTGCAACATCACCGTGCCTTTCAAATTCGAAGCCGCCGCGCTCGCGCGGCATTTGAGCGAGCGCGCACGGCTGGCCGGCGCGGCCAACACCTTGCGCTTCGAGGACGACGGCATCCACGGCGACAACACCGATGGCATCGGCCTGGTCAACGACATCACGCTGCACGCGGGCGCCGCCCTGGCGGGACGCGATCTGCTGCTGATCGGCGCCGGTGGCGCGGCGGCCGGCGTGCTGGGTCCGCTCATCGAGGCCGGCATCCGGCGCGTGGTCGTGGCCAACCGCACGCCGGACAAGGCCGCTGCACTCGTTCAGCGGCATGCAGCGCTTGCCTCGGCACACCAGACCGTGCTCGAAGCGTGCCGGCTCGACGATGTGGCCGGCGCCTTCGACGTCGTCGTCAACGCCACCGCTGCCAGCCTCGCGGGCGCCGACGTGCCGGTGGCCGCGTCCGTGCTCGCGCCCGGCACGCTGGCCATCGACATGATGTACGGTCCGGCTGCCGCCGGCTTTCTGGATTGGGCCCGCGCGCATGGCGCCACGGCCCGCGACGGCTTGGGCATGCTGGTCGAACAGGCAGCCGAAGCCTTTCGAATCTGGCGCGGCGTGCGCCCTCCCGCCGCACAGGTGTTGGCCGAGCTGCGCGCGGTCATTGGTTGAGCGGCGCATGATTTTGCGTGCATCGCTGCGATGGTTGATTTGCCTGCTCCTGGCGTGGGTGGCATTGGAACTGTTTTTCGTTGTTCGTATCGCGCTGATGGCATGGATCGATCCGCAGTCAACCACTTTCCAGCGCTCCGAAGCCTGGCAGATCGCCGTGCATGGCCGCGCCAATGGCGGCAAAGCCTGGCAGCAGGACTGGGTACCCTATGAACGAATCGCCGACAACCTCAAGCGCGCGGTCATCGCCAGCGAGGACAGCGATTTCATCCGCCATACGGGGGTGGAATGGGACGCCATCGAAAAAGCTTACCGGCGCAACGAAAAGGCCGAGGCGCTCGCCGCTCGCCGTGCCGCCCAATCAATCGTCGAAGGCAAGCCTCCGCCAGCGCCCAAGCTGCGCGGCGGTTCGACCATCACACAGCAACTGGCCAAAAACCTGCTGCTGTCGGGCGAACGGACGATGCTGCGCAAGGGGCAGGAACTGGTGCTCACGACCCTGCTCGAACTGCTGCTGGACAAACGGCGCATCTTCGAGATCTACCTGAACAACGTCGAATGGGGCGAGGGCGTCTTCGGCGCCGAAGCCGCGGCGCAACACTACTTCGGCAAACCGGCCGCGCGCTTGAACGCAGCCGAGGCAGCACGGCTCGCAGTCATGCTGCCCAGTCCCAAGTTTTTCGAGCGCCGCATCATGAGCTCGGCTTACCTGTCGAGCCGCTGTGCCACCATCATGGCCCGGATGCGGGCCGCCGACCCGCCCTGACGAAGTGAGAGCCTGAACCTCATGCGCATTCTTGGCATCGACCCCGGCCTGCAAACCACCGGCTTTGGCGTCATCGACGCGCAAGGGCCGGCACTCGATTACGTTGCCAGCGGCACCATCAGCACGCGGCATCTCAAGCGTGGCGAACTGCCCGCGCGCATCAAGGTGCTGTTCGACGGCATCGGCGAACTGGCGACGCGCTATCGGCCCGACGCCGCGGCGGTGGAGATCGTTTTCGTCAACGTCAACCCCCAATCCACCTTGCTGCTCGGCCAGGCGCGCGGCGCTTGCCTGGCCGCGCTCACCGCGCACGAACTGGCCGTTTGCGAATACACCGCACTGCAAATGAAACAGGCCGTTGCGGGTCACGGCAAGGCCGCGAAGGCGCAGGTGCAGGAAATGGTGCGGCGCCTGCTGCGGCTGCCCGGACTTCCCGGCGCCGACGCCGCCGACGCGCTGGGGCTGGCGATCACCCATGCCCAAGTGGGTCCCTCGCTGGCGCGCCTGAGTGATGCCGCTTCATTCACGCGGCGCGCCAGCGGGATGTACCGTGGCGGACGCACCGGCTAATCGCTGGCACACGAAGACCTGTCTATCGATACACGGCCGGCCTGGAGCCAAGGCGGCGGCCAGGATGATCGTGCCGGTGCAGGCATGCGATACGACGCAGGCATGCAATACACCGTATCCGGGCGATGCAAGATGCAACGAGGGGTAATTCCTAATGCGGTTTTTTCCATATAACCCTACAGTCTCTACAACTTGCAATCGGGAGCGTTCCCGCAGCGAGGGGTGCCGAGGAGACAACTTACGGTTCCAAATAGAACTAGCAGAACTAACAGAACTAGACGAGACAAACATAATTCCAATATCTTGAGGATCTCTTCCTCCCCTCAGAAAGCGCCCCTCGTAGGCGCTTTTTTTTCGTCCCATCGCGCCATCGAGCCAATCCGTCGACGCCAATCGATAGGGCCACGATGCAACAATCGGCGCCATGGATCTGCTCGTGATCTCCATCGCATCGCTGTTTGCGGGCTTCGTCGACTCGATCGTGGGCGGTGGCGGGCTGGTCCTGGTGCCGACGCTGTTCTCCGTGTTTCCGGGTGCCGCCCCGGCCACGCTTTTCGGTACCAACAAGAGCGCCGCGATCTGGGGCACCGCGGCAGCCACGGCGCAATTCAGCCGCCGCGTGTCGATGCGCTGGCGCGCGCTCGTACCCGCCGCCGTGCTGGCATTTGCCGGGGCGCTGGCCGGTGCATGGGCAGTGACCAAGGTCTCGGGCGATCTGCTGCGCAGGCTTCTGCCTTTTATCCTGCTGGCGCTTTTGCTGTACACGCTCGCGCGCAAGGATCTGGGCCGCGACCACCGGCCCACTCTCGCCGGCCGTGCCGAAACGCTGGCCGCCTGCGGTATCGGACTGCTGCTGGGGATCTACGACGGCTTCTTCGGCCCCGGTACCGGCAGCTTTCTGATCTTCCTGTTCGTGCGCTGGCTCGGCTACGACTTCCTGCACGCCTCGGCCTCGGCCAAGCTACTCAACACGATGACCAATCTTGGCGCGCTGCTGCTGTTCGGTCTGCGCGGCCACGTCTGGTGGCACATCGGTCTCATGATGGCGGTGGCCAACGTCGCCGGCAGCCTGATCGGCACGCGCGCGGCTCTCAGGCACGGCGCTGGTTTCGTGCGCGGCGTGTTCGTCCTCGTGGTGAGCGCGCTGATTCTGAAGACGGCATACGACGCATTCCTGCGATGAAATGCTCAAGGCGCGGCGGATGCCGCTTCGGCCGGCGGCCATGGAATTTCGCTGGCTTGACGCGGCTTACCGATCGGCGCAGTGGCCTTGCCGATACGGATCGCGGCCAGGTCGGCCTCGTTCGGATACAGGCCGAGCAGCCAGTAATCGAATACGCGGCGCGCAATCGGCGCCGCGGCGCCGGCGCCCCAGCCGGCGTTTTCGACGATCACCGCGATCGCGATCTTGGGATCGTTGGCTGGCGCGAAGGCCACGAATAGCGCGTGATCGCGCCGGTGCTCTTCGAGCAGGCGCGCGTTGTATTTGCCGGGCGCCATCGTTACCGCCTGCGCGGTTCCCGTTTTGCCGGCCGCCTGGTAACCGGCGCCGGCAAATGCACCGCGCCCGGTACCGGCGTTGATCACCGCAATGAGCCCTTCGCGCACCACGTTCAACTTGGCCGGCGCATAGCCAAGGTTTTCGGCCGGCGGCTGCGGAATGGGCGTGGCAACGCCGCTGACGGTGTCGCGCGTGGCCATCGCCACGTGGGGGCGGTATTTGCGGCCGCCGTTGGCCACGATCGATATGGCTTGCGCAAGCTGCAGCATGGTGAAGGCGTTGTAGCCCTGGCCGATGCCCAGCGAAATGGTCTCGCCCGCGTACCATTTTTGCTGCTCGGGCCGCTTGTAGGCGTTGCGCTTCCAGGCGGTGCTGGGCAGGATGCCGCGCGATTCACCGCCGATGTCGATACCGGTAATCTGGCCAAAGCCCAGCGGCTTCATGAAGTCGTGGATCAAATCGACCCCCATCTCATTGGCCAGCGTGTAGTAGTAGATGTTGCTGGACAACTGGATCGAGCGGCGCATGTCCACGCCGCCCAGGTAGCCCTCGGGGCTGCCGAAGCGGTGGCCGCCAAAATTGAAGTAGCCAGGGTCGTTGATCACCACGTCCGGTCCGCGCTTGCCGGTTTGCAGCGCCGCCAGCGCCATGAAGGGCTTGTAGGTCGATCCGGGCGGATAGGTGCCGCGAAGCGCGCGGTTGAACAGCGGCTTGTCGATCGATTCGTTGAGCGCCTGCCAGTTTTCATGGTCGATGCCTTCGACGAACATATTGGGATCGAAGGTGGGCTTGCTCACCAGAGCGAGCACTTCGCCGGTTCTCGGATCGAGCGCGACGACCGCGCCGCGCCGCTCGCCGTAGATGTCCTCGATGAGATTTTGCAGTTTGCTATCGATTGCCAGCATGACCGCGTTCCCCGGCGTGGCCGGCTGGCTTGCGAGCCGGCGCACGGCGTAGCCGCCGGCCGAAGTCTCCATCTGGTCAACCCCGGTGATGCCGTGCAGCGTTTTCTCGTAGGCCTGCTCGACACCGATCTTGCCGATGTAGTTGGTGCCTTTGTAATTGGCTTGCTCCTCGTCGTCCCACTCCTCCATTGCCTTTTTCTCGGCCTGGTTGATGCGCCCGATGTAGCCCAGCATGTGGCTGCCCAGTTCACCGAGGGGGTAGTTGCGCAATAGCGATGCCTTGATCTCCACGCCTGGAAAGCGGTAACGCTGCGCGGCCACGCGCGCAACCTCCTCGTCGCTCAGGCGCGTGCGGATCGGCACCGAATCGAAGTTGCGCGATTCCTCGCGCAGACGCTTGAAGCGCCGGCGATCGCGCGGCGTGATTTCGATCAGCTCGGCCAGGCGATTAATGGTTTGCTCGATGTCATCGACCTGCGAAGGCGTGATCTCCAACGTGTAGGCCGAGTAGTTCGAAGCCAGCACGACGCCATTGCGATCGAGAATCAGGCCGCGATCGGGCACCACCGGGATGATGGCCGTCCGATTGTTTTCAGCCCGTTCAGCCAGCGCTTCGTGCTGCAGGATCTGCAGATACACAAGCCGTGCGCACAACAGCCCGAAGCCCACCAGAACCACCATGCCGATCACGAACACGCGCCAGCGAAAGCGTGCAAAGTCGGCGGCGGTATTACGGATCTCGGTCATGCGGCGGCACTCGTGCCGGCACACGGATGCCGTGATTGCCGTTGCACGGACATATGCGAAGACGGATCAAATCGGCCGGCTCTCATCGCGTTCGATCGCCCGCCGCTGCGGCGCCAGAAGCAAGACGGTAACAATCGGCCACAGTGCCGCCCCGATCAGCGGAGACAGCAGCATCGACCAGCCTGGGAAGATTCCGCCGTTGATCATTCGGATCACCAGTTCGATCAATTGCGACAACACGAGCAGCGGCAACACCAGTACGGCCTGCGACAGCACCCGGTACCACAGCAGGCGCCGGTGGGCGGTGATCGCGAAATAGCCGAGCACGGAATACGACAGCGCATGCTGCCCAAGCAGGGCGGACTGTTGTACGTCCATGCACAGCCCAAACAGGAAGAAGGCGCCCAAGCCCACGCGCGTGGGCTGACGCACGCTCCAGAAAACGATCACCAGCGCAAGCAGGTCAGGGATCCAAGGCTGGCGCCCAAACGGCAGCATGTTGATGGCCAGCGCGGCGACCAGGGTAAACCACAAAAAGACCGGATTGACCGGCAGCAGCAATTGATGACCCTGGCGCATGATCATCGCGCGCGCTCTCCCTTGGCCTTGTCGGCGCGCTTGGCGGCCGGCTTGTTCGCGGCAGGCTTACTGGCGGCAGGTTTGCTCGCGACAGGTCTGGCCGGGGTTCCCGGGGCTGACTGAACCGCATCGACGGGCGTCAGCACGAGCACGTAGCGCGCCGACGTCACGGCCGCCAGCGGCGAGCAATAGACACGCGCGAAAGTCGAATCGGCGCGCCGCTCGATGTGCTCGATGCGCGCGACCGGCACGCCCGCCGGATAGACGCCGTCGACGCCGCTCGTGGCCAGAAGATCGCCTTCGATCATGTCGGCATTGACGGTCATGAAGCGCAACTCCATGCCACCGCGCGCGCCCGCATCGCCGAACGCGATACTGCGCGCACCGGAACGCGTGTTCTGCACCGGCACCGACAGCTCGCGATCAACCACCAGCGTGACCTCGCTCGTGAACGGCATCACCTGCGTAACCTGCCCCAGCAAACCATGCTCATCGAGTACCGGCGAACCAGGCAAAACGCCATTGATTTTGCCGCGATCGATCACGATCTTGCGGGTGTACGGATCGGCTGCGTCATAGAGCACCTCGGCCGCACGTCCCGGCACAGGCGTTTTCTGGCGCAGGTCGAGCAGGGCCCGCAGGCGTACGTTCTCCCGCTCGAGCGACTCGGCCTGGCCCACGCGCTCGGCTTGCAGCGCGAGCGTTTGACGCGCCAGCACTTCGCCGCGCTGTGCGCTTTGCAGGCTCTCGAAATACCGGTTGACGTTGATCACCATGTTCACCGGCTGCATCACGATCCACTGCACCGGATAGAGCGCCGTGCTGATCGCGGCCCGAATCGGCTGCACGAGATGAAAGCGCGCATCGGCCACCATCAAAAACAATGCCATCGCGCTGAACAAGAGCAGCCGGCTCAACGCCGACGGCCCCTGATTGAACAGTTGTGGCACGCTGCGGTCGATCGTACCCAGTGACATGGCCAAGAGCCAGCGCCTTTAGATTTTTCTATCGACCCATGAGTGCCTGGCTTCCAGTCACTCGCTTGTGAAGATGCTTCTGAGGGAATCCATGCGCTCGAGCGCAATGCCGCAGCCGCGCACCACGCAGGTCAGCGGGTCTTCGGCCACCAGCACGGGCAGGCCCGTTTCTTCGGCCAGCAGGCTGTCCAGATCGCGCAGCAAGGCGCCGCCGCCAGTCAGCATCATGCCGCGCTCGGCGATATCGGCGCCCAGTTCGGGCGGCGTCTGTTCGAGCGCATTCTTGACGGCCGAAACGATGTTGTTGAGCGGCTCGGTCAGCGCCTCCAGCACCTCGTTGGAACTGATGGTGAAGCTGCGCGGCACGCCTTCGCTGAGGTTGCGGCCCCTGATCTCCATCTCCTTGACCTCGGAGCCGGGGAAGGCCGATCCAATGCTCTTTTTGATGATCTCGGCCGTCGGCTCGCCAACGAGCATGCCGTAATTGCGCCGGATGTAGTTGATGATGGCTTCGTCCAGGCGGTCACCGCCCACGCGCACGCTGCCCTTGTAGACCATGCCGCCCAGCGAGATCACCCCGACCTCGGTGGTGCCGCCACCGATGTCCACCACCATGGAGCCGCTGGCTTCCGAAACCGGCAGGCCCGCGCCGATCGCGGCGGCCATGGGCTCTTCGATCAGGTAGACGCCGGAAGCCCCGGCTGCTTCGGCCGCGTCCTTGATGGCGCGGCGCTCAACTTGCGTTGAACCGCAAGGCACGCAGATGATGATGCGCGGATTGGGCGTGAGCAGCGTGCGCGGGTTCACCATCTTGATGAACTGCTTGATCATCTGCTCGGTAATGACGAAATCGGCGATCACGCCGTCCTTCATCGGGCGAATCGCTTCGATGTTGCCCGGCACCTTGCCCAGCATGGCTTTGGCCTCGTGGCCGACGGCCTGAATCACCTTCTTGCCGTATGGCCCGCTTTCGTGGCGGATGGCCACCACCGAGGGTTCGTTGAGCACGAGACCCTTGTCACGGGCGACGATCAACGTATTGGCGGTACCTAGGTCGATAGCGAGATCGGTCGAAAAGTACCGGCGGAAAGCTCCAAACATGTGGAAATCCTTGAGAGGACGCCCGCACTGCGGCAGGCTGTCACCTACTTTTTTAAGTCGTCAGACGGATGAATCGGTCGTTTCGCGGCATATGCCGCCGCATTCGATAATGATGCGGTAAAGCAAGATAATAACGCAATCCCCTTGTAAATTAACGCTTTTTGGCCTGTACGTCCGCCTAAAAGTATCGGTTTTCGACAATCTTTTCTCCCTCTCCTGATGTCACTGACTCCTTCCGATATCGTACGCATCGCATCGCTAGCCAAGCTAGAGCTTAGCGAAAAAGAGCGTGAGCGCATACATACTCAGATCAACGGTTTTTTCAACCTTGTCGAGCGGATACGTACCGTGGACACGACCGGCGTCAACCCACTGGCGCATCCGATCGCGGCGGTTGAAGACTTTAGGCTGCGCCTGCGCGAAGACATCGTGAGCGAACCCAACGCGCGCGAAGCCAATCAACGCAGCGCACCTGCCGTTGAAGATGGACTGTTCCTCGTGCCGAAGGTGATCGAATGAGCCGCGCCGACTTGCATCAGCGCAGCGTCGCCGAACTGGCTGCCGCGATCGCCGCGCGCGAGGTGTCCGCGATCGAGGCCGCGCAGCACTTTCTGGCGCGCATCGACGCACACGCCGCCTTGGGCGCTTTCGTCGCGCTCGACCCCGAAGTCACGCTCGCGCAGGCGCGTGCAGCCGATGCCGCGATCGCCGGCGGGCGCGCCGGCCCGCTGGCGGGTGTGCCGATCGCGCACAAAGACATCTTCGTCACCGCCGATTTCCCTACCACCGCAGGCTCGCGCATGCTGGCCGGCTACCGATCGCCCTTCGATGCGACCACGGTGCGCAATCTGGCCCAGGCCGGCATGGTGACGCTGGGCAAGCTCAGTTGCGATGAATTCGCGATGGGTTCGGCCAACGAAAACGTCGCCGTGCCCGCCACGGGCATCGGCACGGTGCAGCCGGTGCGCAACCCCTGGGATACGGCGCGGATCTCCGGCGGGTCTTCCGGCGGCAGTGCGGCAGCGGTGGCGGCGCGCCTGACGCCGGCGGCCACCGGCACCGACACCGGCGGTTCGATCCGCCAGCCGGCATCCTTTTGCGGCATTACCGGCATCAAGCCAACTTACGGACGCGCTTCGCGCTATGGCATGGTCGCTTTCGCATCAAGCCTGGACCAAGCCGGACCGATGGCGCGCTCGGCGCGCGATTGCGCGCTGCTGCTGTCGGTGATGTGCGGCCCCGATCCAGACCGTGACTCCACCTCGCTGAACCGGCCCGCCGAAGACTTCACCCGTGCGCTCGGCGGTTCAATTGAGGGCTTGCGCATCGGCGTGCCGCAGGAATTTTTTGGCGAGGGCGTCGCCCCAGGCGTGCGCGCGGCCGTTGATGCGGCGCTGGCTGAATACGAAAAACTCGGTGCGCGGCGCGTAAGCGTCTCGCTGCCGCGCACCGAGCTGTCGATTCCGGTCTATTACGTGCTCGCGGCCGCGGAGGCATCGAGCAACCTCAGCCGTTTCGACGGTGTCAAGTTCGGCCACCGCGCCCAAAACTATCACGACCTTGGCCAGATGTACGAGAAGACACGCGCCGAAGGCTTCGGTGACGAAGTCAAGCGCCGCATCATGATCGGCACGTACGTGCTCTCGCACGGTTACTACGATGCCTATTACCTGCAAGCGCAGAAAGTGCGCCGCATGATCGCCGACGATTTTCAGCAGGCTTTCAAGGACTGCGACCTGATCGCCGGCCCCGTCGCGCCCACGGTGGCGTGGAAGATCGGTGAACACGGCGGCGATCCGGTGGCCGACTACCTGGCTGATATTTTCACGCTGCCGGCTTCGCTCGCGGGGCTGCCGGGCATGAGCGTGCCGTGCGGCTTCGATCAAGGCATGCCCGTGGGCCTGCAACTGGTCGGAAACTACTTTGGCGAAGCCAGGCTGCTCAATGCGGCGCACCGCTTCCAGCAGGCCACTGATTGGAACGCCCGTGTCCCGGAGGGCTTTTGACATGAGTACCCCTCTCATCCGAGGCTACGAAGTCGTCATCGGCTTCGAGACTCACGCGCAGCTTTCCACCGCAAGCAAGATCTTCAGCCGCGCCTCGACGGCTTTCGGCGCCGAGCCCAACACGCAGGCCTGTGCGGTCGATCTGGCGCTGCCCGGCACGCTGCCCGTGATGAACAAAGGCGCGGTCGAACGCGCGATCAAACTGGGCCTGGCATTGGGTTCGTGCATTGCCCCGCGCAGCATCTTCGCGCGCAAGAACTACTTTTACCCCGATCTGCCCAAGGGGTACCAGATCAGCCAGTACGAGATTCCCGTCGTGCAGGGCGGCTCGGTCAGCTTTTACCTCGGCGACGAATTCAAGACCGTGCGCCTGGTGCGCGCGCACCTCGAAGAAGATGCGGGCAAGTCGCTGCACGAGAGCTTCCACGGCCAGTCGGGTATCGACCTCAACCGTGCCGGCACGCCGCTGCTGGAGATCGTGACCGAGCCCGACATGCGCTCGACCGCCGAAGCCGTCGCCTACGCCAAGGAACTGCACAAAATCGTCACCTGGATCGGTATCTGCGATGGCAACATGCAGGAAGGGAGCTTTCGCTGCGACGCCAACGTCTCGGTGCGCAAACCCGGCGCGCCACTGGGCACACGGCGCGAGATCAAGAACCTCAACAGCTTCAAGTTCATGCAGCAGGCGATCGACTTCGAGATCCGCTGGCAGATCGAGCAACTGGAGGACGGTCACGCAATCGAGCAGGCCACGGTCCTGTTCGACCCTGATACCGGCGAAACGCGCGCGATGCGCACCAAGGAAGACGCAGCCGACTACCGCTACTTTCCCGACCCCGACCTGCCGCCGCTGGCGATCGATGCCGACTGGATCGAGCGCGTGCGCGGCGAAATGCCTGAACTTCCGCGTGCGCTGGCCGAACGCTACGTGCGCGAGCACGGCCTGACCGAATATGACGCGACCCAGCTGACGCAGAGCCTTTCGCATGCGCGCTACTTCGACAGCGTCGTGGCCGCGGGCGCAAACCCGAAGCTCGCCAGCAACTGGATCGCGGGCGAGATCGCGCGCCGGCTCAACACGCAGGACATCGGCATCGATCAAGCGCCCGTGCAGCCCGAGCAGTTGGCCAAGCTGATCCAGCGCATCGGCGACGGCACCGTCTCGAACAACGCGGCGCGGCAAGTGTTCGAAGCGCTGTGGACCGGCGAAGCTCAGGATGCCGACCGCGTGATCGAGGCCAAGGGCCTGAAACAGATGAGTGACACCGGCGCGCTCGAGAAAATCATCGACACGGTGCTGGCCAACAACCAGAAAAACATCGATGAGTACCACGCCGGCAAGGACAAGGCTTTCAACGCGCTGGTCGGCCAGGTCATGAAAGCGAGCCAGGGCAAGGCCAATCCGGCGCAGGTCAATGCGCTGCTGAAAGCGAAACTGGGTTGATCGGCCAGGACTGGGGCAAACAAGGAGGTACCGGCCTTGCGCCTAAGGGAAAGGCGCCTCGCAGGAACCCATTTTGCGCCAGCCGTGTTCCTTTACACTGATGCGATGCCGTCGCCAAGTGGTGCATGGTTCTTTCAACAAAGGAGAAAACGATGACTCGTCTCGCTTCGTCGCTTGCGCTTGCTGTTGGCGCCTTGCTCGCGTTGCCCGCCGCCGCACAGTTTGCCAAACCGGAAGATGCCATCAAGTACCGCCAGAGCGCTTTTTTTGTGCTTGGGCAACACTTCGGACGCCTTGGCGCCATGGCCAATGGCCGTGCCCCCTACAACGCCGCCGCAGCGGCGGTAGATGCCGAGGTGGCCGCAGGTGCCAGCAAGCTGCCGTGGGCCGCCTTCGGTCCGGGTACCGAAGGTGGTAAGGCCAAGCCCGAAATCTGGAAGGAACAGGCCAAATACAAAGAGCTGGCCGAAAAATCCATGACCGAACTCGGTAAGCTGCAGACGGCTGCCAAGGCAGGCAACCTCGATGCGCTCAAGGCGCAGTTTGAACCCACCGGCAAGACTTGCAAGGCTTGCCACGACGATTTCCGTAACAAGTAAGACAAAGCATGCGCGCCGGCGCAACAATGACGTCCGCTCGTAAGGAAGAGAACCGGACTCAGGCGCCGGCCAAGGGCTTTTTGATCAACTCGTGTAGTTCGGGGAAATCGGGCTTACCCATTTGTCGTATCCCGGACGACCATATGGATGCATGCTGAATCAATCAGCATGCATCTGATGCCACTGCTTCATCGCCTTCAGGGGGAGGGTATTGCCCAACGCTCACTGGAAGCTTGGCGCTGACGGCGGTCTTGTTGCTTCTGATCTGCACGAAGGTGCGTGTGGCACGAGACCTGTATGAAGCCGGATTGAACGCAGCCGCGTGTTGTGTGAGTGTTGTTCTACTCCAGAGGGGTAGTGCACAACACCGGTATGCCACGCATAATTAAAACAGTTACATTTGGTTTGCAATGAACAGCATCCTCGTTATTGCCCATGCTCCGCTGGCGCACGCGCTGCGCCAATGCGCGTTGCACGTGTTTCCCGAGTGCGCGGATGATGTGGCCGGTGTCGACGTCCAAGCGCATGCGTCTTCCGAAGAGACGCTTGCAACGGCGCGTATCGCGCTCGCGCAGCTTTTGGGACGCGCGCCGGGTGCGAAAGTGCTGATACTGGCTGACGTGTTCGGCGCCACGCCATGTAACGTGGCGCAAAAGCTGGTTGACGACGCGTGCGCGCGGCTGGTTGCGGGTGTCAACCTGCCGATGCTGTTGCGCGCCGTGAGTTATCGGCATGAGCCGCTGGACGTTTTGGTTCAGCGTGCGCTGGCGGGAGGTACCTCTGGTGTGATGCAGGTGGCAGCCGCGGCACCCGAGAATCAGGCGAGAAAAAAGTACAGTGATCAAGACATCTGTGACCATCAGCAATAAGCTGGGCCTGCATGCGCGCGCTTCGGCCAAGCTCACTAAATTGGCGGGGGGCTATCCCTGCGAAGTGTGGGTCTCGCGTGGCGA
The DNA here is from genome assembly GCA_964439605.1 of uncultured Burkholderiaceae bacterium. Classification (GTDB taxonomy): domain Bacteria; phylum Pseudomonadota; class Gammaproteobacteria; order Burkholderiales; family Burkholderiaceae_C; genus JAITWT01. Next base: position 14,559 of record CAYTPC010000082.1, read on the forward strand.
ACGCCGCGTGAACGCCAAAAGCATCATGGGCGTGATGATGCTCGCCGCGGGCCAGGGCGCCGAAATTACGTTGGAGACTGACGGCGCGCAGGAGCGCGAAGCAATGGATATGCTGCTTGCGCTGATCAACGACAAATTCGGAGAAGGCGAGTAGATAGCATCATGCTTCGTGCTAAGGCGTGTCATCCAGTGATTCCCCCTCGCGCTGGTGCGGCAAGGGATGCAGGGCAAAGCGCGGGCCGCGGCGCATAGGACCCCCGGATATGACGATCGCCATCCAGGGTCTTCCCGTGTCGCCGGGTATTGCGATCGGGCGCGCGGTGATCATGGTCAGCAGCCGCGCTGACGTTGTCCACTATTTCATCAAGCCCGAGGAAGTTGACGCCGAGATTAGCCGCCTGAGCCGCGCGCGCAATATGGTCGTCGATGAGATGGAACGGCTGCGGGCCAGCGTAGCCCAGATGAACCCGAGCGATACGCCGCACGAACTGGCCACGCTGCTCGAGGTGCACCAGATGCTGCTGCAAGACGAGGTGCTGGACGAAGGCGTCAAGCACTGGATCACGGACCGGTTCTACAACGCCGAATGGGCGTTGGTGACGCAGTTCGAAATCGTCGCGCGGCAGTTCGATGAAATCCAGGACGAGTACCTGCGCGAGCGCAAGGCCGATCTGGAGCAAGTGGTTGAGCGTATCTTGCGCCGGATGCGAGGCACCGCCGCAATGCTCACGTTCGAGCAGCCGCGGCGCAAGAGCGTGCATCCGGAAGATGCCGCCAGCGATCTGGCTTGCGCCGACACCATCGACGCGCCGCTGGTGCTGATCGCGCACGATCTCTCTCCGGCCGACATGCTGCAATTCAAGAAAGGCGTGTTCGCCGGTTTCGCGACCAATGTGGGCGGACGTACCTCGCACACGTCGATCGTCGCGCGCAGCATGGGGATCCCCGCGGTGGTTGGCGCGCGCAGTGCGAGCCAGATCGTGCGCCAGGATGACTGGGTCATCATCGATGGCGATGCCGGCGTGATGATCGTCGATCCGTCGCCGATCATTCTGGCCGAATACGGCTTCAGGCAGCGCCAGGATGAGCTCGAGCGCACGCGGCTTTCACGCCTGCGTCACAAGCTTGCGATCACGCTCGATGGGCAGCGCGTCGACCTGCTGGCCAACATCGAGCTGCCCGAAGACGCCGAAGGCGCGGTGAAGGCCGGTGCAATGGGCGTGGGGTTGTTTCGCAGCGAATACCTGTTCATGGGGCGCGGGGCGCAAGGCAAGTCTGTCATGCCCGATGAAGAAGAGCAGTACCAGGCGTACCGGCGCGCGGTGGAAGGCATGTTGGGCATGCCGGTGACGATCCGCACGGTGGATATCGGCGCCGACAAGCCGCTGGATGGGCACCCGCGCGACGATGCGCACCTGAATCCGGTTCTGGGCTTGCGCGCGATCCGCTGGAGTCTGGCTGATCCATCGATGTTCCTCACGCAACTGCGCGCCATCCTGCGTGCCGCGGTGTACGGGCCGGTCAAGCTGCTGATTCCGATGCTGGTTCACGTCAGCGAGATCCGGCAGACCTTTTCATTGATCGATCTTGCGCGCGCCGAACTCAATGAGCGCGGCATTGCCTACGGACATATTCAGGTTGGCGCGATGATTGAAGTGCCGGCCGCCGCGCTCACGCTGCGCACTTTCCTGAAGTATTTCGATTTTCTATCGATCGGCACCAATGACCTGATTCAGTACACGCTGGCGGTCGATCGCGTCGACGAGTCGGTCGCGCATCTGTATGACCCGATGCACCCGGCGGTGCTGCGCTTGGTGGCCGACACCATCGCCGAAGGCCGGCGCCACGGCAAGGAAGTCAGTGTTTGTGGAGAGATGGCCGGAGACACCATCTATACACGGTTGTTGTTGGGGCTGGGCCTGCGTAGTTTCTCAATGCATCCGAGCCAGATTCTGATCGTCAAGCAAGAGGTGCTGCGCGCCGACACCACCAAGCTCGCAGCCTGGGCTCGGCAGGTGATCGAGTCGGAAGATCCGGCCGCTTTGCTCATGCGCTGAGCGGTCAACTGCGGTTTCTCTAGGGGCAGGGCGCGGCATTCATGCCGTCTTCATGCCGTCTGGAACGTCGACCGGTGCCTTATGCGCAGTTCGCGCTTGAGCAGCTTGCCGCTCGGGTTTTTCGGCAGCGCATCGACGAAGATCACCTGCTTGGGTATTTTGAAGCTGGCCAAGTGCTGCTCGCAGTGCGCAAGCACTTGCGCTTCGTCGAGCGCATGCCCGGCCTTCGCGACGATGACCGCCACCACGGCTTCGACCCAGCGCGGATGCGGCGCGCCGATCACCGCGACCTCGCTGACGCCGTTGAGGCGGTAGATCATCTCTTCGACTTCGCGGCTGGCGACGTTTTCGCCCCCGGTCTTGATCATGTCCTTTTGGCGATCGACCACCGTGATGTAGCCTTCGTCATCAATCACGCCCAGATCGCCTGAATGAAACCACCCGCCCTCGAAGGCGGCGGCGGTGCGTTCCTCGTCGCGGTAATAGCCGAGCATCAAATGCGGCGAGCGGTGAACGATTTCGCCGACTTCGCCAGGCGCGACGTCGCGCATCGCGTCGTCGACCACGCGCGTTTCGACGTTGAGCGCCGGGCGGCCCGCCGAGCCCGCCTTGCGAAGCTGGTCTTCGGGCGCGAGCATGGTCGCCAGCGGCGCGATCTCGGTTTGACCGTAGAGATTCCACAGCCGCACCGCGGGCAGGCGCGTGGCGATTTCGCGCAGCACCTCCACCGGCATGATCGAGGCGCCGTAGTATCCCTTCTTCAGCGCGCTCAGGTCGGTGCGGTCAAACAGCGGTGAACGCAGCAAGCCGATCCATACGGTCGGCGGCGCGAAGAAGGAACCGATGTGGTGCCGCTCGAGCAAAGGCAGGATATTTTCGGGCGTGGGCTTGGCGGTGATGACGCTGGTTGCGCCCGCGTAAACACAGGGCCCGAGAAACACGTCGAGTTGCGCGCAGTGATACAGCGGCAGCGCATGCAGCATCAGGTCGCTCTGCGTGATCTCGGCGTCGATCAGGCAACTGACGTATTGCGAGATGACCGCATCGTGCGTGAGCATGGCTCCCTTGGGCGAAGATTCGGTGCCGCTGGTGTAGACAATTTGCGCGAGTTCGGTGCCGGTGAGCGGGCATTCGGGCAATGCGGTCTCGGTGGCGACCAGTTCATCGAAACGCACCATGCCCTCGGCCGGCTCGCTGGGTTCTTCCGCGGGCAGCCAGAGGAAATCGCGCACGGCTGTATCGAGCGCCGCCGCATCGCGCGCGAGCGGCGCCAGGCTGCTGTCGGTTGCCAATAGCCGCGCACCTGCGTGACGCAGGATATACGCGACTTCTTCTGCCTTGAGCATGAAGTTGATCGGCACCAGCACCGCTCCCAGCCGCGCGAGCGCAAAGCGCAGGGCCGCAAAGGCATGGGAGTTGCGCGCGAGGATCGCGACCCGGTCGCCCGGTGCGATTGCGCGAGCGTTCAGGCCTGCGGCAAGACGCTCGACGATCGTGTTGAACTGTGCGAAGGTCCAGCGCGTGTCGCCGCAGATGATCGCAAGTTTCTCGGGATAGCGCCGGGCGCTGCGTCGGACCAAATCTGCCAGCGTCTGGCGGCGTGCAAGAGTCTGCATGGGTTGGTTTGTATGAATGGGGATAAGCGGTTGGATATCGCGGGCGACGCGTCACGATGGAGGTGCGCTTCAGCTCTCCACCGCGCTGCCGTGCGACCAGCGGCACATGAAACTGGCGCGGCCAAGGCCAGGAATCCCGTGGACCCGGCTTGGCCGGGCCACTGGGATTGCCCCCGGAGAGGGGGTTGGCGTAGCGACACGAAGTGCGCGAAGCCTGGGGGTGAGCGTCATCTCAGACGTGCGGCGTGGCGCGCTCGATGATTGCGGCGCAATCGACCCCGACGGGCAGGGCGCCATAGTTATGTATGCCCACATGGCCCAAGCGCGAGGCGCAGAAGGCGTCTGCCACGAAGGCCGGGGCGTGTTGCTGCAGCAGCGCGCCCTGGAATACGAGCGCCATGCGATCGACCACGTCGCGCGACCGGTATTCCAGGTCGGCGGGGTTTTTGAATTCCTGCTGCAGTTGGGCGATCCAGGCGTCCAGTTGCGCATGAGTGCCCCGGGCGCGGGTGACTTCGCTGAAGAAGGCTTCCAGCACCGCCGGGGTTTTCTGGATTGCGCGCAGAACGTCCAGGCACTGAACGTTCCCGCTGCCTTCCCAGATGGCGTTGACCGGCGATTCCCGGAACAGGCGCGGGAACGGGCCGTCTTCCATCACGCCGCTGCCGCCGATGCACTCCATTGCCTCGTAGGTGTGTTGCGGCGTGCGCTTGCAGATCCAATATTTGCCCACGCCGGTGCATAGGCGTACCAGCAAATCCTCGTGCATTTGATCGCGGTGATCCAAGGCACGGGCGATGCGCATCATCATCGCCAGGCTGCCTTCGTTTTCCAGCACCAGGTCGGCCAGCACGTTACGCATCAGCGGTTGCTGGTTGAGCACTTTGCCAAAGGCGGAACGAACGGTGCAATGGTGCAGGGCGTGAGAGACGGCGGCGCGCTGTCCCGCCGAAGAGCCGATCATGCAATCGAAGCGCGTCATCGCGACCATTTCGATGATGGTGCGCACGCCCCGGCCTTCTTCGCCGACCATCCATGCAAGGGCGCCGCGTAGCTCGGTTTCGCTCGATGCGTTCGAAACATTGCCCATCTTGCGCTTCAGGCGGATGATTTGCAGCGGATTCTTGCTGCCGTCGGGGCGCCAGCGCGGCAGCAGAAAACAAGACAGTCCTTTCGGCGCCTGGGCCAGCACGAGAAAAGCATCGCACATGGGCGCCGACACGAAATACTTGTGCCCAACCAGTTCATACGCTTGTCCGGGGCCGTCCTGTCCGGGGCTGATCGGAAACGCCTGCGTGGTGTTGCTGCGCACGTCCGAGCCGCCTTGCTTCTCAGTCATGGCCATGCCGATGGTCAATCCCTTTTTCTGTACGTCCGGCACGTTGCGCGGGTCGTACACGCGCGAGGTAATCCGGGGTTCCCACAGGGCCGATAGAGCAGGGGTCGTGCGCAGTGCCGGCACGGCGGCGAAAGTCATGGTGATCGGGCAGCCATGGCCGGCTTCGACCTGTGCTTGCAGGTAGTAATGCGCGGCGCGCGAGACGTGCGCTCCCGGGCGCGGATCGACCCAGGGCGAGGCGTGCAGCCCATGCCCGATCGCCGTTTCCATCAGCGTGTGGTAGGCGGGGTGGAAGCTGACCGCATCGATGCGATTGCCGAAGCGGTCGTGGGTTTCGAGTTCAGGCGGGAATTTGTTGGCGAGGATGCCCAGTTCCAGATATGGGGCCGAGCCGGTAAGGCCGCCAAAAGCGCTCAACGACTCGCCGGCCCAGTCCGCCCCTTCGCGTTTGACCGCTTCGCGCAAGGCCGCGTCCTGTGTGTACATGTTGAAGTCGCGCAATTCGCTGGCAACGTTGATCACGTTGTGCGTGGCGGCCAAGAAACGCTGGGTGCTATCGAAGGTCGGGACAGTGGTGGTCATGATCGATATTCCGCATGGTTGATGAAACTTCGTGAATCTGACGATCCATCGAAGGATGTGCCCATGCCGCCGTGCGGCAGCATCGGCTCTCTCTCGTGCCCAGAGTAGTATAGGAACGTACTTGTTGCGCGGTATTCGGGAATTGCCGGGGGATGAATCGAACCGGCTCCCGCTGCGGACCCGCGCGCACCGTGGCTGGATCGATCAGCCAGCCAGCGACAAAAACCGGGATGCGCCGGTCGTTTGAAAGGTGTTCAGCGCTGCCGAAACTAAACGCCCGCCGCCCGCGCCTGCAGATCGGCGTGGTAGCTCGAACGCACCAGAGCGCCCACCGCCGCGTGGGTAAAGCCCATGGCATAGGCTTCGCGCTCGTACATCTTGAAGGTGTCGGGGTGCACGTAGCGGCGTACCGGCAGGTGTGAGCGGCTTGGCGCGAGGTACTGGCCGATGGTGAGCATGTCGATACCGTGCTCGCGCATGTCGCGCATGACCTGCAGCACCTCCTCGTCGGTTTCGCCCAAACCGACCATGATGCCGCTCTTGGTCGGAACCCCCGGCACCAGTGCCTTGAACTTCTTGAGCAGATTCAGGCTGAACAGGTAATCGCTGCCAGGGCGCGCCTGCTTGTACAGGCGCGGCGCGGTTTCGAGGTTGTGGTTCATCACGTCCGGCGGCGCGGCCTTGAGAATGTCCAGCGCGCGATCATCGCGGCCGCGAAAGTCGGGCGTGAGAATCTCGATCTGCGTGCGCGGCGAAAGCGCGCGAATCGCGCGGATGCATTCGACAAAATGGCCGCTGCCGCCGTCGCGCAAATCATCGCGATCCACGCTGGTGATGACGACGTATTGCAGGCGCAGCCGCTCAATGGTGCGCGCGAGGTTGGCTGGCTCGTTCTCGTCCAGCGGGTCGGGCCGGCCGTGGCCGACGTCGCAAAACGGGCAGCGGCGCGTGCACTTGTCACCCATGATCATGAAGGATGCCGTGCCGTGGCCGAAGCATTCCCCGATGTTCGGGCACGAGGCTTCTTCGCAGACCGTGTTGAGCTTGTGTTCGCGCAAGATGCCTTTGATCTCGTAGAAGCGCGTCGAGCGGCTGCCCGCTTTCACGCGGATCCATTCGGGCTTCTTGAGTATTTCGGCCTGTTCGACCTTGACCGGAATCCGCGATAGTTTCGCGGCCGCCTTTTGTTTGGCCGATGGGTTGTAGCTGTGCGTGCTTTGCGCTTCGCGGACGACTTCGGGAGAGCTCATGGCGGACAGGAAGGTGTGCGGGTCAGGGCGCCAGGAACGCACTGAGCTTTTGGCCCAGCACGCGGGCCGCATCGTCCCAGGTGGTTTGAACCCCAATTGTAGAAAGATCGACGGTTTTCAGCCCCGCGTAGCCGCAGGGGTTGATGCGCGAGAAGGGCTCCAGATCCATGGCGACGTTGAGCGCAATCCCGTGATAGGTGCAATGGCGGCTGACCTTGATGCCCAGCGCCGCGATCTTGCCCAGGCCGCGGAACGGCTCGGCCGGGTTTGCGGGGGCGCGCAATGCCGCGTGTGAAAAAGGATCGTCCAGACGCACGTAGATACCGGGAGCGCCCGGTACGCGATGACCTGTCACGCCGTAGTGCACGAGCGTGCGCAGCACCGCTTCCTCAAGCCGGTAGACGTATTCCTTGACGTAGTAGCCCGCACGGTGCAGATCGATCAGCGGGTAGGCAACGACTTGCCCGGGCCCGTGGTAGCTCACTTGGCCGCCGCGGTCGGTGGGTACGACCGGGATCGCGCCCGGCGCGAGCACATGCTCGGCCTTGCCGGCCAGGCCTTGCGTGAACACGGGCGGGTGTTCGCAGAGCCACAGTGCGTCGGGCGTTTCGCGTGTGCGCTCGCGCGTGAATTCGCGCATTGCCGTGTAAGTAGGCCAGTATTCGGCCCGGCCGAGGAATTCCGGCTCCATCGCGCTCAGATCACCACCTTGACCATCGGATGCGTCGAAAGCGCGCGATACAGCGCATCAAGCTGCTCGCGGCTCGTAGCCGTCACCGTGATCGTCACGCCGAGATAGTTGCCGTTCTTGCTGGGGCGCAACTGCACCGTGGCGGCATCGAAGCCGGGGTCGAACTGCTTCGCCACTTCGGCGACGGCATGGACAAAGCCATCGACGTTCGCGCCCATCACTTTGATCGGGAAGGGCGAGGGGTACTCGATCAGCGATTCCTGGCGGGGGTTCGTTGGCGGGATGCTAGGGTTTGTCATGAAAATTCTGGTTCAGCAGGCTGTTATCTTCGATTCTTGGCGCGGCGTGACGCTTTTAGACGCTTTCAAACGGGACGATATCGGACTTTTCAAGCGTGTGGTTTCGATACGTCATCGGGATGGATCGATTTTTCTCTATAATCAACGGTTTTGTCAGATTCATCAAGGTCCAGGTTCGGGGCCGGTCCCAATGAGAAATCTTGCCCCGAATGACGATGAGGATCCGGATGCCGGTTTCAAGCCGCTGACGCGCGAGGAAGCGCGCCGGTTGCGTGAACGTAATCCCCAGGTATCGCCCTGGCGGGTGGTTGCGGGTCAGGTCGTCGCCGGATTGGCGGTGGCATTGGTCACGCTGGGTCTGACAGGAAAGACGAATTTAGCTTGGTCGGCCGGATACGGTGCGATGACGGTGGCGGTTCCAACTGCTGTGTTTGCGCGGGGTATGACGGGGCGCTTTGCGTCTCTGGGGCCCAGCGCGGCGGTGATTGGGTTTTTCGTCTGGGAAATGGTCAAGCTGGCTTTGACGGTGGCGATGTTGATGGCTGCCCCAAGGCTGATTACGGCGCTGAGCTGGCCGGCGATGCTGGTTGGTTTGGTGGTGGTATTGCAGGTGTACTGGGTGCTAATGTTTTTCGCCCCTAGACGTAAGAGTTTGAGAGAAGAGTGACACATGGCTGTTGAAAACGCTGCGGAGCATGGCATGACCGCAAGTGAGTACATCGTCCACCACTTGACGCATCTGCAAAATGCCAAGCCCGCCAATGTGGTCGATTTCAGTGTCCTGAATTTCGATTCGATCATTTTCTCGATCGTGCTGGGCGTGCTGGGCTGCTGGTTGCTGTGGCTGGGTGCGCGCAAGGCGACCTCGGGTGTGCCGGGGCGCTTCCAGGCGGCGGTCGAAATGCTGGTCGAAATGGTCGATCAGCAGGCCAAAGGCATCGTGCACAGCGCCAAAAGCCGCAAGTTGGTTGCGCCGCTCGCGCTGACGGTTTTCGTCTGGATCTTTTTGCTCAACGCGATGGATTTGCTGCCGGTTGATCTGCTGCCTTTTATCTGGAGCCAGATTTACGGGTTGGCCGGCCATGATCCGCACCATGCCTACCTGCGCGTGGTGCCGACGGCGGATCTGTCCGTCACCATGGGCATGTCGGTGTCGGTGCTGCTGCTGTGTCTGATCTACAACGTCAAGATCAAGGGCGTCGGCGGTTGGGTGCACGAGCTGTTCACCGCGCCCTTCGGTAATCATTGGGCGCTGTACCCCTTCAACTTCGCGATGCAGATCGTCGAGTTCATCGCCAAGACCGTTTCGCACGGGATGCGGTTGTTCGGCAACATGTACGCGGGTGAACTGATTTTTCTGTTGATCGCGATGATGGGCGGCGCATGGTCGCTGTCGGGTACGGGCATCGGGCTGGCGGTCGGTCACATCATTGCCGGTCTCGTGTGGTCCATTTTCCACATCCTGATCATCACGCTGCAGGCTTTCGTGTTCATGATGCTGACGCTGGTATACATCGGCCAGGCGCACGATCACCATTGAGCGGTTTCGTTTTTTCTTCTCATTAACCAAGTCCCTTAGGAGTCATCATGGAAGTTATCAGCTTTGTTGCCTTGGCCGCCGGCCTAATCATCGGTCTCGGTGCTTTCGGCGCCTGCGTCGGCATCGGCATCATGGGCAGCAAGTATCTTGAGTCGGCCGCTCGCCAGCCTGAGCTGATGGGCGAACTGCAAACCAAGATGTTCCTGCTTGTTGGTCTGATCGACGCTTCGTTCATCATCGGAACCGGTGTGGCGCTGTGGTTCGCGACCGCCAATCCCTTCTTGGCGCAGATCGCCAACGTTGCCAAGTAATCCGAGCCCTCTTTCTCGTCGAGCCCGTGTTATTTTTTCGGGAACGCCGGATTCCATTCCAAAGAGAGGTTGAGAAGTGAGCATTACCGCTACTCTCGTCGTCCAGATGATCGTGTTCCTGCTTTTGGTCTGGTTCACGATGAAATTCGTCTGGCCGCCGATCGCGAGCATGTTGGATGAGCGCGCTCAGAAGGTCGCCGAAGGTCTGGCTGCTGCTGACAAGGCGAAGGCAGAGCTGTCTGCGGCCAACAAGCGTATCGAAGTCGAGCTGTCCCAAGCGCGAAATGACTCCGCGCAGCGGCTGGCTGATGCTGAACGCCATGCGCAGTCCATCATCGAAGACGCCAAGGCGCGCGCCTTGGACGAAGGCAACAAGATCATCGCCGCCGCCCGTGCCGAGGCCGAGCAGCAGTCCGTGAAGGCCCGCGAGGCGCTGCGTGAGCAAGTGGCCGCGCTAGCCGTCAAGGGTGCTGAACAGATCCTGCGCAAGGAAGTCAGTCCGAGCGTGCATGCCGATCTGCTGGCTCGTCTGCAGACTGAGCTCTGAGAACGGGCCAAACGAGGAACGATCCCCATGGCAGAAATCGCCACCATTGCCCGTCCCTACGCCGAAGCGCTGTTCAAGGCGTCGTCGTCCGACCTGCCGGGTGTCCAGACATGGCTGGAAAGGATCGCCGCCATTGCAGCCGATCCGCAGTCGCAGCAACTCGCCGACGATCCCAACGTGACGGTGGCGCAGGTGCTCGGCGTGATCACCAGCGTGGCCGGTACGCTGCCGGCGGCGGCAACCAATTTCCTGACTATCGTGCTCGAAAACGGCCGCTTCCAGGCGCTGCCCGAAATCGCCAGGCAGTTCAGGGCCTTGGTTCATGCGCAAAGCGGTCTGTCCGATGCGCTGGTGTATAGCGCGTTTCCAATCGACGCGGCCGAGCTGGTCAAGCTGACGGCTGCGCTCGAAAAGCGTTTCGGGCGCAAGCTGCAGCCGGTCGTGCAGGTCGATCCCGATCTGATCGGCGGCGTGCGTGTGGTGGTGGGTGACGAGGTACTCGATACTTCCGTCAAGGCGCGCCTGGACCAAATGAAAGTTGCGCTGGCGGCCTGAAGCCGCCAGAACCTGAATCAGAGAAAGAAGGAAAGAGTCATGCAACTCAATCCCGCAGAGATTTCCGAACTCATCAAGAGCCGTATCGAAGGCTTGGGCGTGAGTGCCAACATTCGTAACGAAGGTACCGTCGTGTCGGTGACCGACGGCATCGTGCGCATTCATGGCCTGTCCGAAGCCATGCAGGGCGAAATGCTCGAATTCCCGGCCACGGCCGATGGCACGCCCACTTATGGCCTTGCGCTGAACCTCGAGCGCGACTCGGTCGGCGCGGTGATTTTGGGCGAGTACGAACACATCTCCGAAGGCGATACGGTCAAGTGCACCGGCCGCATTCTGGAAGTGCCGGTCGGCCCCGAACTCATCGGCCGTGTGGTCAACGCGCTCGGCCAGCCGATCGATGGCAAGGGCCCGATCAACGCCAAGTTGACCGACGTGATCGAAAAAGTCGCGCCCGGCGTGATTGCGCGTCAGTCGGTCGATCAGCCGATGCAGACCGGCCTGAAGTCGATCGACTCGATGGTGCCGATCGGCCGCGGCCAGCGCGAGCTGATCATCGGTGACCGCCAGACCGGCAAGACCGCCGTCGCGGTGGATACGATCATCAACCAAAAGGGCCAGAACATGGCCTGTATCTACGTTGCGATCGGCCAGAAAGCCTCGTCGATCAAAAACGTGGTGCGCGCGCTGGAGCAGGCCGGTGCGATGGATTACACGATCGTCGTTGCTGCCTCGGCCTCCGAATCGGCTGCGATGCAGTACGTATCGGCCTACGCCGGTTGCACGATGGGCGAGTACTTCCGCGATCGCGGGCAGGACGCGCCGATCATCTATGACGACCTGTCCAAACAGGCCGTCGCCTATCGCCAGGTTTCGCTGCTGCTGCGCCGTCCGCCAGGACGTGAAGCCTATCCCGGCGATGTGTTCTATCTGCACAGCCGCTTGCTCGAGCGCGCCGCTCGCGTCAATGCCGACTACGTCGAAGCCTTCACCAAGGGTGAAGTCAAGGGCAAGACCGGCTCGCTGACCGCGCTGCCGATCATCGAAACCCAGGCTGGTGACGTGTCGGCCTTCGTGCCGACCAACGTGATCTCGATCACCGACGGCCAGATCTTCCTGGAAACTAACCTGTTCAACGCGGGTATCCGTCCTGCCATCAACGCCGGGATTTCGGTGTCGCGCGTAGGTTCGGCCGCGCAGACCAAGGCGATCAAGAGCCTGTCGGGCGGTATCCGTACTGACTTGGCTCAGTACCGTGAACTTGCGGCCTTTGCGCAATTCGCTTCCGACCTCGACGAAGCCACTCGCAAACAGCTCGATCGCGGCGCGCGCGTGACCGAAATGCTTAAGCAGGCTCAATACAGCCCGCTGCCGATCTCGCTGATGAGCGCTTCGCTGTTCGCGGTGAACAAAGGCTTCCTTGATGATATCGACGTCAAGCGCGTACTGCCTTTCGAGCAGGGGCTGCACCAGTTTCTCAAGACCAGTCATGCGCAACTGCTCGACAAAATCGATCAGGCCAGGGCGATCGACAGTGGCGCCGAGGCGGAACTGACGGCGGCGCTCACCGCGTTCAAGAAGTCGTTCGCTTGATTGAGCGGGCAAGGAGCAAATCTATGAGCCCCTACGCTCGGCACTTCGTGCCCTCGCTGCCCCCCCAGGGGGCGCGTACCTCCTTGAGGCGGCTTGGCGGAGGTGCGAATGGCAGCCGGTAAAGAAATCCGCGGCAAGATCAAATCGGTAGAGAACACCAAGAAGATCACCAAGGCCATGGAAATGGTGGCCGCATCCAAGATGCGCAAGGCGCAGGATCGCATGCGCGCCGCGCGTCCGTACAGTGAACGCATCCGTTCCATCGCCGCAAACCTGGGTCAGGCGAATCCGGAGTACACGCACGCGTTCATGAAGAAGAACGACGTGAAGGCCGTGGGCTTCATCGTCGTCACCACGGACAAGGGCCTGTGCGGCGGCATGAATACCAATTTGCTGCGAGCGGTGACCACGAAGCTGCGCGATCAACAGGGCGCGGGCAACCAGATCGCCGCAGTGGCTATCGGCAACAAGGGCCTTGGTTTCTTGAGCCGTATTGGCGCAAGCGTGGTCTCACAGGTCGTGCACCTGGGCGATACGCCGCACATGGACAAACTGATCGGCCCCGTCAAGGTGTTGCTCGACCAGTACGCCGAGGGCAAGCTCAGCGCGGTATACCTGTGCTACACCAAGTTCATCAACACGATGCGCCAGGAAGCCATGGTCGAACCGCTGCTGCCGTTGGCCGCCGATGCGCTGCAGGTCGAAGCCGGTCAGCATTCGTGGGACTACATTTACGAACCTGACGCGCAGACCGTGATTGATGAACTGCTGGTACGGTACGTGGAGTCGCTGATCTACCAGGCCGTGGCCGAGAACATGGCTTCCGAGCAGTCCGCGCGCATGGTCGCGATGAAGGCTGCGACCGACAATGCGGGCAACGTGATCGACGAGCTCAAGCTGGTCTACAACAAGACACGCCAGGCCGGCATCACCAAAGAGTTGTCCGAGATCGTAGCGGGTGCCGCGGCCGCGACCAGCGCCTGATCCCCGTGTCGCCTCAACAGATTTAATAGATATTGGAGCAGAAGATGGCTCAACAAAATGCAGTCGAAGGCAAGATCGTCCAGTGCATCGGTGCCGTGGTCGACGTCGAATTTCCCCGTGACCGGATGCCCAAGGTTTACGACGCCCTCAAATTCGAAGGCGGTGGCCTGACCCTTGAGGTGCAGCAGCAACTTGGCGATGGCGTGGTGCGTACCATCGCGCTGGGATCGTCCGACGGCCTGCGCCGCGGCCTGACGGTCGTCAATACCGGTGCGCCGATCACCGTCCCGGTGGGCAAGGCCACGCTGGGCCGCATCATGGACGTATTGGGCTCGCCGATCGACGAGCGCGGCCCGATCGACCAATCGATCACAGCCTCGATCCATCGCAAGGCGCCCGTTTACGAGGAGCTCAGCCCGTCGACCGAACTGCTTGAAACCGGCATCAAGGTGATCGACCTGATCTGCCCGTTCGCCAAGGGCGGCAAGGTCGG
>CAYTPC010000083.1:0-11083 GCA_964439605.1 uncultured Burkholderiaceae bacterium
CGCTTCCAGCTTGCCGCCGTTTTGGCGAAGGAAGAGGACGGTCATTTGAGGGGCCTCGCCCTCGACAATCCACCCGCAAAGGCCTTCTTTATCGAGGTCGGCGCGTTTCTTTTTTGAGAAGAGAATGTCGGTGGCTTGCGCGGCGCGGATGTCCTGCTCGTAGATTGCCGAGCCGAGTTTTTCGATGGTGCGCAGGTCGAATTTGCGGATGCCTTCCGCGTGCAGGTTCGCGGAAATCACGGATGCGGCGAAAAGGGTTAGCAAGAGGTGGATGGCGCGGGAGGGTTTCATTTTTTCAGATGGTTGGTTGGTCGTGGTTGGGTCTGGTTTGTCGGAGGATGTTTGCGAGGTTTGCGAGGCCGATTAGGAACGGGAGACAAGGTGGCTGCAATCGATTTCAGCCGATTGTATTTTTTGTTTCTTTTTTCATCACCCGCCGGCGAAGACGGGGCGGAAGCCGGCTTCGGTTAGGATGCGGGCGACTTCGGGGCGTTTGTCACCTTGGATTTCGATGTGGCCGTTTTTGTTGACCGTGCCGCCGGTGCCGCAGGCGGCGCGCATTTTTTTGGCGAGGGTTTCTTTTTCAGACAGGCCGATGCCTACGAAGCCGCGGGCGATGGTCACGGTTTTGCCGGCGCGGCCGGATTTTTCTCGGATGATGTCGACGCGGCCGCGGGGTTTGGGTGGGGTGGGTGCGGGTGGTGTGTTTTGTGGCGCGGGCGGCGCACTCGGAGAGCGCGGCCTGCCGGCTGGTGCGGCGATGTCGGGTAGGTTCGCAAAGGCGGGGTGCGCGAGGGGGGCGCCGCCGTCGGTGGGGAGTTTGGTGGGTGGGTTGGTGGTGGCAGGCATGGGCGGGTGGGTGAGTGGTGGGTGGGTGGGTGGTGGGTGGGTGGGGTTGTGGTTTTGGGCGACGTAAATCGACATAAGTCGACCTAAGTCGACATAAATCGAGGTGGGGCGACGGGAGTCGACGGGGGGCGACTGGGGGAGACTGGTGGCGGGTGGTGTCGATTTAGGTCGATTTGGGGCGAAAAGGTGGTAAATGTTTTTTAGAAATAATCGCCATGAGCACGCTCTCCTCGCTCTCCTCGCTCCCGTTTTCATCCCGCGCAAACGCCGACCTTATCGACGCCACCTACCAAGACTGGCTCGTTAATCCCGATGGCGTCGACCCGACTTGGCGCGCGTTTTTTGAGGGGTTCACTCTCGGCAATAATGCCGCGGCTTCACCCGCAAGCGTGGCTGGCGCTGCTTCCGTCGCGGCCACAGACGCGGCACCCGTCCACACTAACGCCCATGTTCTCACGTTGCTCGACTCGCTCAAGCAGTCGCAAGTCCACTCGCTGATTTATCACTACCGCAATATCGGGCATTTGCAGGCGCATCTTGACCCGCTTTCGGCGCCGCCGGCGGCGCATCCGCGGCTGGCGCTGGCGGATTTCGGGCTTGGCGAGGGCGACCTCGAACAGTCGTTTGACATCGGGCATTATCTCGATGGCGGGCAGATGAAGTTGCGCGATATTGTCGCGGCGCTGGCGGACACTTATTGCGGCACCATCGGCGTCGAATACATTCATATTCAGGACACGGAAATCCGGCGGTGGCTTCAGTTGCGCATCGAGCCTAATCGCTTCAAGCCGGAGTTTTCGCGCGACGAAAAAATCCGCATTTTGCGCCGGCTTCACAAGGCGGAGTTGTTTGAAAAATTTCTTCACACGAAATACGTCGGGCAAAAGCGGTTTTCGCTCGAGGGCGGGGAGACGTTTATCGCGGCGCTCGACGCGATTATCGAGCGGTGCCCGGCGCTTGGGCTTGCGGAAATCGTCATGGGGATGGCACATCGCGGGCGGCTTTCCGTGCTGGCGAATATTTTGCGCAAGCCGTTCGAGATTTTGTTCGAGCAGTTTTCGGAAAACTACGTCCCCAACGCGGTCGCCGGCGATGGCGACGTGAAATATCATCTCGGTTACGAGGCGCGGCTGACCACGGCCGCCGGCGCGCCCGTCGAGGTGCGTCTCGCGGCGAATCCGTCGCATCTCGAAATCGTCAACCCCGGCGTGCTCGGCAAAACTCGCGGGCGGCAGCGCATTCGCGACGACATGGTCACGCGCACAAAGGTGCTGCCGTTGCTCGTCCACGGCGACGCGGCGCTCGCGGGGCAGGGCATCGGCGCGGAGACGTTGCAGATGTCGCAATTGCCGGGTTACACGACGGGCGGCACGTTGCATTTCGTCATCAACAACCAAATCGGTTTCACCACGCTGCCCGCAGACAGCCGCTCGACGCGCTATTGCACCGACCTCGCCAAAATGGTCGACGCGCCCGTGTTTCACGTCAATGGCGACGACCCCGAGGCTGTTTGTCACGCGACGTTGCTCGCGCTTGAATTTCGCCAGACGTTTCACCGCGACGTGTTTGTCGACATGTATTGCTACCGCCGGCACGGTCACAACGAGGCCGACGAGCCCGCTTTCACGCAGCCGACGCTTTACAAGCAAATCGCCGCGCATCCGCTCATCTCGAAAATTTATTCCGACCGACTCATTGCCGCGCAAACAATCACCCCCGCCGACAACGAAGCCATCGTCACCGAATACACGAACGCGATGGAAGCCGCGTTCGCCAAGGCGAAGGCCGCCGAGGCCGAGGCTGCCGCGCATCGCACCGAGGATTACGACGCGGCCACGCGACGTTTTCGCGGCTCGACGGCTGTTTTTCAACCGCCCTACAAACACACGCACGTCGCCACCGCCGCCGCCCCCGCGCCCATCGCAAAAGTCACGCGCCCCCTCCCCACCATCCCCGCTGATTTTCACCTCAACCCGAAAATCCGCCGCATCCTCGACACCCGCGCGCGCGCGCACGCCGAGGGCGGCCCCGTCGATTGGGGCTACGCCGAGGCGCTCGCGTTTGGCACGTTGTTGCTCGAAGGCAGCCCCGTGCGCCTGAGCGGGCAGGACAGCGAACGCGGCACTTTCAGCCATCGCCACGCCGTGCTCTACGACCAGGAAACGCGCGCGCGCTACGTGCCGCTGCAAAACCTCGACCCCGCGCAGCAGGAATTTGCGGTCTACAACTCGCTGCTCTCCGAGGCCGCCGTGCTGATGTTTGATTACGGCTACGCGCTCGACTACCCGAAACAACTCGGCATCTGGGAAGCGCAATTCGGCGATTTCGCCAACGGCGCGCAAGTCGCCATCGACCAGTTCATCGTCAGCTCCGAGTCGAAGTGGCAGCGCACCTCCGGCATCGTCCTCCTCCTCCCCCACGGCTACGAAGGCCAGGGCCCCGAGCACAGCTCGGCGCGCCTGGAGCGATTCATGCAGCTTTCGGCTGACACCAACATTCAGGTGGTGCAGCCCCCCACGGCCAGCCAGATCTTCCATTTGCTGCGCCGCCAGATGATCCGCAACCTGCGCAAGCCCCTGATCATCCTGACGCCCAAGTCGCTGCTGCGCAACAAGGACGCCACCTCGCCGCTGTCGGAATTTACCCGCGGCGGCTTCCAGACCGTGATTCCCGACTGCGGCAATCTCAAGCCAGCCAAGGTCAAGCGCCTGATCGCCTGTTCGGGCAAGGTCTATTACGACCTCGTCAAGAAGCGCGAGGACAAGGGTGCGGAAGACGTGGCCATCGTGCGCATCGAGCAGCTCTATCCTTTCCCGCATAAGGTTTTCGAGGCCGAAATCAAGAAGTACCCGAATCTGGCCGAAGTAGTCTGGTGCCAGGACGAGCCGCAGAATCAGGGCGCCTGGTTCTTCGTGCAGCACTACATCCGCGAAAACATCCAGGAAGGCCAGAAGCTCGGCTATGCGGGCCGCGCGGCTTCTGCCTCGCCGGCGGTGGGCTATGCGCACCTGCACCAGGAACAGCAAAAGGCGCTGGTTGATGCGGCCTTCGCCAAGCTCAAGGGCTTCGTGCTGACCAAGTAAAGCACGGTTCGCGTTTTCAACTCATGTCAGTGTCCGCTATGCCTTCCTTGCGCCGCTGCGCAGGCCGGGATGCGGGCGCTTCCCCAAATACCCAGCATTCAGCGAAGTGAACTTCAAAATGTCCATCATCGAAGTCAAAGTTCCCCAATTGTCCGAATCCGTGGCCGAGGCCACGCTGATCGAATGGAAGAAAAAGGCCGGCGAAGCCGTCGCCGTCGATGAAATCCTGATCGAAATCGAAACCGACAAGGTTGTGCTCGAAGTGCCGGCGCCCGCCGCCGGCGTGCTCAGCGAGATCCTGATCGGTGACGGCACCACCGTCACGGCGGAGCAGGTGATCGCCAGAATCGACACCGGAGCCAAGGCAGGCGCCGCGGATTCCGTGGCGCCGGTGGTTGCGGCCTATGCCAGCGCCGGTACGCCCAATGTGCACGCCGCCGCTGCCACGCCCGTATCAACCGCCAAGGCGGGCGTGGCGATGCCCGCCGCCGCCAAGCTGCTGGCCGACAATGACCTGAGCGTCGCGCAAGTTGCCGGCACCGGCAAGGATGGCCGTGTGACCAAGGGCGACGTGCTCGCCGCCGTGGCCAGCGGCGCTGCCGCGCTGGCCAAGAGCGCAATCCCCATGCCCGCCGCCAAACCTGCGCTGGCGCAAGTTGCCGCCCCCGCGAGCGGGCTCGACCTCGGCGAACGCCTGGAAGAGCGCGTGCCGATGAGCCGCCTGCGCGCGCGCATTGCCGAGCGTTTGGTCCAATCGCAATCGACCAATGCCATCCTGACCACCTTCAACGAAGTCAACATGGCGCCCGTCATGGAAATGCGCAAGCGCTTCCAGGACAAGTTCGAGAAGGAGCACGGCGTCAAGATCGGCTTCATGAGCTTCTTCGTGAAGGCCGCGGTACATGCGCTCAAGAAGTATCCGGTCATCAACGCCTCGGTTGACGGCAACGACATCATCTATCACGGCTACTTCGATATCGGCATCGCCGTCGGTTCGCCGCGCGGCCTCGTGGTGCCGATCCTGCGCAACGCCGACCAGATGAGCTTTGCCGAGATCGAAAAGAAGATCGCCGAATTCGGCGCCAAGGCGCGTGACGGCAAGCTCGGCATCGAGGAGATGAGCGGCGGCACCTTCTCGATTTCCAATGGCGGCGTGTTTGGCTCGATGCTCTCGACGCCGATCATCAACCCGCCGCAGTCGGCCATCCTCGGCGTCCATGCGACCAAGGATCGCGCCGTGGTCGAGAACGGTCAGATCGTGATTCGCCCGATGAACTATCTGGCGATGAGCTATGACCACCGGATCATCGACGGGCGCGAGGCGGTGCTCGGCCTGGTGGCGATGAAGGAAGCGTTGGAAGACCCGGCGCGTCTTTTGTTCGACATCTGATGGCAGCGAAAGTCCGCGCCTGCGCCATCCCGCCCGAAAGCCGGCTGCACACGCGGCTGGCGGGGGCGGATTTTGGCGATGCATGGTGCGCGGACAATCCGCACCCCGAGCGCTCCGCGTTGGCGTTGTGGTTGCAAACGATGGGGCACACGCCGCGTTGGGTCGATGCGGCCATGCGCGTGCGCAACGGCATCGTCAAGCGCCTGGGTCTGAAAGACCTGGGCGAAATGGCCAGGATCGACCGTGAACGCCCCTTGCAGGACTACCGCGTGGGCGAGCGGGTCGGCATTTTCACGGTATTGCATTTGAGTGACGAGGAAGTGGTGATGGGCGATGACGACAAGCACCTGGATGTGCAGGTCTCGCTGCTGAAAACCGTGGATCGCAAGGTCATCGTCTCCACCGTGGTGTGCATCCACAACGCGCTGGGCCGCATCTACATGCTTTTTGTCAAACCGGCGCACCGCGTTATCGCCCCAGCGGTGCTTGCCAGAATCGGAAATTAACCTTCATGAACAAACAATTCGACGTCATCGTCATCGGCGGCGGCCCCGGTGGCTACATCGCGGCGATTCGCGCCGCGCAATTGGGCTTCAACGTCGCCTGCATCGACGAGTGGAAGAACGCCCAGGGCGGCCCCGCGCTCGGCGGCACCTGCACGAATATCGGCTGCATTCCCTCGAAGGCGCTGCTGCAATCGTCGGAGCACTACGAGCAGGCAAGCAAGCATTTCGGCGAGCACGGCATCAGCGTCAGCGGGCTGAAGATCAACGTGCCGGCCATGGTCGGGCGCAAAGACACCATCGTCAAGCAGACCAACGAGGGCATCGCCTACCTGTTCAAGAAGAACAAGGTTAGCTTTTTCCACGGCCGTGGCTCGTTCGTGAAAGCAGGCGAGGGGGGGTACGAGATCAAGGTTGCTGAAGAAAGCATCACCGGCAAACACGTCATCGTCGCCACCGGCTCGAATGCGCGTGTGCTGCCGGGCGTGCCCTTCGACGAGGAAAAAATCCTCTCGAACGACGGCGCGTTGCGCATCGGCGCGGTGCCGAAGAAGCTCGCGCTGATCGGCTCGGGCGTGATCGGGCTCGAAATGGGCTCGGTGTGGCGCCGCCTCGGGGCCGAGGTCACGGTGCTCGAAGCCTTGCCGACCTTCCTCGGCGCGGTCGATGAACAGATCGCCAAGGAAGCGAAGAAGGCTTTCGACAAGCAGGGTTTGAAGATCCATCTCGGCGTGACCGTCGGCGCGGTCAAGCAGGGCAAGAATGGCGTGAGCATCGCCTATACCGATGCGAAGGGCGAGGCGCACAAGCTCGACGCCGACAAGCTGATCGTCTCGATCGGCCGCGTGCCCAATACCGTTGGCTTGAATCCGGAGGCGGTCGGTCTGCAACTCGATGAGCGCGGCGCGATCGTGGTGGACGGCGAGTGCAGGACGAACCTGCCCAAGGTCTGGGCCATCGGCGACGTGGTGCGTGGCCCGATGCTCGCGCACAAGGCCGAGGAAGAAGGCGTGGCGGTGGCCGAGCGCATCGCGGGCCAGCATGGGCACGTCAACTTCAACACGATCCCGTGGGTGATCTATACCTCGCCCGAGATCGCCTGGGTCGGCCAGACCGAGCAGCAGCTCAAAGCCGAGGGCCGCGCTTACAAGGCCGGTACTTTCCCTTTCCTGGCCAATGGCCGCGCGCGTGCGCTGGGCGATACCACCGGCATGGTCAAGTTCCTTGCCGATGCACAGACCGATGAAATTCTGGGTGTCCACATCGTCGGGCCGATGGCGAGCGAACTGATCGCCGAAGCGGTGGTGGCGATGGAGTTCAAGGCCAGCAGCGAAGACATCGCGCGCATCTGCCATGCGCATCCTTCCTTGAGCGAAGCAACCAAGGAAGCCGCGCTCGCGGTGGACAAACGCACACTGAACTTCTGAGAGCCCATTCGTGACACGACTTGCGCAAAATGGCGGAGCGGTTTACCGATGACGGCGGCTGACATCGGCCCGGTCCAGAGCGCTTATGAGGCGGAACTCAAAGCGCGCGGATACAGCAGCGACCCGGCCCAACTGCGCGCGGTCGAGGCGCTTGAGCGCTGCGCGCGGGAGTGGTCGCTTTACAAGAACCTGCGTTCCAACCGGTTCAAGAAATTCATCAACCGGCCCGAGATTCCGCGCGGGGTCTATATGTATGGCGGGGTCGGGCGCGGCAAGAGCTTTTTGATGGACTGCTTCTATGCCGCGGTGCCGCTGCGCCGCAAGACGCGGCTGCATTTCCATGAGTTCATGCGCGAGGTGCACCGGCAGCTCACGCAGTTACAGGGCACCGTCAATCCGCTCGATGAACTCGGGCGGCGCATCGCCAAGCGCCATAAGCTGATCTGCTTTGACGAATTTCACGTGGCTGACATTACCGATGCAATGATCCTGTATCGGCTGTTGACCGCGTTGTTCGACAACGGCGTGGGATTCGTCACGACCTCGAACTTCAAGCCCGACGATCTGTATCCGGGGGGCTTGCACCGCGACCGCATTCTGCCGGCGATCGCTTTGCTCAACGAGCGGCTTGAAGTGGTCAACGTCGACAACGGCACCGATTACCGCCAGCGTTCGCTCAGAGACATGCGGATATACATCACGCCCACGGGCGCCGCGGCCGACGAGGAAATGCGCGCCGCGTTCCGGGAGTTGTCCGGGGCTGCCGACGAGGATCCGGTACTGCACATCGAGGCGCGCCAGATCCGGGCGCTGCGCAAGGCCGCGGGCGTGGTCTGGTTCGACTTCAGGGCGCTGTGCGGCGGACCGCGCTCACAGAACGACTATCTCGAAATTGCGAGCCGGTTTCACACCGTGTTCCTGTCGGACGTGCCGCATATGCCGGTGCGCATGGCTTCGGAGGCGCGGCGCTTCACCTGGCTGGTCGACGTACTCTATGATCGACGCGTGAAATTGATTATGTCGGCCCAGGTGCCGCCTGAGGCGTTGTACACCGAAGGCCCGCTCGCGCACGAGTTCCCGCGCACCGTGTCGCGGCTGCACGAAATGCAATCGGC
This sequence comes from uncultured Burkholderiaceae bacterium, assembly GCA_964439605.1. Classification (GTDB taxonomy): domain Bacteria; phylum Pseudomonadota; class Gammaproteobacteria; order Burkholderiales; family Burkholderiaceae_C; genus JAITWT01. The sequence goes on from CAYTPC010000083.1 coordinate 8,368, forward strand.
GGAGTATCTGGCGCTGGAACACAAGGCGGTGGATACCGGCCTGACATGAAAAAAACCGTCATCACCGCCTGGACGATCCTCGTTGCAGCTACGGCCGTGCAGGCGCAAGGTGCGTTGGCCGATGAACAGGAAGCGGAGCGTGCGCGCATCGCTGCCGAACGCAAGGCGGCTCAGGCGCGCTACGAGCAGGAGCGAAAGACCTGCTACCAGAAATTCGCAGTGCAGGATTGCCTGGACGACATTCGCCGCCGCTACCGTGTACAGACCGAGGATCTCAAGCGACGGGAGGCTGCGCTCAACCATGCCGAGCGCCAGCGCCGTGGTGCCGAAGCTTTGGAAAAGCAGCAACAGAGGGCCGTCCCGGAATCAGCGCCAGCGGCCCCATCGAACGAACCGGTTGGGCAGGCCCAGCAAGAGCGCGACCCGCGTGCGGCCGGACGTGCAGCCAAAGAGTCTGACGCCGCGCGCAAGCGGCGCAGCTTCGACGCCAAGCAAACGCAGCATGCCCAGCAGGAGGCCCAGCGTTTGCAGACGGCATCACAGGCTGAGCAGGAACGCGCGCGTTACGAAGCCAAGCAAGAACGGGCAAACCGGGAACGCGAGGCGGCGCAGCGGCGCATGTCCCAGCGCACCAAGCCGCGTGCCGCTCCTTTGCCGGAGCCGCCGACTGAGCCTAAAAACGGTAGTTGATCGCTCGCGCCTGCCTGATGCCGTTCGCAGACAAGGTACGTGAAACTTTCGCACAGGACGGTGCACTGGGGCGCGCCGCCGAACAGTTCCGGGAGCGCGAAGGGCAGACCACAATGGCACTCGCGGTGGCGCAGACCATCGAAGCCGGCGGCCTGCTCGTGGTGGAAGCCGGAACAGGCGTCGGCAAAACCTTCTCGTACCTCGTGCCGGCGCTGCTCAGTGGCGAACGCGCGCTGCTTTCAACCGCGACCAAGGCGCTGCAAGATCAGTTGTTCGGCCGTGATCTGCCGCGGCTCGTGCAGGCGCTGGGCTTGCCGGTGCGCATTGCTCTGCTCAAGGGGCGCGCAAGCTATCTGTGCCTGCACCGGCTCGAACTCGCGCGCCGCGATGGCGCTCATGAGCGCGCCTCACAGCGTGCGCTGGCCAAAATCGAGCGCTGGTCGCAGTCCACGCGCACGGGCGATTTGGCCGAACTGCCGGGGCTGGACGAGAGCTCGCCGCTGATCCCGCTCGTGACCTCCACGCGCGAGAACTGTCTGGGTGCGCAGTGCCCGCAGTTCAAGGCATGCCACGTCAACCTCGCCCGGCGCGAGGCGCTGGCGGCTGACCTTGTGGTCATCAACCACCATCTTTTCTTCGCCGACCTCGCGGTGCGTGAATCAGGCATGGCCGAACTGCTGCCGACGGTGCGCGTCGTGATATTCGACGAAGCGCACCAGCTCAACGAGACCGGCGTGCAGTTTCTCGGGGCTCAGCTCGGCAGCGGCCAGGTCATTGATTTCGCGCGCGATCTGCTGGCCGCTGGATTGCAGTTGGCGCGCGGGCTGGCTGATTGGCCTGCGCTTGGCGCAGCGCTCGAATATGCCGCCCGTGATCTGCGGCTGACCGCCGGGAAGCAGCGGCCGGGCAGCAAACTGCGCTGGATCGACCGTGTACCCGACGGTATCGACGGCGCCGCTTGGCAGGCTGCGCTCGAACAACTGGGCGAAGCTTTTACGCATGCGGCCCAGGCGCTTGATACGGTCAGTGAGCTTTCGCCCGATTTCGTCCGTTTGCACGAGCGTGCCACGTTGCTGGCCGGCCGTATCTCGGCATTCGTGCAGCCTTGTGCGCCGGAATCGGTGCGATGGGTGGATGTGGGCTCGCAACTGCGGCTGGTCGAGTCGCCGCTGGACATCGCGCAAACCGTGCAGTCGCGCATGCTGCGCGGCAACCAGGACGATCCCCAGGAACGGCAGCGCGCCTGGATTTTCACTTCCGCCACGCTTGGCGCTGACGAACGCTTGCGCTGGTTCACCGAGCCCTGCGGCCTGGAAGATGCGCAGGTGCTGCGGGTTTCCAGCCCCTTCGACTACGCTTTGCAGGCCGGGGTGTACGTGCCGCGGTCTTTTGCAAAGCCGGGCGATCCGGACCACGGCGCGCAAGTCGCGCAACTTGCGGCCCAGGGCGCGCGGATGCTCGGTGGGCGCACGCTCGTGCTGACCACCACTTTGCGCGCGCTGCGTGTAATTGGTGACGCCTTGCGCGCCCAGTTCGAGCAGGCCGATTCGCCGCTGGAGGTGCTCGTCCAGGGTGAGTGGCCCAAGCGCGTGCTGATGGAACGCTTTCGCGCGGGCGGACAGAACGGCCAGCCCGGTTGTGTGCTGGTCGCCTCGGCTTCGTTCTGGGAGGGTTTCGACGTACCAGGCCAGGCGCTGCAATTGGTGATCATTGACAAGCTGCCGTTTCCGCCGCCAGGCGATCCGCTGGTTGAAGCGCGCGCGCGGCGCCTCGTGGCGCAAGAGCGCAGTCCGTTTAACGATTACTTCCTGCCAGAAGCCGCGATCGCGCTCAAACAGGGAGCAGGGCGCCTGATCCGGCGCGAGACCGATTGCGGCCTGCTGGCGATCTGCGATACCCGCTTGCTCACGATGTCTTATGGGCGCCGTCTGCTGGCAACCCTGCCTGCGATGCGCCGTATTGAAAGTGCGTTGCAGTTCGAAGAGGCGCTGGCCGCATTGTCGGCTGCCGCTCAATCATGACCGGC
>CAYTPC010000084.1:0-8364 GCA_964439605.1 uncultured Burkholderiaceae bacterium
ATCGGCCGCGCCGAGCCTGAGCCGCTGGTCGAAATTGTCGGTACCGTACCGCCGCTGGACGGTTCAATCAAGGGATGTGCCTTCGCGGCGCGCTGCGCCTTCGTGACGCAGCGTTGCCGCGAGGAAATTCCGCCGCTGGAAGGCGGCGAGCACTTGGCGGCCTGCTTCGCGCAGGAACGCATGGCGCGGGAAGCTGTATGAACGACACTGCAACGCCCGTGCTGCGCGTCAACGGGCTCATCAAGCACTTCGTCACGAAAGACTTCCTGGGTCGCGAGAAGCGCCGGGTGCAGGCCGTCAACGGCATCAGCTTCGAGATTCGGCGCGGCGAAACACTCGGTCTCGTGGGCGAAAGCGGCTGCGGCAAGTCCACCGCCGGCCGCGCGGCGTTGAATCTGATCCGTCCTACCGCCGGCACAGTGCAGATCGACGGTCTGCACATCGAATCACTTTCGCCACGCCAGATGCGTCTGCTGCGCCGCCATGCGCAGATGGTGTTCCAGGACCCGTTTTCGTCGCTCAACTCGCGCATGCGCGTGGGCGAGATCATTGCCGAGCCTTTGGAAAACTACCGCTGGGGCACGAAGCAGGAAATGGCCGCCCGCGTGGCCGAATTGCTCGAACTCGTCGGCCTGCGCCGGGACGCCGCCGCGCGCTTTCCGCATGAGTTCTCGGGCGGCCAGCGCCAGCGCATCGCGATCGCGCGGGCGCTGGCCCTGTCGCCGAGCCTGATCGTCTGCGACGAGGCTGTCTCGGCGCTGGATGTGCTAGTGCAGGCGCAGATCATCAATCTGCTGCGCCGGCTGCAGCGGCAGCTCGGCGTGGCCTTCCTGTTCATCGCGCACGACATCGCGGTGGTCGAGCACGTGAGCCACCGCATCGGCGTAATGCACCTGGGCGAGATCGTGGAGATGGGACCCAAGGATTCACTGCTCACGGCGCCGCAACATCCCTACACGCAAGCCCTGCTGTCGGCCGTGCCGGTACCCGATCCGTCCCGCGCCGCGCGGCGCATCGTGCTCGCGGGTGAGCTGCCCAGCCCGGCGTCGCCACCGTCGGGCTGCCGCTTTCGCACACGCTGTCCGTCGGCGTTCGAACGCTGCGCGGCTAAAGCGCCGTTTTTGCAGGAAGTGCTGCCGGGCCACACGGTGGCCTGCCATCTGCGTGAATCCTCGCCGGCGTCCACCACCTCAACCACCCCACCGAACAAGGAAACAACAACCCCATGACACATCCTACGAAGCAATTCACGCGGCCTCTGCCGCTTTGGAAGAAGGCCGGCTTAGCGCTGGCTTTCTGCGCCGGCTTGGCCGGTGCGCAGGCCGAGACCGTGCTGAAGGTCGTGCCGCATGCCGACCTCACCGTGCTCGATCCGCTGATCTCCAACGCCATGATCACCTTGCAGCACGGCATGATGGTCTATGACACGCTGTTCGCACTGGACGCGCGGCTCGAAGCCCAGCCGCAAATGGTGGACAAGTACACCGTGGACGCCGGCGGCACGAAGCACACCTTCACCCTGCGCCCGGGTCTCAAGTTCCACGACGGTAGCGAGGTGACGACGAAGGACGTGTTGGCCTCGCTCAACCGTTGGATGAAACGCAGTCCGGTGGGCCTCAAGCTGGCGGCGAACATGAGCGCGATGAAGGCGACGGACGACAAGACCTTTACCATCGAACTGAAGGAACCGTTCCAGCAGATGGGCCTGATCCTTTCGACCGGCACAACCAATTTCCCGGTAATCATGCGCGAAAAGGAAGCCCTGACTGACCCCGCCAAGCCGGTCACCGAAATAGTCGGCTCCGGACCCTTCAAATTCGTCAAATCTGAGTGGGTGCCGGGCGCCAAGGTGGTGTACGTCAAGAACAAGGACTACGTGCCACGCAAGGAACCGCCTTCGGGGTTGGCAGGCGGTAAGGTAGTGAACGTGGACCGAGTCGAATACATCGTCATGCCCGACGACACCACCAAAGTGCAGGCGTTGCTCACCGGCGAGGTGGACATGATTGACCAGTTGACGCCCGAACAGGCCGGCGGCATTGAGGGCAAACCGGGGATCAAGGTCGGCGGCATCTGGACGCCTGAGCCTTACGGAATGATCCGCACCAACAACCTCATCCCGCCGTTCAACAACATCAAGGCCCGCCAAGCGCTGGCGCTGATGGTCGATCAAGCCGAGTACATGACGGCAGCGGTCGGCGACAAGAAATGGTGGCACACCTGCTACTCGATGTTCGTCTGCGGCACGCCCAACGGCACTGAAGTAGGCAGCGAGGAATATCGGAAGCAAAACCTGGAGAAAGCACGCCGGCTGCTCAAGGAATCCGGCTACAACGGCGAGCGAGTGGTGCTGCTGTCCACCCACGAGGTTCTGCGCTCGGGCATTTTCGCCGACCTGACGGCCGCCAACCTGCGCAAGATCGGCGTCAACGTGGACCAACAGGAAAGCGACTGGGGCTCGCTCGTCACGCGAAAGAGCACCAAGGCGCCGGTCGACAAGGGCGGCTGGAACCTCTTTCACATCGCCATGACGGGCGGCAACTCACCGGTCAACAACATCGCAGTGGACCAGTCGTGTGACGGCAAGAACTACACCGGCTGGCCCTGCGACGAGAAGTCCGAGGCGCTGCGCACGGCCTTCGAACGGGCGCCCGATGCGAAATCGCGCCAGGCCGCGCTGGAAGGCCTGCATCGGCGGCTGTGGGAGACGCTGCCGCTCATCCTGCTCGGCCAGTACACACAGCCGTTCGCCTGGCGCAGCAACGTGGTGGATATCGTGCAACCCAGCACGGCCATCGTGTTCTGGGGTTTGAAGAAGCTGCCGTGATGTCCCGCTCCGACTGGTTGATTCTTGCCGGCGAGACCGTCACGTCCGCCGACGGTACGCACCCGATCTACGGTCGTGTGCAGCAGCGATTCCTGCCTGTGCTGGAGGCATTTCGCGCCTCCTTTGCCAAGGGCCTGGAAACTGGCGCATCCGTTTGCGTGGTCCTCGACGGCACGCCCATGGTGGACTTGTGGGGCGGCCATGTCGATGCCGCAGCGCAACGTCCGTGGGCCGAGGACACCTTGTGCAACATGATGTCGGTCACCAAAGCGCTGACTGCGACCTGTCTGCATCTGCTCGTGGAGCGGGGCCGCGTCGAACTCGACGCGCCGGTCGCCGCTTACTGGCCGGAGTTCGCCGCTGCGGGCAAGGGCGAAATTCGCGTGCGCTGGCTGCTGGACAACCGCGCCGGCCTGCCCGTATTGCAGGAGCCGCTGTGGCCCGGCGCCATCTTCGACTGGCATGCGATGACAGACGCGCTGGCGCGGCAGCCCGCGGTGCTACCACCCGGCGGTGTTCCGGCGTACCACATACGAACCGCTGGCTTCCTCGTGGGGGAACTGGTACGCCGCGTCGACGGCCGCAGCCTCGGCGCCTTCCTGCGCGAGGAAATCGCCGCGCCGCACGGCCTCGATATCCACATCGGCGTACCGGAGACGGACTTGCGGCGCTGCGCGGAATTCATCCCGCAATCCAGCGGCACGCTGCTTGATGCCTCGCTGCACGATGCCAACAGTTGGGTAGCACGCGCCGGGTTGCAGTTGCCTCGACCCATGGACTACAACACCCTCGACTGGCGCCGCAGCGAGCTCCCCTCGAGCAACGGCCACGGCAATGCCCGGGCGATGGCTCGTTTCTACGACCTGCTCGTACGGGGACGCCTGCTACGGCCGAAGACACTGGCGGCAGCCCTCCAGGTACAGCACGAAGAACCCGAATGCGTCATGGGGCGACGCTACCGTCAAGCGCTCGGCTACCTACTGAACACGCCGGGCGATTTCGACATCGGTCCGAACCCCAATGCCTTCGGCCTATTGGGCGCCGGCGGTGCCCTGGGTTTCGCCGATCCGGATGCGCGCATGGGTTTCGGCTACATCGAGAACCGCATGCACGCAGCCATGGGATTGGGTGAGCGCGCCCCTGCTCTGCTGCGAGCTGCCTACACCAGCCTTGATTACGACACAGGAGAGACGAAATGAACGACGTGCAACTCAACCTCGCCGGCCGCGTGGTGCTGGTAACAGGAGCCGCCGGTGGCGTGGGCCGCGCGATCGCGGTGGCGTTCGCACAGGCCGGCGCCCGAGTGGCGATCAGCGACGTGGCGGAAGCAGGGTTGCGTGAGACGCTGCGATTCATAAAGGATGCGGGCGCGTCCGGCTTGGCTCGCACCGCCGACATCGGCGATGCATCGCAAATGACATCCTGGACCGCTGAAGTGGCCGACGCGTTCGGTCCTCCCGAGGTTCTGGTGAACAACGCCGCCGTGATGACCGAGGTCGGTCCTTTCATGCAGATCGATCCAGCCTCCTGGAAACGTGACATCCAGATCGGCCTCCTGGGAACGATGACCTGCACGCATGCGGTCCTGCCGGCCATGGTAAAGCGCGGCGGCGGCAGCATCGTCAACATCGCGAGCGACGCGGGCCGCGCGGGCAACGGCAATCTGACCGGCTATTCCGCCACCAAGGGCGGCGTTATCGCGTTCACCAAGGCGCTGGCGCAGGAACTGGGCCCCTCGGGAATCCGGATCAACGCAATCTCGCCGGGCTCTGTGCGCGCCCCGATGCGTGACCAAGTGCTGCGCGATGTCGAGGAGCGCCTGGGAACCGAAGGCTTGGAGGAGCGCGAGTCCAAGCGAATGCAACAGGTACCGCTGCGGCGGATCGCCGAGCCCGAGGATATCGCGCACCCCGTGCTGTTCCTAGCCTCGGGGCTCGCGCGCCACATCACGGGGCAGGTGTTAAGCGTCAATGGCGGCTTCCGCATGTACTGAGCATCCCTGGATGAGGTCATGCGTAATCAATCGAGCTTGATGCCATCGATGGAACAACTGCATCCCAAGCCGAAACGCATGATTCTTGTCCTCGATTCAGAGTTTTCCGCCGTTGACGTCAACGATAGCGCCAGTCATGAAACTGGCCGCGTCACTGGCCAGGAAAGCGATGACGCGTGCGATCTCCTCGGGCTGACCGGAGCGCCTCATTGGGATCAATTGCAGGTTGTAGGCCTGCCGTTCCGGTGTGAGCGAACGGTGCATGTCGGTCATGACCTGCCCCGGCGCGACGGCGTTCACGCGGATGCCGTGACGGGCCAGTGCCTTGCCCAGGCTTTGCGTCAAGCCGATAACGGCTGCCTTTGACGCGCCATAGTCCACATAAGGCGATCCGGCGCGACCGGCAGCCGAGGCCACGTTGACGATCGCGCCGCCTCGTCGATGCGCGACCAGACGGGCGGCGACGTGCCGTGCAGCAAAAAACGCGGCGTTCACGTTCACCGCGAAACTGCGATCCCAGATTTCTGGCGTCATCTCCATGACATCGACGCCGTGGAACACCGCGGCGTTGTTCACCAGCACTTCAATGACGCCGTGCTCCGCTTCGATCCGTTCCAGCGCCGCGAGCAGCGCCGCGCGGTCCCCGATGTCGCAGCGGACCTGCAAGGGATCTTCGGGGGCCACCTGCATGTCCAGGCTCAGCACACGGTAGCCCTGCCCCGCAAGCTCCTTCCGGGTGGCACCACCGATGCCGCCGAAGCCACCGGTGACCACAGCCACGCCGAGCTTTCCTTTTTTCATCGGAGTCTCCTCAGACCATCGCCAAACCGCCGTTGATATCGAATGCGGCCCCGGTGATGAACGATGATTTCGCGCTGACGAGAAAGGCAACCAGATCCGCAATCTCCTGTGGAGTCCCGAAACGACCCACGGGCGTGCGCTCCAGCAGTGCCGCGTTGGTCTCCGGCACCGCCTCACGCGTCATGTCGGTTTCGATGCGGCCAGGGCAGATCGCGTTGACCGTGATGCCATGCGGCCCCATCTCCATGGCCAGCGCGCGCGTGAGCCCGAGCAGGCCGGCCTTGGACGCGTTGTAGGTGGCGACGGCAACACCAATCACCGTCTTGCCGCCCACCGAAGAGTTGTTGATGATCCGGCCGTGGCGGGCGCGCATCATCGGTGGCAGGCACACACGGCTCATGAGGAAAGCACCCGTGAGGTTAACGGAAAGCACAGCGTTCCAGTCTGCGAGCGAAAGTTCCGTGAACGGAAGTTTGCGCCCGCCCCTCTTGGGTGAGACCGCGGCGTTATTCACCAGCGCGCGCAGGCGGTCATAGTCGCCACCCAGGCATTCCGGGAGACGCCCCACGGCGGCTTCATCACTGATGTCCAACACCAGCGGCCGCACGTCGAGCCCCTCTTCGCGCAGCCCGACAAAGCTGTCATGCAGCGCGCCTTCGAGCACATCGACGCCCCAGACCCGCATGCCATCGTGCGCCAACTGGCGCGCGATGGCCAAGCCCATGCCGCGGCAGGCACCCGTGACGACGGCCACCGACTTGTCTTCAGCCATTGCGCTTCCTCCTGAAAAAAGAATGCGGACCCGCGGCCTCGCGTCATTCCGGCTTGACGCCACCGATCTTGCGGATCAGGTTGCCCCACACCGCGTCATCGCGCTTGATCAGGGCATCGAATTCCGCCGGCGTGCTGGTCATCGGAACGGTGGCGTCGGCGATCATGCGTGAGCTCACTTCCTCACTGCGGACTGCAGCCACGATGGCCTTTTGCAGCTTGTCGACGATCGTCAGCGGCGTTCCTTTCGGCACCACGATGCCGGCCCAAGAGGACATCGACAGCCCCGGATACCCCAACTCCGCGAAGCTGGGAATGTCAGGAGCGCCGGGCAGCCGCTTGTCGCTGGAAATGGCCAGTGCGGTCAGCTTGCCCTCTTTCAGCATCGGCGCGTAGGCCAGATAGCCGTCGAAGGTGGCCGGCACGCGCCCAGCGGCGAGATCAATCATCCCAGGACCCGTGCCCTTGTAATGGACAGGCTGAATGTCGATGCCGACCTCCGCTTTGGTCAGTTCGCCCAGCAGGTGCGTGGCCACACCCGGTCCGGTGGTCGCATAGTCGACCTTGCCCGGATTTGCCTTGGCGTAAGCAACAAACTCCTGGAAGCTCTTCACCGGGAGCGCCGATGGGTTCACGATCAGCGCCATCGGCAGTTGGTTGAGCAACGAGACCGTCTGAAAGTCTTCGATTTTGTAGCGCAGTTGGGGGAAGGTATGCGGCGCGATGGTGAACATCGTCGCCCCGGCCATCAGGAGCGTGTAGCCGTCGGGCTTCGCGCGGGCCACATATTCCGCCCCAAGCGTGGTTCCGGCACCGGGCTTGTTCTCCACCACCACGCTCTGGTTGAGTTGCGTCGTCAGGCTCTTGGCCAGCAAACGCGCGTGAGCGTCGAACTGTCCACCGGGCGTGTAGGGCACCACGAGCGTAATCGGACGTTCCGGCCAAGAACCGCCTTGCGCCACCGCCGTGAGTGGCGCGAGCGCGCCAAGTACGGCCAGACAGGTGAGAGATTTCAGCGCCGCGCGAAGGAAAGAATGCATGCTTGTCTCCAGTTGCGCGGTTCCGCGCCTTATTGAGCAAACGGAAAGCAACATGTATGCCAAAGATTTGCCTACGGTTCTGTCTGCCTTGCGCTGGCGCGAGGCCATGTCGACGAAAAAGACAAATGTGTCTCGCTCGCAACCAAATTCAGACACCCCATGACCTCGGCGACGCGGCGGCGGTTGCCGCTGTATTTCTTGAGCAGGCTGGCAAGGTATTCGCGTTCAACCTTGAAACGGCAGTCGAACGCGCTCGCCAGTGCCTCGATCGGCGTGCCAGACAGCCGCTGGTGGATTGGCTGATCAAGTGGAACCTGCGTACAACCAACGTCAAGACGCTGGCCGAGCGCCTGGAAGCTGAGCCGGCCACCGTCTGTGAACATCCTCGGGTAGACATGGCGGTCGTTAGGCGGACGGTTGCGCGCTTGTAAGAGCCTGTCAAAGTCTCATCTCCATGTAGGACACTATGGGGATGAGACTTTGAACGGGCACTGAGCGCGTTTTGCGAAATCTTCTCCGCGCAAAATATCAAATTGATAGCTGCACACCTAAGTGCACAATGATTTTGAGATAGAAAAATACTAAAAAATAAGTAATTACTAGTGCAATCAGCTATAATTTTAGGCACAAATGAAATCTTCCTCTTTCACAGTGCACGGCCCCGCGGGCAACTTGCAGGCCATGGTGGAACTGCCCCCGGCGCCGCCGGCGGGCACGGTGGTGATCGCACATCCGCACCCGCTCTACGGCGGCACGATGGACAACAAGGTGGTGCAGACGCTGGCGCGCGCGTGGCTGCAATGTGGCTGGCGGGCGGTGCGCTTCAACTTTCGCGGCGTGGGCGCGAGCGCCGGCGCGCACGACGATGGGCGCGGCGAGGTGGACGATCTGCTGGCCGTGATTGCCCAAACCACCACGCCGGGCGAGCCGCT
>CAYTPC010000085.1:0-22430 GCA_964439605.1 uncultured Burkholderiaceae bacterium
CTTGGCCAGCGCCTCGCCGATGGTGTCCAGGCTTTCCTTGACCGCATCGTCAATGAAGCCGCAGGTGTTGACGATCACCAGATCGGCGCCTTCGAAGGTCTTGACGGTCTGATACCCCTCCGCGCTGAGCTGGGTGAGGATTAATTCGGAATCGGTCAGGGCTTTCGGGCAGCCGAGGCTGACGAAGCCGATTTTGGGCGGAGCAGTCACATCATCGTGATCGGCGGTCTTTGAAGCACTCATCAACCGTATTGTCCCAGTTCCCGGCCGCCGCAGCCGAAGCGGCTACGTCCGCTTGATGCCAAACGCGCCGAGCATCTGCTCGGTGTTTTTCTGCATCTGTTCCTGCAACTGCAGAAACACGTTTTTGGACTGCTCGACGTAGCTGCCCATCAGGCCCTGCAGCATCGGCGATTGCATGCTCAGGAAGCGCGACCACAGTTCGGGCGTCAGCCCCTCGGCCTTTTCGGCCAACTGCGCCTGCAGTTCCATCATGACCTGGATGTTCTTTTCAAGGTACGGCCCGATATGGCTTTGCATGGCCTGGCCGTAGAAGCGAATGATGTTTGCCAGCACCTGCTCGGTGAACATCGGCGCGCCGCCGGCCTCCTCTTCCAGGATGATCTGCAGCAAGATGCTGCGCGTCAGGTCCTCGCCGGTTTTCGCATCGCGCACCACAAACGAGACCTTCGACATCACGAGTTGCTTGATTTCAGCCAGCGTGATGTAGGAAGAAGTATCGGTGTCGTACAACCGCCGGTTCGGATACTTCTTGATCACTCGTTGCGCCGGTTTCGATCCGGCTTTTTTGCTCTGCACAAAAAACTCCTTGAGGTGTTTGGGCCACTGCCCTTCGGGTCATTCTAAAAACCAACCGCCCCGGCAACGCCAAGATTTACCCTGAATGAATCAGGGTGAAACCAGCTCCGGGCCGCGCAACAGCGGCCCGGAGATAATTTCGGCATCATGAGCATCATCTACAAAGACGCCGAAGGCATCGCCGGCATGCGCGTAGCCTGCCGGCTCGCGGCCGAAGTGCTGGATTATCTGGCACCGCACGTCAAGGCCGGTATCACCACCAACGAACTGGACAGACTCGCGCACGAGTACATCACGCAAGTGCAAGAGGCCGTGCCCGCGCCGCTGAACTACATGGGCGCGAATCAGATCCCCTATCCGAAATCGATCTGCACCTCGGTCAATCACGTGGTGTGCCATGGCATTCCGAACGAAAAGCCGCTCAAGAAAGGCGACATCGTCAACATGGACATCACCATCATCAAGGATGGCTGGCACGGCGACACCAGCCGCATGTTCGTCATCGGCGAAGCCTCGATCGCGGCCAAGCGGCTCGTCAAGTACACCTATGACGCGATGTGGCACGGCATCGTCAAGGTCAAGCCCGGCGCGCACCTGGGCGACATCGGCTGGGCAATCCAGCGCTTTGCCGAGACCAACGGTTTCTCGGTGGTGCGCGAATTCTGCGGCCACGGCATCGGCCGCGACTTTCACGAAGAGCCGCAGGTGCTGCACTATGGCCGGCCCGGTACGCTCGAAGAGCTCAAGCCCGGCATGATTTTCACGATCGAGCCGATGATCAACGCCGGCAAGCGCGACATCAAGGAACTGGGTAGCGACGGCTGGACCATCGTCACCCGCGATCGTTCGCTGTCGGCGCAGTGGGAGCACACGGTGCTCGTCACCGAGACCGGCTACGAGGTGCTGACCCTGTCGGCCGGCTGCCCGCCGCCGCCGGATTTCGTCAATACTGCTGACTGAACTGGCCCCAGCCGTGTCCGCCGTGATCAATCCGCAAACCGTGCGCGATATTTACCGGACACGCAAGCTGGCGCTGTTCGACGGCCTGCGCCATGCCCACGCGCACACGCGCGGCGTACACGCGGTGCTGCGCCAGTTTTCCGCGCTGGCCGACGAGGCATTGCGCGCGCTGTGGGAAGAGGCCGGTTTCGGCAATACCCTCTCGCTGGTGGCCGTGGGCGGCTTCGGGCGCGGCGAGCTGTTTCCCTGTTCCGACGTCGACGTACTGCTGCTACTGCCCGACGCGCGCGCCTGCCAGTCCATCGAGCCGGAGCGCATCGAGCAGTTCATCGGCCGCTGCTGGGACGCCGGGCTTGAGATCGGATCGAGCGTGCGCAGCATCGACGACTGCCTGGCCGAAGCGGCCGGCGATCTCACGGTGCAGACTTCGCTGATCGAATCGCGCCTGGTGGCCGGCAGCCGGCGCCTCTTCGCCGAATTCCGGCGGCGCTTTTCCGACTCGATCGATCCGGTGGCTTTTTTCTCCGGCAAGACGCAGGAAATGCGCCACCGCTACCAGAAGTTTGAAAACACGCCTTACGCGCTCGAACCCAACTGCAAGGAATCACCAGGCGGCCTGCGCGATTTGCAGACCGTGCTGTGGGTCGTGCGCGCCGCCGGGCTGGGCAAGCGCTGGGACGATCTGGCGCGCAACGGCCTGGCCACCGCCCTTGAAGTGCGCCAAATCAAGCGCAACGAGGCGCTGCTGAGCCTGATCCGCGCCCGGCTGCATGTGATCGCCAATCGACGCGAAGACCGGCTGGTGTTCGACATGCAAACCGCCGTGGCCGCCGCCTTCGGCTACGAAAGCATGTCCCAGCGCGATGCAAGCGAGGCCCTGATGCGGCGCTACTACTGGGCCGCCAAGGCGGTGACGCAGCTCACCGAAATCCTGCTGCGCAACATTTCCGAACGGCTCGAACCGCCGACCGAGGCGCCGCGGCGCATCAACGCACGCTTTTTCGACAATGGCGGCAGCATCGAAGTCGCCAGCGATGACCTGTACCTGCGCAAGCCGCGCGCGATCCTCGAGACTTTCCTGCTCTACGAGAAGACCGTCGGCATCGATGGCCTGTCGGCGCGCACGCTGCGCGCGCTGTACAACGCGCGCCACGTCACCGACGCGCGCTTTCGCAGCGACCCGGCAAACCACCGCATGTTCATGCGCATCCTGATGCAGCCGCGCGGCATCACGCACGCGATCCGGCTGATGAATCAGACCTCGATACTCGGGCGCTACCTGTGGGTGTTCCGCGCCATCGTCGGCCAGATGCAGCATGACCTGTTTCACGCCTACACCGTGGACCAGCACATTCTCATGGTGCTGCGCAACGTGCGGCGTTTCTTCATCGCCGAGCACGCGCACGAATACCCGTTCTGTTCACAACTGGCCGCCGGCTGGGACAAGCCGTGGATTCTTTACGTGGCGGCCCTGTTTCACGACATTGCCAAGGGCCGCGGCGGCGATCACTCGGTGCTCGGCGCGCATGACGCGCGGCGCTTCTGCCGCCAGCACAGCGTCCAGGCGATCGGGACCAAATCAGGCATATCGCCCGAAGACGCCAAGCTGATCGAATTCCTCGTTGCCGAGCATCTCGTGATGAGCGATACGGCGCAAAAGCGCGACCTCAGCGATCCCGAAGTGATCGCCGCCTTTGCCAAGCGCGTGGGCAATGAACGCTATCTGACGGCGCTGTACCTGCTCTCCGTGGCCGACATCCGCGGCACTTCTCCGCGCGTGTGGAATGCCTGGAAAGGCAAGCTGCTCGAAGACCTTTACCGCATCACACTGCGCGTGCTGGGCGGGCGCATGCCCGATCGGCGCGCGCAGATCGAAGCGCGCAAACGCGAGGCGCTGGCACAACTGGCGCTCCACCCCCTGCCCTTCGAGGCGCACAAGGCGCTGTGGGACACGCTCGGCGTGAGCTATTTCATGCGGCACGACGCGCATGAGATCGCCTGGCACGCCAAGCAGCTCTGGCCCCACGTGTCGCCCAAGGGCGTGCCGGCCGATCCCCACGCGCCGCCGATCGTGTACGCGCGCATCTCGCCGGTTGGCGAAGGATTGCAGGTACTGGTCTATACCTGCGACCAGCCGGACCTGTTCGCGCGCATCTGCGGCTATTTCGACCAGGCTTCCTTCAGCATCCTCGACGCCAAGGTGCATACGGCTACCAACGGCTACGCCTTGGACACCTTCCAGATCGTCCCTGGCTTCGTGCCCGAGGATTACCGCGAACTGCCCGGCATGGTCGAAACCGGCCTGGCCCAGACCCTCGCCCGGGCCGGCGAACTGCCGGCGCCCCGGCGCGGGCTCGTGTCGCGGCGCGTGAAAAGCTTTCCGATCAAACCGCGCGTGGCATTGACGCCCGATGAGAAAGCCCAGTGCTGGCTGCTGAGCATCAGCGCCAGCGACCGCATCGGCCTGCTCTATTCGATTGCGCGCGTGCTCGCGCGCCACCACCTGAATCTGGAGCTTGCCAAGGTCATGACTCTGGGCGAGCGCGTCGAAGACACTTTCCTGATCAGCGGCACCGAACTACAAGACCACCGCCGGCAGATGGCGATCGAGACCGAACTGGTCGAAGCGCTGTCGCAGTAGAGCGGCCCCGCAAAGCGGAAAACCTGCATGTTCAACGGCGAACTTGCAGCGCGCTTGGATTGACGATGTTGGTGGGACGGCCTTCGATAAAGTTGACGACGTTGTCGAACGCCTGGCTGAAATAAGTTTCGTAGTTTTCCAGCTCGACGTAGCCGATATGGGGCGTGCAAATGCAATTTTCGAGGCGAAGCAGCGCGTGTCCCTGCAGGATGGGCTCGCTCTCGAATACATCGATCGCCGCCATGCCGGGGCGGCCGCTGTTGAGCGCGGTCAGCAAGGCGTCGGGCTCAACCAGTTCGGCGCGTGAAGTGTTGACGAACAGCGCCGTGGGCTTCATGCGCGCAAGATCCTCGACCTTGATGATCGAGCGAGTGTCTTCATTGAGCCGCAAGTGAACCGAAAGAACGTCCGCCTCGGCGAAAAACGCCTCGCGGCTGGCGGCGATCTGAAAACCATCGGATCGCGCCTTGGCGCAACTGCTTTCACGCCCCCAGACGAGCACATGCATGCCGAAGGCCTGTCCGTAGTGGGCGACCAACTGGCCGATACGCCCGTATCCCCAGACAGCGAGCGTCTTGCCCTTGAGTACCGTGCCGATGCCGAAATTCTGCGGCATTGAAGCGGCCTTCAACCCCGATTGCTGCCATGCGCCGTGTTTGAGGTTGCTGATATATTGCGGCAGCCGCCGGGCAGCCGCCATGATGAGGGCCCACGTCAACTCGGCCGGCGCTTGCGGCGATCCGCTGCCTTCAGCGACCGCAACGCCATATTCGGTACAGGCCTGGATGTCGATGTGGCTGCCGGCCTGCCCAGTCTGTGAAATCAGCTTGAGCCGGGGCAATTTCTCGATCAGTTGCCGCGTGATGTGCGTGCGCTCCCGGATGAGCACGATGGCATCCGCATCCCTGAGCCGGATCGACAACTGGCCAATGCCCTTGATGGTATTCGTGTAAACCTTGGCCGCGTAGGCATCGAGCTTGGAAGCGCAACGCAGTTTGCGCACGGTATCCTGATAATCGTCAAGAATCACGATGTTCATGGTCATGAGGGCTTATTGTGCCGCGCCTTGCGTGTCTTGGGTTGTCTGGAAACTCGCCGGACTTGGACACAGCGGTTGAGCGCTCACTCCGGCTGAATCGCGCCATGGGAAGTGTCTTTTGTTCTTCTGTTCCGGCGTGAGCAGCGTTTTGTATAATCGAGGGTTTGCTGCATCATCCCCAGACATTGTAGGAATTTTCATCCATGGCATCTACCAAGCCGAAAAAAAAGAACCCCCGCCTGGCGTCTGGCCGTAAACGCGTCCGCCAGGACACCAAGCTCAACGCGACGAACACCTCGCTGCGTTCCAAGTACCGCACCGCCGTCAAGAAGGTCGAGAAGGCCGTCGTGGCCGGCGACAAAACCAAGGCAACAGAACTCTTCGCCAAGGCCCAGAGCGTGATCGACTCGGTGGCCGATAAAGGCATCTTTCACAAGAACAAGGCCGCTCGCGACAAGAGCCGCCTGTCGGCCAAGGTCAAGGCCCTGGCCATCGCCGCCTGAGCCTGTCTCAGGCATCCGCCCAGACGGTACCCATACCACCGTCTGCCGTTTGATCGGGGTGCGCTGCAGCAAAGCAAAAAACCGCCTTCTGGCGGTTTTTTTGTATCCATGCCAAACGGTTAACCTGTCCCCAGTTTTTTCGAGACCGTAAAAACTGTGAACAGGCCCTAGAATCCGCCTTCCCTATACGGAGAAGCATATGAGCGCCCCTGTCCCCTCGTCACCCCATGTCATGAACTGCTACGCCAGGCTGCCGATTGCGCTGACGCACGGCCAGGGCTGCCGCGTCTGGGACACGAATGGCAAACGCTATCTGGACGGTCTGGCCGGCGTGGCCGTCAACACGCTGGGGCACAACCATCCGGAACTGGTGCCCGCGCTGCAAGAACAGATCGCCCAGCTGATTCACTGCTCAAACTATTTCCACGTACCTGGGCAAGAACAACTGGCGGCCAAACTGACCGAGTTGGCCGGCATGACCAATGCTTTTTTCTGCAATTCAGGGCTGGAGGCCAACGAGGCGGCGCTCAAGCTGGCGCGCAAGTTCGGGCATGACAAGGGTATTGCACGGCCTGAAGTCGTGGTCTATGAAGGCGCTTTTCATGGCCGCAGCATCGCCACGCTCTCGGCCACCGGTAACGCCAAAGTGCAGCACGGCTTCGAGCCGCTGGTGGAAGGTTTCATCCGCGTACCGCTGAACGATTTCGACGCACTCAAGCGGGCGACGGCCAACAACCCGAACGTGGTGGCGGTGTTCCTCGAGACGATCCAGGGCGAAAGCGGCATCCACCCGATGCGCTGGGACTATCTGCGCCAGGTGCGCGCGCTGTGCGACGAGCGCGACTGGCTGCTGATGATCGACGAGGTGCAATGCGGCATAGGCCGCACCGGCAAGTGGTTTGCGCACCAGTGGGCCGGCATCGTGCCCGACGTGATGCCGCTGGCCAAGGGCTTGGCCTCGGGCGTGCCGGTGGGCGCGGTACTCGCGGGGCCGAAGGCGGCGCAAATTTTCCAGCCGGGAAACCACGGCTCCACCTTTGGCGGCAATCCGCTGGCGATGCGCGCCGGGATCGAGACGATCCGGATCATGGAAAAAGACGGCCTGCTCAAAAACGCCGAAACCGTGGGCGCCCATCTCAAAAATGCGCTGCAGCGCGAACTGGCCGGCGTGCCGGGCGTGGTTGAGATCCGCGGCCAGGGGCTGATGCTGGGCATCGAGCTGGCGCGCCCCTGCGGCGCCATCCTGCAACGCGCCTGCGATGCCGGTCTGCTGCTGAGCGTGCAAGCCGATTGCGTGGTCCGCCTGGTGCCTTCGCTGATCCTGACACAAGCCGAGGCCGACGAGATGGTTTCGATCCTCATACCGATCATCAAACGCTTCCTCGCGGAATCGGAACAGCCATGAGCGCGACGCCCATCCAGCACTACCTGCGATTCAGCGATCTCAGCGCCGGCGAGTACGCCCACCTGTTCGCGCGCGCGGCATTGATCAAGAAAAAATTCAAAGCCTACGAAAAGCACGACACGCTGGCCGACCGCACGCTGGCGATGATCTTCGAGAAAGCCAGCACGCGCACGCGCGTGAGCTTCGAGGCCGGCATGTACCAGATGGGCGGCAGCGTGGTGCACCTGACCACCACCGACAGCCAACTGGGCCGCAGCGAACCGGTTGAAGATACCGCCCGCGTCATCAGCCGCATGGTCGATCTGGTGATGATCCGCACCTTCGAGCAGGCACGCATCGAATCCTTCGCGGCGCACTCGCGCGTGCCGGTCATCAACGGCCTGACCAATGAATTCCACCCCTGCCAGATCCTGGCCGACATCTTCACCTACATCGAGCAGCGCGGCTCGATCGCGGGCAAAACCGTGGCCTGGGTGGGCGATGGCAACAACATGGCCAACACCTGGTTGCAAGCCAGCGAGATCCTCGGCTTTACCGTGCACCTGAGCACGCCCAGCGGCTATGAGGTCGACCAATCCGTGGCGGGCTTGCGCTCCAATTGCAGTTACAAGGTATTCCAAAACCCGATGGACGCGTGCCGCGGTGCCGATCTGGTGACCACCGACGTGTGGACCAGCATGGGCTACGAAGCCGAAAACGAAGCGCGCCGCAAGGCTTTCGCGCGCTGGTGCGTGGACGAGACGATGATGCGCGAGGCCAAGCCCGACGCCCTGTTCATGCACTGCCTGCCCGCGCATCGCGGCGAAGAGGTCAGCGCCGAAGTCATCGATGGCCCGCAATCGGTCGTCTGGGACGAAGCCGAAAACCGGATGCACGTGCAAAAAGCGCTCATGGAATACCTGCTGCTCGGGCGTAATGTCTGAGCCCCAGCCGCCGCTGCGGCATACGCAAGCCCGCGTCCCGAAGAGGCTTTACCCCCGATAAAGCCAAGGCGCGTCGAGCAGCCGGTCACCCAGCAAGCGCAAACCGAGGTCGCGCCCCAACCGCTTCAACCCCCGCGCATGGTAGACCGCGCCATTGCGCAGGGCCTGCGCCTGCACGCGCGCACTGCGTTCCCAGCGCGCCTGGGCATAGCTCTGGAGGGCTTGCGGCAGCATATCGGCATTGGCCCCGGCCTCACCGACCGCATCAGCCAGCGCGACCGCATCCTCGATCGCCATGCCCGCGCCTTGCGCCAGATAGGGCACCATCGGATGCGCGGCGTCGCCCACCAGGGCAATGCGCTCTTTTGCGATTTCGTCCGGCCCGGCCACGGGAGCACATCCGTTCAAGGCCCAGATGCGCCAGGCCGGCATGGCTTCGATCAGCGGCATGATGCCCGCGCAGCGCGCGCCGATCGCGTGGTGCAGTGCGGCGATGTTGTCTTCCTGATCCCAATCGCGCACATCGCCCAGCGGCGGCGATTCGGCGACCACGACCATATTGAACGCCTGCCCCGCACGCACCGGATAGGCCACCGCGTGCACTTTCGGCCCGAGCCATATCTGCACGTCGACGCTGCGCAGCGCGGCAGGCAGCGACTCCATCGGCACGAGCGCGCGCCATGCGGTGTGGCCGGTGTAGCCCGGCACCGGAGCGCCCTGCATCATGTGCGAGCGCACTTGGCTCCAGACGCCATCGGCGCCGATCAGGGCGTCGGCCTCCCAGGCCCGTGACTCGCCCATCACGGCACAAACACTGTCCTCGCGCGCGCTGATGGCGCTCACGCGCACGCCCGTGTTCAGATTGACGCCGTCGATCTCCCAGCTCGCCTCTTGCAGCACACCGTGCAGATCCGCACGATGGATGCAGATGTAGGGCGCGCCATAGCGGCGCTCGAAACGCTTGGCCAGCCGCATGCTGGCAATGCGCGCGCCATCCTTGAGGCGCCGCACCACCAGAGAATCAGGGCGCACGGCAACGCGGCTGATCGGATCGTCCAGACCGAGCGCGCGCAAACGTCGCGTCACGTTCGGGCCCAGCTGCACACCCGCGCCCACTTCGAAAAAAGCCCCCGCCTGCTCCAGCAAGTCGACGCGGTGCCCGCGCCGGCCCAAGGCCAGCGCCGTCGCCAAACCGGCAATACCGCCGCCAATGATCAAGAACTGTGCAGTCATGGCCGGTCCGCGCGCACGTGAATACGAATCGGATGCGTCTGGACGGCCTCGCCTTCGCGAGCGCCGTTGGCACCGCCGCCGGCGCAACCGCCGCAACCCGCGCGGCTGTCGCAGCCAGAGCCGCAGCCGCGCGCCTTGCTCAACGAGGCGGCCCAGCGCACGGCACGGGCCTGGTCAATCAGTCCCGCGCGCCGCAGACTGATCGTGATCAGGCCCGCCAGCGCATGGCGATAGCGCGCGGGCATCCAGCGCCAGCCCGCATAAAAGGCAGCCAAGAGCACGATCAGAACGACGATTAGCTGCTCAACCATCCCACCTCCTATGGCGCGGTCAACCCGCACCCAGCATCAGTGCAATTCGATAAGTCATGAAACTGGCAACATAAGCCAGCGCGAACAAATATCCGGCCATGATCCAGACGTAACGCCAAGAATTTGTCTCACGTTTGACCACAGTCAATGTCGAAACGCACTGCGGCGCAAACACGTACCACACCAGAAGCGACAACGCCGTTGCCAGCGACCAGTGCCCGGCGATCAGCGGTTCAAGCTGGGCGGCCACGTCATCGCCGGTGGCCGAGAGCGCGTACACCGTGCCCAGCGCGCTGACAACGACCTCCCGCGCGGCGATACCCGGCACCAGTGCGATCGAAATCTGCCAGTTAAACCCTATCGGCGCAAAGACGTGCTCGAATGCCCGGCCGATCCAGCCCGCCAGACTGTACTGGATCGCCGGTCCGGTCGCGCCCTCGGGCGGCGCGGGAAAAGTCGAGAAGAACCACAACAGGATGCTCAGCGCCAGGATGATCGTGCCCACGCGCTGGACGAAAATCCATACCCGCTCGTACAGCCCGAGAAACAGATTGCGCAGGTTCGGCCAGCGGTAGGCGGGCAGCTCCATCAGCAGCGGTGACCGCTCGTCCTCGCCGCGAAAACGCTTGAGCACCCACGCCACGGCCATTGCCGACACGATGCCGCCGACGTACAGCGCGAACAGCACCACGCCCCGCAAGTTGAGCACGCCGGCCACCGTGCGCGCCGGAATGAAGGCCGCGATCAGCAGCGTATACACCGGCAGCCGCGCCGAACAGGTCATCAGCGGTGCAATCATGATCGTCACCAGCCGGTCGCGCCAATGGCTGATGGTGCGGGTTGCCATGATGCCCGGCACCGCGCACGCAAAACTCGACAGCAGCGGAATGAACGAACGCCCCGACAGCCCCACCGATCCCATCATCCGGTCGAACAAAAAAGCCGCACGCGGCAGGTAGCCCGAATCTTCGAGCACGAGGATGAAGAAAAACAGGATCACGATCTGCGGCAAAAACATCAGCACGCCGCCCGCACCCGCAATCACGCCATCGACCAGCAGGCTTCGCAGCGCGCCTTCGGGAACCCAGTGACGCACCCCCTCGCCAAGCGCGGCCGTCCCGGCCTGGATCACGCTCATCGGCGCCTCGGCCCAACTGAATACGGCCTGGAACATCAGGAAGAGCGCCACCGCAAGGACCAGCATGCCCCAGAGCGGATGCAGCACGATGCGGTCGATGCGGTCGCTCGCCTCCAGGCTGTCGGCGGGCTCGCGGACCGTCACCGCGAGAATGCGCCGCACTTCACGCTGCATCGCGAGCACGTCCTCGAGCCCTGCCGGCTGCCAGACCGGCACCGTGGCCGGCGGTACCGGCACGTCGATGGCCTGTACGAGCGCCTGCGCACCGTCGCGGCTCACCCCCACCGTTTCAACCACCGGCACGCCCAGTTCCCGGGACAGCGCGGGCACGTCGATCGTGATCTTCTGGCGCCGCGCCATGTCGGCCATGTTCAACGCCACCACCATCGGCAGCCCCAGCCGGCGCGCCTCCAGGACGATGCGCAGGCCCAGTTGCAAGTTGGTTGCATCGGTCACGCACACCAGCAGATCGGGCAAGGCGTCATGCCCGTGCCCAGTCACGACATCGCGCGTGACGGCTTCATCGGCGCTCACGGGATTGAGGCTATAGGCGCCCGGCAGGTCGAGCACCGCGACACGCCGGCCCGAGGGGGTGCGCAGCACGCCTTCCTTGCGTTCCACCGTCACGCCGGCATAGTTGGCCACTTTCTGGCTGCTGCCGGTCAAGAGATTGAACAGCGCCGTCTTGCCGCAGTTGGGATTGCCCAGCAGCGCAATGCGCGCGGGCAGCGCCGGTTCAGCCATGGCCGGGACCTCCCGGCGCCACATGCACCAGCGCCGCCTCGTGCCGCCGCAGCGCAAAAGTCGTGTGACCCAGCCGCACCGCCAGCGGCTCACGCCCCGGCACACCGCTGGCGACGATACACACCGCCTGCCCCGGCACAAAGCCGATTTCACTGAGCCGCAATACGAGATCGCAATCCGCCTCTTTCGCCGGCCTGAGCACATCGAGCACCGTCGCCCACTGATGGCTGGGAAGCTGATCCAACCGCAAAGCGGCCGTGCCTTTCATCGTCGTCACCCGGAAACCTTTGTCTGCTGTTTTATTAAAATGAGAATTATTCTCGAAAACAGCCCGAACGGGCAATAGATGGCCATAGATAATTCTGGAAACGGCCGGGGTATGTTTTGTGCGCAGGAGCCCGGAAGGCTCATTCATGCCGCAGCGCCTCGATCGGGTCCATCCGCGCCGCGCGCCGCGCCGGGAAGTAGCCGAACAGCACGCCGATACCGGCCGAGAACACGAATGACAGCAGATTGATGCCCGGCTGGAATTGATACGGCACCCGCATCAGTTGCGCCAGCCCGACCGATGCGCCGGTCGCCAGCAGGATGCCGGCCAGCCCGCCCAGACTGGACAACACCACCGCTTCGATCAGGAATTGCATCAGCACCTCGCGCTCCAGCGCGCCGATGGCCAGGCGCAGGCCGATTTCGCGCGTGCGCTCGGTCACGCTGACCAGCATGATGTTCATCACGCCGATGCCGCCCACCAGCAGGCTGACGGCGGCCACCGCGCCCAGCAGCATGGTCATGACCTTCGTGGTGCCCGACAGGGTGTCGGCCAGTTGCTTGGTGTCGAGCACGTTGAAGTTGTCATCGTCGCCGCTGGAGAGCTTGCGCAACTCGCGCAGCAGCTCGGTCAGGCCCGATTTGACGCGCTCGGCGTCGCTGTCCGGATTGAGCGAAACCAGCAGCGTGTTGACGTTGGTGTTGCCGGTGACGCGCCGTTGCAGCGTTTTCAGCGGCATCAGCACCACTTCGTCCTGATCGTTGCCGAACGAGCCCTGGCCTTTGCTTTTGAACAACCCGATGACGCGGCACGGCATCTTCATCACGCGCAATTGCTCGCCGACCGGGTCGGCGCCGCCGTACAACTGGCGCTGGATGGTGGTGCCGATGATGCACACCGCCGCTCCGGCGTGCAGTTCGGCGTCGGTGAAAGCGCGGCCCGAAGCCAGTTCCCAGTTGCCGGTTTGCAGCCAGGCGTTGGTGGAGCCGACCACGCCGCTGTTCCAGTTCTGCCCGCCGGCCACCAGGGTGACGGCGGCGCGCGCTTCGGGCGCAACGGCGGCGATGCCGGAAATTTGCGAGGCGATCAGGTCGGCGTCGGTTTCTTTGAAGGCAGGCGCGGTATTGCCGCCGCCGCCCCGCCCCAGGCGCTGGCCGGGGCGGATCATCAGCAGGTTGGTGCCCAGGCTGGAAATCTGGCTTTGCACGGCCTGGGTCGCGCCTCGCCCCAGCGTGACCATGGTGATGACCGCCGAAACTCCGATCACGATACCCAGCACGGTCAGAAAAGAGCGCAACAGGTTGCGCCGGATCGAGCGCAACGCCAGCAATAGCGTGTTCCACAGCATCAGCGCGTCTCCACGGGAGCGCCGGGCCGATAGCGGCCTGGCAGGATCGGCTGCGGGTTGTACTGGTCACTGGCGATCAGCCCGTCAACGAAGCGCACGATGCGCCGCGCGTAAGCCGCCATGTCGGGCTCGTGGGTGACCATCAGCACGGTGATGCCCTGCTCGGTGTTCAGCCGCGACAGCAGCTCCATGATTTCGTGGCTGCGCTGGCTGTCGAGGTTGCCGGTGGGCTCGTCGGCCAGCAACACCGCCGGCTCGGTGACGATGGCGCGTGCGATCGCCACGCGCTGCTGCTGGCCGCCCGAGAGTTCGGCCGGTGTGTGGTGTTCCCAGCCCTTGAGGCCGACTTCGGCCAGCGCCCTGGCGGCGGCGGCGTGACGGCGGGCGGCGGCTTCGCCGCGGTACAGCAGCGGCAACTCGACGTTCTCCTGCGCGCTGGTGCGCGCCAGCAGGTTGAAGCCCTGGAACACGAAGCCGAAGTAGCGCCGCCGCAGGCGCGCGCGCTGGTCGCGCGACAGCGTTTCCACGTGCGTGCCCATGAACAGGTATTGCCCGCTGCTGGGCCGGTCCAGGCAGCCCAGGGTGTTCATGGCGGTCGATTTACCCGAGCCGCTGGGCCCCATGATGGCGACGAATTCGCCGCGTTCGATGTCCAGATCGACCCCCTTGAGCGCCAAAAACGCCGTCGCGCCTTCGCCATAACGCTTGGCGATGCCGCGCAGGCGGATCAGGGGCGAGGTTTTTTCGACCGGCGCGTTCACGGTGCCGCTGCGCCGGCCCGCTGGTCGGTGATGACCTGCAGGCCCTCTTTCAATTCAGAACCGCTCACCTCGGTCTGGCGGCCATTGCTGATGCCGGTCTGCACCGTGATGGCCTGCGGCTGCCCGTTTTGCAGCACCCAGATGCGCTGCTGCTGCCCGGGCGCGCCCGGCGCGCCTTCCTCGCGCGGACGGCGCGGGGCGCCGGGCGGGGGCCGCGGCAGCATGCGCGACACCAGCCCGCCGCCGCCCGGCGCTGCCGCCTGCGGCGCCGGCGCACTGGCCGGGTTGAAGCGCAACGCCGTGTTGGGGACCAGCAGCACCTTCCGGCGTTCGGTGGCGATGATGGTGGCCGTGGCCGTCATGCCCGGGCGCAGGCTCAGGTCGGCGTTGTCCACGCTCAGGTCGGTGGTGTAGGTGACGACGTTGTTGGTGGTGGTCGAGCCGTAGGACACGCGCTCGACCCGCGCCGGGTAATGCCGCGCCGGGTAGGCGCTGACGGTGAAGCTGGCCTTCTGGCCACGCTGCACCGAGCCGACGTCGGCCTCGTCCACGCTGGCCTCCAGCGTCAAATGGCGCAGGTTTTCGCCCAACGTGAACAAGGTCACCGCTTGCAGCGAAGCGGCCACCGCGTTGCCCGGATCGACCGAGCGCGCCAGCACCACGCCGTCGATGGGCGAGCGGATCGACGCCCTGGACAGGTTGGTTTCGTCGGTCGATAGCGTGGCGCGCCCCTGCGCCACCTGCGCGCGGGCGTTGTCCACATTGGCGCGTGCGCGCTCCAGCGTGGCGCGCGCTGTGTCCAATTCGGTGGCCGAAGGCACGCGGCCATCGGACAGGCGGGCCACTTCCTCATAGCGGCGCAGGGTGGCTTGCGCTTCGCGCGCCGTCGCCTCGTTCTGCGCCAGCGCGGCCTCGGCGGCCACCAGCGCGGCGCGTGAGCGGTTCACCGTATCCTGGAATTTGGAGCGGTCCAGTTCCAGCAACACCTGGCCTTTCCTGACCACGTCATTCACGTCCACCAGCACACGGGCCACGGTGCCCGACAACTCGCTGCCAACCGCCACCGACAGCGTTGGCTTGAGCGTGCCGTTGGCCGTCACGGTGAGGGTGACGTCACCGCGTTCGAGCGGCGACGTCACGTACACCGGTGCGGCGCGCGCGGCCTGGCGGCCGTGCCACCACCACAGGCCGGCCGCCAGCACGACCAGCAGTGCCAGACCCAGCCAAAGCGACGGACGCCGCCACCAGCCTGGCGGACGGTCGTCACCGAGCAGTTGGTCGATATCAGAAGAAGGCGGCGCGGCGGCAAAGGGTGGAGTCGGACTCATAGTCGGATTGTCGGTATCAACACACGGGCCTTGCCATCACCAAAGTGGGCGAGGCTGTGGGTGAGCGTCATCTCTACCACCCGCCCCCCAACGCCTTGTACAAGCGCACGTAGCCGGCAGCCAGCGCGGCCAGTTGGGTTTGCGCGCCGTCCTGGGCCGACAGCAGCGTGCGTTGCGCGTTCAGCACGGCATTGAAGTCGATCAGGCCGCTTTCGTACTGCTGGCGCGCCAGCCGGTCGGCACGTTCGGCGGCTGCGGCCGCGGTGCGCAGGCTGGCCTCGCTCAGACGATTTCCGCGCAAGGCGGCCAAGGCGTCTTCGACTTCCTGCAAGGCGCCGAGCACGGCGCTTTCGTGGGCGGCGCGCGCCTGTTCCAGCGCCGCCTGCTGGGCACGCACCTGCGCATCGATGGCGCCACCGTCAAACAGCGGCGCCGCCACGCTGGCCAACAGGCGGCGCACCAGTGCTGCATGGTCGAACAGCATATCCACGGCGCCCGCCTGCAAGCCCAGCGTGCCGCCCAGGCTCAGGCTGGGGTAGCGCGCGGCGTTGGCCTGCGTCACGCGTTCGGCCGCTGCCAGCAGGTGCGCTTCGGCGGCGCGCACGTCAGGCCGCTGGCGCAACGTGTCGGCCGGAAAGGCCAACGCCAGATCATCGGGCGGCAGCGGTACGCCACCTGCCTCCAGCGCCGCCAGCGCGCCAGGCGCGCGGCCGGTCAGCACCGCCAGCCGGTGCCACGCCTGTTCCACGCTGGTCTGCAGGGACGGCACCTGGGCCTCGGTCTGCGCGGCGGCTGCCGTGGCCTGTTCCACATCCAGCGCCGACACCAGCCCGGCCTGATGGCGCCAGCTCGCAATCTGCAAGGTGTCCCGCTGAGACTGCAAGTTGTGTTCGGCGATGTCACGCCGGGCCTGGTTGCCGCGCAGATCGACGTAGGCGAGCGCCACCTCGGCGGCCAACGACACTTGCGCGTCGGCCAGATTCATTTGCGCGGCGCGGGCGTCGGCCTCGGCGGCGGAAACGCCGGCGCGGGTAGCGCCGAACAGATCAGGCTCCCAACTGGCATCCAGCCCCAGGTCAAACTGTTTTTGTGACGCCGCCGAACCCATGCGGCTGGCTTGCGCCGAGGCCGATGCGTTCAGGCGCGGGCTGTAGCCGGCCCGCGCCAAATCGACCAGCGCACGCGACTGACGCAATGCGGCCACGGCGCTTTTCACGCTCGGGTTGGCCGCCAGCGCATCCTGCACCAGCGCCGTCAGCGCCGGGTCGTCAAAGCGTTCCCACCAGCGCGCCAGGTCGGTTGGCGGCACGGCGGGGCTGGCGGGAGCTTGCGCCCAGTGCTCCGGCACGCTGGCGCCGGGGCTGGGGCTAGGATCCGCGGCGGGCAGACTGCCGCAGCCCGACACCAATGCCGTTGCCAGCAACAGGGTCGGCGCGGCGGCGGGCAGGTTCATCCTGCGGATGGCCAGAGTGAGCTTGATCGAAGCCGATCAGGCCTCAACGGCTTTGTAGTCGTCGATGCGGTCGAAGTTCAGGTACTGGTAAATCTGCGTGCCGTTGGCGCCGATCACGCCGATGTCGGCCATGTACTCGGCCTTGGTCGGAATGCGGCCCAGGCGCGAGCAGATGGCGGCGAGTTCGGCGCTGCCCAGATACACGAAGGTGTTCTTGCCCAGGCGGTTGGGGAAGTTGCGCGTGCTGGTGGACATCACCGTCGCGCCTTCGCGCACCTGCGCCTGGTTGCCCATGCACAGCGAGCAGCCGGGCATTTCGGTGCGCGCGCCGGCTTCACCGAAGATGCCGTAATGGCCTTCCTCGGCAAGCTGGTGCGCGTCCATCTTGGTCGGCGGCGCCAGCCACAGCCTGGAGGGAATGTCCCGCTTGCCTTCGAGCAGCTTGCTGGCGGCGCGGAAATGCCCGATGTTGGTCATGCACGAGCCGATGAACACTTCGTCGATCTTGGTGCCGGCAACCTCGCTGAGCATCTTCACGTCGTCGGGATCGTTCGGGCAGGCCACGATGGGTTCATGAATGTCGGCCAGATCGATTTCGATGACCGCGGCGTACTCGGCATCGGAGTCGGCCTTGAGCAGTTGCGGGTTCTTCAGCCAGGCTTCTTGCGCGGCGATGCGGCGCTGCAGCGTGCGCGCGTCCTGGTAGCCCTGGGCGATCATCCACTTCATCAGCGTGATGTTGCTCTGGACGTATTCAATGATCGGCTCCTTGTTCAGGTGCACGGTACAACCGGCGGCTGAACGTTCGGCGGAAGCGTCCGTCAACTCAAAGGCTTGCTCGACCTTCAAATCGGGCAAGCCTTCGATTTCAAGGATGCGGCCCGAGAAGACGTTTTTCTTGCCCTTCTTTTCGACCGTGAGCAAGCCCTGCTTGATGGCGTACAGCGGAATGGCGTTGACCAGATCGCGCAGCGTCACGCCCGGTTGCATCTTGCCCTTGAAGCGCACCAGCACCGATTCGGGCATGTCCAGCGGCATCACGCCGGTGGCCGCGGCAAAAGCAACCAGGCCCGATCCGGCAGGAAAGCTGATTCCGATGGGAAAGCGCGTGTGCGAGTCGCCGCCGGTGCCCACGGTGTCGGGCAGCAGGAAACGGTTGAGCCAGGAGTGGATCACGCCATCGCCCGGGCGCAGCGCGATACCGCCGCGCGTGCTGATGAACTCGGGCAATTCGCGGTGCATCTTCACGTCCACCTTCTTGGGGTAGGCGGCGGTGTGGCAAAAGGATTGCATCACCAGGTCAGCCGAAAAGCCCAGGCAGGCGAGATCCTTGAGCTCGTCGCGCGTCATCGGGCCGGTGGTGTCTTGCGAGCCGACCGAGGTCATCCGCGGCTCGCAATAGGTGCCGGGGCGAACGCCCTGCCCTTCAGGCAGGCCGCAGGCGCGGCCCACCATTTTCTGTGCCAGCGTGAAGCCCTTCCCGGTATCGACCGGGCTTTGCGGCAAACGAAACAGCGTCGAAGGCTTCAGGCCCAGCGCCTCGCGGGCCTTGGCCGTCAGGCCGCGTCCGATGATCAGCGGAATGCGCCCGCCCGCACGCACTTCGTCGAACAGCACCTCGCTTTTGACCTTGAACTCGGCAATGATCTTGCCGTCCTTGAGCGCCTTGCCTTCGTAGGGACGCAGTTCAACCACGTCGCCCATGTTCATCTGGCTCACGTCCAATTCGATCGGCAGCGCGCCCGCGTCTTCCATGGTGTTGTAGAAGATCGGGGCAATTTTGCTGCCCAGGCACACGCCGCCGAAACGTTTGTTGGGGATGAAGGGAATGTCCTGGCCGGTGAACCACAGCACCGAGTTGGTCGCGCTCTTGCGCGAGGAGCCGGTACCGACCACGTCGCCCACGTAAGCGACGAGGTGGCCCTTGTCCTTGAGCGATTCGATGAACTTGACCGGGCCGCGTTTGCCGTCTTCCTCGGGCTGGAAGGCGGCGCCTTCACGCTTGTTCTTGAGCATGGCCAGCGCGTGCAGCGGGATGTCCGGGCGCGTGGTGGCGTCCGGCGCGGGCGAGAGATCGTCGGTGTTGGTCTCGCCGGGGACCTTGAAGACCGTCACGGTCAGGCTCTGCGGCACCTCGGGGCGGCTGGTGAACCATTCAGCGTCGGCCCAGCTTTGCAGGACGGCTTTCGCGTTGGCATTGCCCTTGTCGGCCTTTTCCTTGACGTCGTGGAACTGATCGAACATCAGCAGCGTGTTTTTCAGGCCATTGGCCGCAACGGCGCCGACTTCCTGATCGTCGAGCAACTCGATCAGCGGACCGATGTTGTAGCCCCCGAGCATGGTGCCCAGCAGCCCGGTGGCATCGGCGCGCGAAAGCAGCGCGGTTTTTTCGTCGCCGCGCGCGACGGCGGCGAGATAACTGGCCTTGACTTTGGCCGCGTCGTCCACCCCGGCGGGCACGCGGTGCGTAAACAACTCGACCAGTTCCTTGCCTTGCGCGTCAGCTTTGGCGGTCTTGATCAATTCGATCAGTTCGGCGGTCTGCCGGGCCGATAGCGGCAGCGGCAAAATGCCCAGCGCGGCACGCTCGGCAACATGTTCCTTGTAGGCTTGCAACATTGATCTCTCCGTGGGGGTCTCTGGATATAAGTTTGGCGACCGTGACGAGCCGTGCGCTCGCCAATCAAGGGGCCGGCCGCCGAGCCCCGGTTTTCTTCAATAGGCGCTGCCGGGCGGCAGATCGGTGCCCGGCGGCGGTGTGGTCACAGTCGCATCACCCTCGTTCTGGGTGCTGCCGGGCGCCTGATCGTCACCCGCGGACGGCGCGAGCGCACTCTCATCACTTTCCTGTGTGACGCTGTCGGGCGGTACAGCCTCGGCCACGGGCGGAGGAGCACTCTCGGCGACGGGCCGAGGAGCGCGCTCAAACAGGCTGCGAGGCGGGTTCTTTTTGGCTGCCTCGGCCTGTTGCACCTGCGCGGCCGTCTGGCATTCATCGGCCAGACGCAAGCCCTTTTTCTGGCTCATGAGCATCGATTTGCCGGCCAATTGCAGCCACACCACATCGGCTTTCCCGTCTTCAAGGCGGATCGCGCCGGTACGGCTGCTGACCGGGTGGATGTAATAACGTTCCTTGTTGTTGTGGATCAGCGTGAAGAAACCGTGCTTGTTCCGATCGGCCTGGATATCGATGCCCGCGCCCAGCTCGCACTTGATGTGCCCGGTCTGCACAGACTCGGCGATCGCCATCTCTTCGGGCGAGAGCTCGGAATCGGTCTTGGACACGGCGGGGCTGGACGCTGCCTTGTCGGTGGTTTTCTTGGCCGTGTCGTCAACGCTTGTCTTGGCCGGCGATTTCTTGGGCGCGGCCTTGACGCTGGCTTTGGCTGGCGGCTTTTTGGCCGCGGCATGGGCGCTCGACTTGGCCGGCGCCTTGTTGGGTACCGTCTTGGCCGTGGCCGCCAGGGGCAAGGCCAGCGCCAGCACGGCAATGAGAGCAATCTGTTTCATGGCTATGTTCTTCCAGGGATAAAAGCGTTTTGTTGCGCGGTTACGGACATACCGGGACATACCGCAGAAAACCGTCTCCGAATCTGTAAGGGTAACGCACGGCGCGCCGCACAGGAGGCAGGTGGATCGACTCGCTATTCACGTGCGGGTTGCGACGATGAACAGACGTGGAAAAGCCAGCAACCGGCGGCCATCGGTGCGCGCAAGATAGGCTTGCCCGATGCGGCGCTCGTATTCGGCCAGAAAGCCGCTGCACAACTCGGCGGACAGGCGGTCGATGAACGGCTTCAAGCCAGTGCCGCGCACCCAATCGACGATCGCGCGCGGGGAATCCATCGGATGCTGGTAAATGGTGCGCCAGATGTCGATCCGCGCGGCGCGCGGCGCGAGCAAATCGTAGTAACCCTGAGGCGACAACAGGTCGGCGCGCAGATGCGAAACATCGCCGATCGCCTGCGCATAAGGCGCCTCGCCGGCAAGCTCGCGCATCAGGCGATGGGTCGGCTCCTCATGGTTGTCGGGCATCTGGACTGCGAGCACGCCGCCCGGCGCAAGCATATCCAGCAAGCGCGGCAGCAGTTCCTCGTGCATGGGAACCCAATGCAATGCCGCATTGGCAAAAATCAACTGCGGCGGCGCGGCCGGCTGCCAAGCCGCGATGTCGCCCATTTCGAAAACCAGTTGCGGCAGCCGTTCGCGCGCTGCCGCAAGCATGGATTGCGAATTGTCAATGCCGACCACCCGCGCATCAGGAAAGCGCGCAGCGACCAATTCGGTCGAATTGCCCGGCCCGCACCCGAGGTCGTAAGCCAGCGCCGCCGATGCGAGCGGCACACGCCCAAGCAAGTCATGCGCCGGCCGTGTGCGCTCATCCTCGTAACGACGATAGAGCGCGGGATTCCAGTCGAGCATCGGACAAGCGCGTACGCAAATTCTCAGAGCAGGTGCGCCACGCCGGCCTGTTCTTCCTGCAGTTCCTTGAGTGTCTTGTTGATGCGGTCCTGGCTGAATTCATCAATCGCCAAGCCTTCAACCATTTTGTACTCGCCGTTTTCGGTGGTCACTGGGAAGCCGAAAATCACGTCCTTCGGGATGCCGTACTGGCCGTCCGAGGCGATGCCCATCGTCACCCAGCGTCCGTTGGTACCCAGCGCCCAGTCGCGCATGTGGTCGATCGCGGCGTTGGCCGCCGAGGCCGCCGAAGACAGGCCGCGCGCCTCGATGATCGCCGCGCCGCGCTTGCCGACGGTGGGCAGGAACACGTCGGCGTTCCAGACCTGATCGTTGATGGTGTCCTTGACGCTCTTGCCGCCGACGGTGGCGAAGCGGTAGTCGGCGTACATCGTCGGCGAGTGGTTGCCCCACACGCACAGCTTTTCGATGTCGCCCACCGCGCAGCCGATCTTGGCGGCGATCTGGCTGAGCGCGCGGTTGTGGTCCAGGCGCAGCATGGCGGTGAAGTTCTTGCGCGGCAGGCTGGGCGCGCTCTTCATGGCGATGTAGGCATTGGTGTTGGCCGGGTTGCCCACCACCAGCACCTTGACGTTGCGGCTGGCCACCTTGTCCAGCGCCTTGCCCTGCGCGGTAAAGATTTGCGCGTTGGCCGCCAGCAGGTCGGAGCGCTCCATGCCCGGGCCGCGCGGACGCGCGCCCACCAGCAGCGCGTAATCGGCGTCTTTGAAAGCCACCATCGGATCGCCCGTGGCCACGATGCCCGCCAGCA
The DNA here is from genome assembly GCA_964439605.1 of uncultured Burkholderiaceae bacterium. GTDB lineage: Bacteria > Pseudomonadota > Gammaproteobacteria > Burkholderiales > Burkholderiaceae_C > JAITWT01. Next base: position 22,108 of record CAYTPC010000085.1, read on the forward strand.
GCGGGAAAGCGCAATCTTCCAGTTCCATGATCACGCCCTGGAGCGCCTTTTGCGCCTTCTCGTCGGGAATTTCCAGCAGTTGCAGAATGACCGGCTGATCCTTACCCAGCATTTCGCCGGAGGCAATACGAAACAGCAGGGCATAACCGATTTGACCGGCAGCACCGGTAACGGCAACGCGAACGGGGGTCTTGCTCATGATGCGGAAATCTCCAAATTAAGAGGTGAGGTAAAAAATGCAGCGGCCTGATCCGAAGAGCACCCTTTCGGACCGGCAAGCGGCGCTGCCTGCGGGCAGGCATCCAGCGTCGCGTCAGGAAAGG
>CAYTPC010000086.1:0-8511 GCA_964439605.1 uncultured Burkholderiaceae bacterium
GCACGGCCTTCAGGTAGTTCGTGGCGGCCGAGTAGTCGGCGGCCTGCACGTCGGTGGGCATGCGCTTGGTTTTTTCGAAGAAACGCGCGGCCCATTTGCGGCTGGCGTCGTTCAGGTCCCAGTACCAGCTGGTGGTGTGCAGCAAGCCCTCGGTGTTCTTCAGGCCCAGGCTGTGGATGTCCGACAGGAACACCAGCAGGCCGGCCGTCTTCATCGTCTTGTTGATGCCGAATTCCTTCGCGGCCTTGATCGAATTGATGGTGTCGCCGCCCGCGTTGGCCAGCCCGAGCACCTGCGCACCGGAGTTCTGCGCTTGCAACAGGAAGGACGAGAAGTCCGAGGCGTTCAGCGGATGCTTGACCGAGCCCGCGACCGTGCCGCCTTTTTCCTTGATGACGCGCGAGGTGTCGTCCTGCAAGTCCTGGCCGAAGGCATAGTCCGCCGTCAGGAAGAACCAGCTTTTGCCGCCGCGATTGACCACCGCCGCGCCGGTGCCCTTGGCGAGCGCCACCGTGTCGTAGGCGTAGTGAATGGTGTACGGCGTGCAAGCCTGGTTGGTCAGGCCCGAGGCGCCGGCGCCGTTGTCGATGAACACGCGCTTTTTCTCCTCGGCCACCTTGGCCATCGCCAGCGCGGTACCCGAATTGGTACCGCCAAACACCAAGGTCACGCCCTGGGTGTCGATCCACTCGCGCGCCTTGGAGGCGGCGATGTCGGCCTTGTTCTGGTGGTCGGCGCTCATCAATTCGATCGGCTGGCCCAGCACCTTGCCGCCGAAATCATCGATCGCCATCTGGATCGCCAGCGCACCGTTTTTACCTTCCACGTCGGCGTACAGGCTGGACATGTCGGTGATGAAACCGATCTTGACTTTTTCCTGCGCCTGAACGGCGCCCGCGGCAAGCGCGATGGCGAGAGAAACTGCGGAAAGTGCGAGGAGTTTTTTCATGCTTGTCTCCAGTTAAAAAAATAAGTATCAAACGCCAAGCAGCTCATTGAGCACCGGCATCTTGGCTTCAAGTTCGGCCGCGGTGAACGCCTCGACCATGCGGCCATGTTCCATGACGTAAAAGCGGTCGGCCAGCGGCGCGGCGAAGCGGAAGTTCTGCTCCACCATCACCACCGTGTATCCCTTGGATCGCAGCGTCACGATCATTCGCGCCAGCGCCTGCACGATCACCGGCGCCAGTCCTTCTGAAATCTCGTCGAGCAGCAGCAGCCGCGCGCCCGTGCGCAGGATGCGCGCCACCGCCAGCATCTGCTGTTCACCGCCCGACAACCGCGTACCCTGGCTGTGGCGGCGCTCGGCGAGGTTCGGAAACATTGCGTAGATTTCATCCACCGACATGCCCTGCGCCGCGCCTTTCGCCGCACTTTTCAAGGGCGGCGGCAGCATCAGGTTTTCCTCGCATGACAGGCTCGCGAAGATGCCGCGTTCCTCGGGGCAATAGCCGATGCCGTGGTGCGCGATGCGGTGCGTGGGCAGGTGGATGGTCTCGTGGCCGTTGACCTTGATGCTGCCCTTGCGCGCGCCGGTCAGGCCAAGAATCGCGCGCAGCGTGGTGGTGCGGCCCGCGCCGTTGCGGCCCAGCAGCGTGACGACCTCGCCGGGCTGAACGACCATATCGACGCCATGCAGCACATGCGACTCGCCGTACCAAGCCTGAAGGCCGTTGATTTCCAATGCGGGTGCGGTCATTCAGTGCGCCCCCTGCAACTGGCCTTCGGTGGTGCCCATATAGGCTTGCATCACCTGCGGATTGCGAGAGACCTCGGCATACGGCCCTTCCGCCAGCACCGTGCCGCGTTGCAGCACCGTGATCGTGTCGGCGATGGTGGACACCACGCTCATGTTGTGCTCGACCATGAGGATGGTCCGGCCCGCCGACACGCGCTTGATGAGTTCGGCCACGCGATGCACGTCCTCGTGGCCCATGCCCTGCGTGGGCTCATCCAGAAGCATCAGCTCGGGTTCCATCGCGAGCGTGGTCGCGATTTCGAGCGCGCGCTTGCGGCCGTAGGGCAGATTCACCGTCAGCTCATCGGCAAGTTCTTCGAGGCCGACTTCGGCGAGCAGTTCAAGCGCCCGCGCATCGAGCGGCAACAGCGATTTCTCGCTCTTCCAGAAGTGATACGAGGTGCCAAGCCCGCGCTGCAAGCCCAGGCGCACGTTTTCAAGCAGCGTCAGATGCGGGAACACCGCTGAAATCTGGAACGAGCGGATGATCCCGCGTCGCGCGATCTGCGCCGGCTTCTCGCGCGTGATGTCCTGTCCGTTGAACAAAATGCTTCCCGAGCTCGGTTCAAGGAACTTGGTCAGCAGGTTGAAGCAGGTCGTCTTGCCCGCGCCATTGGGACCGATGAGCGCGTGGATCGATCCGCGAACGACCGCGAGGTTCACGTTGCTGACCGCGGTGAACCCCTTGAATTCCTTGGTGAGCTGGCGTGTCTCCAGAATAATGTCGCTCATCTCACGCCCTCGCCCTCGTGCCGGCGGAAAAAATCAATCATGCAATTCATTTGAGCAGCCACCATGGCTGCGCGGCTGCATTATCCTGGATAACTGTTATGAAATGCGTCGGTCAAAACCATGAGTAACCCTCTCCCGCAGGGCATCCTGGCCATCAAACCGATAACGAAAAATCGGCTACCAGCGGCAAATGGTCCGACATGCGCGACCAGATCGGACCACGCGGCACGGTGCACTCAAGCACCTTGAGATCACGCCCATAAATGAAATCGAGCTGCGTCACCGGCAGCCGTGACGGATAGGTCAGCGTGCGCGGTCCGCGCAGATCGCTCGCATCGCGCAATCCCATGGCGTTCATCGTGTAACGCATGCGCGCGCCCCAGTCGTTGAAATCACCGGCCACGATCAGATACTCGCCGCCCGGAATTTCATGCGCGATGAACTCGCGCAACTGCGCTACCTGCCGCACGCGGCTGGCCTTGATCAGGCCCAGGTGCACAACGATGGCGTGTACCGGCGTGCCCTGAACATCGATCTGCACGTGCAGCAGTCCGCGCTGTTCGAAGCGGTGGTCGGAAATGTTGCGGTGCGTCTTGCGCACCACCGGCCAGCGCGTGAGCACCGCATTACCGTGCTCGCCGTGGCGGGTGATGGCGTTGGTTTGGTAGACGGCGGTGTAGCCCTCGGGCGCGAGAAAGTCCGCCTGCGGCAGATCCGGCCAGTGCGCAAAGCGCCTGGCGGCCTTGCGGTTGAGCTTGCGCACTTCTTGCAAACAGACGATGTCGGCATCCAACTGCTCGATCGCCAGGCCGAGGTTGTGAATTTCGAGCCGACGCGCCGGGCCGATACCTTGCACACCCTTGTGAATGTTGTAAGTTGCCACGCGCAGCGCGAGCGGACTACCGGCGCCTTGGCAAGCGTCGCTAGCGTCAGACATCGCGCAAATCACCGCTGCTGGGCATCGCCGTTTGCGCAAGCCCTGTCAGAGAATCACTCCGGCTGCGGATTGCGCAGCCGGATATGCAGCTCGCGCAATTGCTTTTCATCGACCGGACTGGGCGCCTGCGTGAGCAGATCCTGCGCGCGCTGAGTCTTGGGGAAGGCAATCACGTCGCGGATCGATTCGGCGCCGGTCATCAGCATCACAAGGCGGTCCAGCCCGATCGCGATGCCCCCGTGCGGCGGCGCGCCATATTGGAGCGCATCGAGCAAAAAGCCGAACTTGGCCTGCGCATCCTCGGGCCCGATCTTGAGCGCGCGGAAAACCTTGCTCTGCACCTCCTCGCGGTGGATACGCACCGAACCGCCGCCCATTTCAATCCCGTTGAGCACCATGTCGTAGGCTTTGGCCAGGCACTTCCCAGGCGAGGTGTCCATGAAATCCTCATGCCCGTCCTTGGGCGAGGTGAACGGATGGTGCATCGCCGACCAGCGCTGGCCCTCCTCGTCGAACTCGAACATCGGAAAGTCGACCACCCACAACGGCGCCCAGCGGTCTTCGAACAAGCCATTCTTCTTGCCGAAAGCGCTGTGGCCGATTTTTACGCGCAACGCACCGATCGCGTCGTTGACGATCTTGGCCTTGTCAGCGCCAAAGAACAGAAGATCTCCGCTGCACGCGCCGGTGCGCTTGATGATCTCGCCCAGCGCCGCGTCGCTGAGGTTCTTGACGATCGGGCTTTGCAGCCCCTCGCGGCCGGCGCCAACGTCGTTGACCTTGATGTATGCCAGCCCCTTGGCGCCGTAGATCTTCACGAACTCGGTGTAGGCGTCGATCTCGCTGCGCGTCAAACCCTCGCTACCGCCGGGTACGCGCAGCGCAACCACGCGGCCATCGGGCATCGAGGCTGCGGTCGCGAACACTTTGAACTCGACGTCGCGCATCACGTCGGTCAGTTCGGTGAATTCGATCTTGACGCGCAAATCGGGCTTGTCCGAACCGTAACGGGCCATCGCCTGGGCATAGGGCAAGACCGGAAATGCCGGAAGATCGACACCGGCCGCGGCGCTGAAAACCTGACGAATCATGCCTTCGAACATCTCGCGGATTTCCTCCTCGCCCATGAACGAGGTCTCGATATCGATCTGCGTGAACTCGGGCTGGCGGTCGGCACGCAGATCCTCATCGCGAAAGCACTTGACGATCTGGTAATAGCGGTCGAAACTCGCCACCATCAGCAGTTGTTTGAACAGTTGCGGCGACTGCGGCAGCGCAAAGAAGCTGCCGTCATGCACGCGGCTGGGCACGAGGTAGTCGCGCGCGCCCTCGGGCGTGGATTTACCGAGCATCGGCGTCTCGATATCGATGAAACCGTTGGCATCGAGGAACTTTCGCGCCTCCATCGTGACCTTGTAGCGGCGCATCAGATTGTTCTGCATGACCGGCCGGCGCAGATCCAGCACGCGGTGCGTCAGGCGCGTGGTCTCGCTGAGGTTATCGTCGTCGAGCAGGAACGGCGGCGTCACCGATGGGTTGAGCACCTTGAGCTCATGGCACAGCACTTCGATCTTGCCGCTCCCGATGTTCTCGTTGACCGTGCCCTCGGGTCGCGCGCGCACCAGGCCGGTGACCTGCACGCAATACTCATTGCGCAGATGCTCGGCCGTGGCGAAAGTGGCGGCGCGGTCGGGATCGCACACAACCTGCACGTAGCCTTCGCGATCGCGCAAATCGATGAAGATCACCCCGCCGTGGTCGCGGCGGCGATTGACCCAGCCGCACAAAGTGATGGTTTTGCCGAGTTCGGCGTCGGTCACGAGACCGCAGTAATGAGTACGCATGGCCATGATTGATTGACGGGCTCCAGCGGGTGGCGCCCTCTCCTGTTTGACTGAACGGTCCGAATTACCTGGTTGCGATCGCCGCCGGTCCGCCCGGCACGACCACGCCCATGGAGATGATGTACTTGAGCGCCTCGTCCACGCTCATCTTGAGTTCGATGCAATCGCTGCGATGCAGCATCACGAAGTAGCCGCCGGTCGGATTGGGCGTCGTCGGTACATAGACGCCCATATAGTCGCCGTGCAAGTGATTGGCCACGTCACCACCGGGCGTGCCGGTCACGAAAGCGATGGTCCAAACGTCCTTGAGCGGCCACTGAATCAGAACCGCAGTGCGGAAGGCGTTGCCGCTTTCGGAAAAAACCGTGTCCGACACCTGCTTGACGCTCGAATAAATTGAGCGCACCACCGGAATGCGGCGTACCACCTGATCCCCCCACGCCAGCAGCTTGCTGCCGACGAAGTTGCTCGCCACCGCGCCGACCACCAGCAGAATCGCCAAGGTCAGCAACACCCCCAGGCCGCGCACCTTGTGCTCGCCCAGCCAGCGTTGCCAGTCCGAGGGGAGCAGCCACAAGGTCTGGTCGAGCAGGCCAAGCACCCAATCGAGCACCCACAGGGTGATCGCCAGCGGCACAATGACCAGCAAACCAGAAAGAAGCCATTTACGCAGCGCGGCCATGGTGGGATGAGATAAGCGCCGTTCTCACTCGGACGCAGTTGATACGGTTGGCGCGGTTGAGGTGTCCGACGGCGCCGCGGCGCTGTCCGCCTTGGACTCGGCCTTGGTTTCGGCGCCCCCCTGCTCAGTCGCGGGACGGGATTGCCCGCCGGACTTCTTGGCGGCGCCGCCGTCGCGGAAATCGGTGACGTACCAGCCCGAGCCCTTGAGCTGGAAGCCCGCGGCCGTAACCTGCTTGCCGTAAGCGGCCGCCCCGCAGGCCGGACACACAGTCAGGGGTGGATCGGATAACTTCTGCAGTACATCCTGGGCATGGCCGCAGGCGCTGCATTTGTAGGCGTAAATCGGCATGGGAGTTGGTGAAGGAAAAGCGGGCGATCGAAGGATCGCCCGCAAGCTTTTTGATTATAAAGTGGTGCCCTGCGCAGAGCTTTCCCGCTCTCCCCGGCCGGATGGGCCGTCAACGCCGGCACGGCATACACGCATGGGCATGGGCAGGCTGATCTGCCGGCTGTTCGCTTGTTGTATTCTCTCAAGCAATCCCCATGCGATCGCCCGTAACCGGTTCCAAGATCGGTTACGAATGGCTACTTACCCAAGGAAGTGAAGGAACACATGTCAAGGAAAAGAATCGCCGTCGTCGGATACGGCAACATCGGCAAATACGCCATCGAAGCCATTGAAGCCAGTCCCGATTTCGAGCTGGCCGGCGTAGTCCGGCGCCAAATCAAGGAAAAACCGCGCGCGCTTGCCAACATCGCCGTGACGGACGACATCACGGCGCTGGGCAAGGTCGACGCGGCCCTGCTGTGCACGCCGACAAGAAGCGTCTCGGAAGAGGCTAAAAAATGCCTCAAGCTCGGCATCAACACCGTCGACAGCTACGACATTCACACCTCCTTTCTGGAACTGCGCAGAGAACTGATGCCTCTTGCGCAAGCAAACAACGCAGTCGCCATCATCTCCGCCGGTTGGGACCCCGGCAGCGATTCCGTGATTCGAACCCTCTTCGAAGCCTGCGCGCCCAGAGGCTTGACGTACACCAATTTCGGCCCCGGCATGAGCATGGGACACACCGTCGCGGCCAAAAGCGTCAGCGGCGTCGCCAACGCGCTTTCGATGACCATCCCGCTTGGCACCAGCATCCATCGGCGGGGTGTCTATGTGGAGCTTGCCCCCGGCGCGAACATCGAAGACGTCAGCAAAAAAATCAAGAGCGATCCCTACTTCAGCCATGACGAAACGCACGTCATCGCGGTCGACAACATTGACGACATCATCGACGTGGGCCACGGCGTCAACCTCACCCGCAAAGGCGTCTCGGGGAAAACCGACAACCAGTTGTTCGAGTTCAACATGAAAATCAACAACCCGGCCCTGACCTCGCAAATCATGCTGTCCTGCGCCAGAGCGACATTCAAGCAAAAACCCGGCGTCTATACGATGCCCGAAATTCCCATGATCGACCTCTTGCACGGCGATCGGGAAAGCCTGCTGGCAAGGCTGGTGTAGGAAACGGCGGCCATCGCGCCGCCCCCACGAAAATCGTCGCGGGCTGTTCGGATACACCCTTTCAGGGCTTGTCCTTGGCTGCCTCGTACTGCGAGGTGCCTGGAATTTTTTCGCCGATCGCGTCCCCCGCCTTGCGGGTCGCATCGGCTGCGGCGGTACCGGCCTTGCCGACAGCCTTGCCGGTCGCCTGCGCCGCGTCACTGGTGGCATTCCACGCCTTCTTGGTGCCACGCTTGGTTGCATTCCAAGCTTTCTTGGAGGTCTTCGCCGTCGCATGGGCAGCCTTCTTGGTGCCGCGCTTGGTCGCATCCCAAGCCTTCTCGGAGGTCTTCGCCGTCGCATGGGCAGCCTTCTTGGTGCCGCGCTTGGTCGCATCCCAAGCCTTCCCGGAGGTCTCTACCGTCGCGTCGGCAGCCTTTTCGGTGCCGCGCTTGGTCGCATCCCAAGCTTTCTCGGAGGTCTCTACCGTCGCATCAACGGCCTTTTCGGTGCCGCGCTTGGTTGCTTCCCAAGCCTCCTTGCCGGTCTGCTCGACCTTTTCGCCGAGAGTGGGCTCGCTGCCGGCCTGCGCCCAAGCCGGCAGGCCCATGGCAACCAAAGCAAGCGCCAGCACGACACGAAGAGAACGGACGGAAATGAATCGATGGATCATGCAATGACTCCTTGATCGAATAGGTCTGAACCGGTAACCCTGGAAACGGTAGTTGAACGCGCTCGCCAGTGCCGTGATTGGCGTGCCAGGCAAGGCGCGAGGACGCGGCGGGCTGTCTGCCCGCAAGGACGAGCAACGCCGCATGGCGCGCCAAGCGCGGTGCTGGCGAGCGCGTAGCGCTGTCACCCAAAAGGTAAACTTGATCGAAGCCGCGAACGCCAATATCCACCCGGCACTCCTGAGGGTTGCAAGCGGTTAACTGCCGTTTCTAGGCTCAGTGCATCAGCACGGGGGTCTGGGCCAGTTCGGCATAACCTTCGAGCGTGCTCTCGACCTCTTCCTGCGTCGGGGTATTTTGTTGCCAGGCCATGATCTGCTGGTGGAACAGCTCGGCCCACGAACCGTCCAGATAGA
>CAYTPC010000087.1:0-5980 GCA_964439605.1 uncultured Burkholderiaceae bacterium
CTAATGCGACATCAGCACCGGCACGGTCATCTGCTCCAATAGTTGGCGCGTCACGCCGCCCATCACCATCTCGCGCCAACGGGTGTGACCGTAGCCGCCCATCACGATTAGATCGGCGCCGATGTCGCTGGCGCGTGAAAGCAGAACGTTACCGGCCGCTATCTCGCTGCGGGTTTCATAAATCTCGGCTTTCACGCCATGACGTGAAAGCCAGCGCGCCACCTCGATCATCGGCAGGTCGCTCGGCGAGGGAGATTCATCCAGGCTCAACACCTGCATCAGCGTGACTTGCGCGGTCCGGCGCAAAAAAGGCAGCGCGTTGCGCAGCGCCACGCTCGCTTCGCGCGTATTGCGCCAGGCCACGAGCGCGTGGCGGTCCACCCCCTCGAAATGGCCGGCATAAGGAACCATCAACACCGGCGGTCCGCTTTGCAGCATGACTTGTTCGGCAAAGTCACGCCCAACAGGCGTCTGCGCTTCAGGGTCGTATTGCCCGACGACGATCAGGTCGGCCACGCGCCCATACATGCTCACCGTGTCGATCGACTCTCCATCGGCAATGCGCCCTTCGAAAGACATCAGTCCGACAGTCTGTACGCGGGTTTCGAATTCTTCCACCAGCGCCTTGACCCGTTTTTCCACGTACATGGCCGACTGATTCACGAAATCGGCGCTCCCGGAAAAAGGAACCAGCCTGACCGGAATCGACAGTGACGAGCCGGCCGTCGGCGCCAACCCGATCAGATGGCTGTCATATGCAACCGCCAGTTGCGCTGCCAAGGCCGTGCGTACCGCACAGTGCGGGGATTCGTCCAGATGAACCAGAATGGTCTTCAAAGCGGAACTGGCTGGCGTCGTCATAACTTTCCTCTCGTGATGATGAATTGTTAGCAACAGCTTTCATCCTAACCGGCTTCCGGGTGCCGATTCAACCTGAAAACCGAAGTTGACCGCTTTTTACCGTCACGAACCGCATGAACGTTGATCTGCGCGGCTTCGATGGCATTGCCCTGCGGGGTGACGGCGCTGGCAAGCGCGCTCAACTGCCGTTTCCAGGTCCATGAACATAAGTGGATACCATCGCCCCATGGACCCCACCACCGGCCAGACTCCCCCCCTGCGTGATCTCATCGAGCGCGTCCGCTGCGCCGCGGACGCGGGGCACCCCCTTTACATCCGCGGCGGCAACAGCAAAGACTTCTACGGCGGTCCGCCTGCGGGCGAGCCGCTCGATACGTGCCGCCTGCGCGGCATCACGAGTTATGAGCCGAGCGAACTCGTGGTCACGGCACTGGCTGGCACGCCGCTGGCGGAACTCGAAGCCCTGCTGGCAGGAAAAGGCCAATGCCTGCCTTTCGAGCCGCCGCGCCTGGGCGCTGTGCCGGCAGGCACCGCCGGCGGTATGGTCGCCGCCGGACTGGCCGGCCCGGCGCGCGCCAGCGTGGGCTCGGTGCGCGACTACGTGCTCGGCGCAACGCTGATCAACGGGCGCGGCGAAGTGCTGCGCTTCGGCGGTCAGGTGATGAAGAACGTGGCCGGCTACGATGTTTCGCGCATATTGGCCGGCTCGCTTGGCGTGCTGGGCGTGATTGCCGAAGTCAGCCTCAAGGTGCTGCCCTTGCCGCCCGCGCAGGCCACGCTTGAATTTCCCTGCTCGCAGGCCGAAGCTCTGCGCATGCTCAATGAATGGGGCGGCCAGCCGCTGCCGCTCAATGCCAGTTGCTGGATGTCCAGCGAAAGCACGGGCTCCGGGAACGGCACGCTTTACGTGCGCCTGCGCGGCGCGGGGGCGGCGGTTGAATCAGCCTGTGCCCGGCTCGGCGGGGAGCGTTCCGGGGAAACCGCCGCACAGGCGATCTGGGACGCCTGCCGCGATCATCACCTGCCTTTACTCGCGCGCCGTGACGGCACCGACCTGTGGCGTGTCTCGGTGCCGCAGGCCGCGCCGGTTCTCATGCCGGATACGGCGCCGATCGTCGAATGGCACGGCGCGCAGCGCTGGTATCGCTTGCCGGCAGGACAAGCGCAACGCGTGCGCGAAGCGGCGCACGCGGCGGGCGGCCACGCAACGCTGTTCGCCGCTGCCGACCCCGCGACGCCCACACCCCGTTTCGACGCGTTGAGCGCGCCGCTCGAACGCATCCACCGGGCGCTCAAGCGCGAATTCGATCCGCGCGGCATCTTCAACCCAGGCCGGCTGTACGCCGATCTATAACCGATCTATAAGCCCGTTTCCGCATGCAGACCGCACTCGCCGCCGAATACCGCGACACGCCCGAAGGACGCGAGGCCGAAGCCATCCTGCGCAAGTGCGTGCACTGCGGCTTTTGTACCGCCACCTGCCCGACCTATCAGTTGCTCGGGAACGAACTCGACGGACCACGCGGACGCATCTACCTGATCAAGCAGGTACTCGAAGGCCAGCCGCCCACGCGCAGCACACAGATGCACCTGGACCGCTGCCTGACCTGCCGCAACTGCGAGACGACCTGCCCTTCGGGCGTGCGCTTCGGACGGCTGGTGGACATCGGACGCAAGCTGGTCGATGACAAGGTGGCGCGTCCGCCCGGCGAGCGCGGTATGCGCTGGCTGCTCAAGGAAGGGCTGAGCTCTTCGCTGTTCGGGCCCGCGATGAAGGCCGGCCAATCGGTGCGGGCGCTGCTGCCGCCACGCCTGAAAGCGAAAGTCCCGCCACATCAGTCCGCCGGGGCCTGGCCCGCCCGCCGCCACGCGCGCAAGATGCTGCTGCTGGCCGGCTGTGTCCAGCCTGCGATGGCGCCGAACATCAACGCCGCCACCGCGCGCGTGCTCGACGCCGCAGGCATCGAAACGATGATCGCGCCCCAGGCCGGCTGCTGTGGCGCGGTGCGCTTTCATCTCGGCGACCAGGACGGCGCCAAAGTGCAGATGCGCGCCAATATCGACGCGTGGTGGCCGCACGTCGAAAACGGCGATGCCGAGGCAATCGTGATGAACGCTTCGGGCTGCGGCGTCACGGTGCGCGAGTACGGCGACCTGCTGCGGGACGATCCGGCCTATGCCGCGAAGGCCGCGCGGATCAGCAAACTCACGCGCGACCTGAGCGAACTGCTGGCGCAGCTGGTGCCGCTGCTGCGCGAACGCCTGGACGTACCCGACAGCGTGATCGCCTACCACCCGCCGTGCACGCTGCAGCACGGCCAGCAACTGCGCGGCGGCGTCGAGACGCATCTGCGCGCGCTCGGCTTCGACGTCCGGATTGCGGCGCGCGAATCACACCTGTGCTGCGGCGCGGCGGGCACCTACTCGGTACTGCACCCCGAAATCTCGGAGCCGCTGCGCGAACGCAAGCTGCATCAGCTCGCGCAGATTGAGCCGGCGTGCATCATTTCGGCCAATATGGGCTGCATCGTGCATCTGCGCGCCGGCACCGCGACGCCGGTGCTGCACTGGATCGAGTTGCTCGACGCCGCGCTGCGCCGCCAAGGCGGGGCTGGATAGCCGGCCCTGAACAATCGAACCAGGAAACAGCCCTCTCGCGGGGATCATCCCCAAGCCGACCGTGCCATCGTCAGAATTACCCAGCTTGCCAACAAAGTTGACCAATACCACCATGAACGAGCATCTATGCGAATGTGTCATCAACCCAATGAGGCCACGCTAACTTCAAAACGGGGGATGAAACGGATGGCGAAACGAACATCTTCGGGTAAGCTCGCTCGCATTTCACGCTGCCCGCTTCATTCAGGAGATTTTTTATGCAGATAGGCGTGCCTGCCGAAACTATGGCTGGCGAAACCCGTGTAGCTGTCACGCCCGAAACCACCAAGAAGCTGGTGGCTCAGGGTCATCAAGTCCGTATCGAGTCGGGCGCCGGCATAGCCGCCAGCGCGATCGATGCGGCGTATGAAGCAGCAGGAGCAACAATCGTCGATGCGGCCCAGGCCTTCAACGCCGAGATCGTGCTGAAGGTGCGCGCACCGTCGGCATCCGATATCGCGATGATGAAGCCGGGCACGGTGGTGGTCGGCATGCTCAATCCCTTCGATGCCGAGGGCTTGCAGCGCATGGCGGCCGCCGGGCTGACCGGCTTTGCACTCGAAGCAGCGCCGCGCACCACGCGCGCGCAGAGCATGGACGTGCTGTCGTCCCAAGCCAACATTGCGGGCTACAAGGCGGTCATGATCGCGGCTGACTGTTATCAGCGCTTTTTCCCGATGCTGATGACCGCGGCCGGTACGGTAAAGGCCGCGCGCGTGGTCATTCTCGGGGTTGGTGTCGCGGGGCTGCAGGCGATTGCCACGGCCAAGCGGCTGGGCGCGGTGATCGAAGCCAGTGACGTGCGCCCCAGCGTCAAGGAACAAGTCGAATCGCTGGGCGCCAAGTTCATCGACGTACCCTATGAGACGGCCGAGGAAAAAGAAGCCGCCGAAGGTGTCGGCGGCTATGCCCGGCCGATGCCGCAAAGCTGGCTGGACCGCCAGAAAATCGAAGTCGCCAAGCGGGTCGCGCAGGCCGACGTGGTGATTACCACCGCGCTGATTCCGGGCCGGCCAGCGCCGGTGCTGGTGAGCGAGGAAATGGTCAAGAGCATGAAGCCGGGCTCGGTGATCGTCGATTTGGCCGCGCCGCAGGGCGGCAATTGCCCGCTGACCGAACCCGGCACGACCGTGGTCAGGCATGGCGTGGCGATCGTCGGCGAAACCAATCTGCCGGCGCTGGTGGCGGCCGACGCCTCGTCGCTGTACGCGCGCAACGTGCTCGATTTCCTCAAGCTGGTTCTTCCGAAGGAAGGCGGCCTGAAGATCGATTTGGAAGACGACATCGTGGCGGCCTGCCTGGTCTGCCGCGATGGACAGGTCACACGCAAATAAAAATCCCGGAAGACATCAATCATGGATATCGTCAGTCATACCGTCACCAATCTGATCATCTTCGCGCTCGCGATTTATGTGGGCTACCACGTGGTGTGGAACGTCACGCCGGCGCTGCACACGCCGCTGATGGCGGTCACCAATGCGATTTCGGCGATCGTGATCGTCGGCGCGATGCTCGCCGCCGCGCTCACCGAGGGCGCATTGGGCAAAACCATGGGCGTGCTTGCCGTGGCGCTGGCCGCCGTCAACGTGTTTGGCGGCTTTCTCGTGACGCGGCGCATGCTTGAGATGTTTAAAAAGAAAGAACGCAAGTCCGCTGAGAAAGCCGAGGAGAAATAAGAATGTCGATGAATCTCGTCACACTGCTGTACCTGGCTGCCTCGGTTTGTTTCATTCAGGCGCTCAAGGGCCTGAGTCATCCAACGACTTCGATTCGAGGAAACATCTTCGGCATGACCGGCATGGCGATCGCGGCGTTCACCACCGCGGCGCTGATCGTGCAACTGTCCGGCGGCCAGATGCTGGGCATGGGCTGGGTGTTGCTGGGCCTGCTCGTCGGCGGTACGGCCGGCACCATCATGGCGCGCCGCGTCGAGATGACGAAGATGCCCGAGCTGGTCGCATTCATGCATAGCATGATCGGTCTGGCGGCGGTATTCATCGCCATCGCCGCCGTGGCCGAGCCCTGGGCCTTCGGCATCACGCCCAAGGGCCCGATGCTGGCGGACGGCCTCGGGCGCATGCCGATTCCCTACGGCAACCGGCTCGAACTGTTCCTTGGCGCGGCCATCGGCGCGATCACTTTCAGTGGTTCGGTGATCGCCTTCGGCAAGCTCTCGGGCAAGTACAAGTTCCGCCTGTTCCAGGGTGCGCCGGTGCAGTTTCAGGGCCAGCACATGCTGAACCTGGCGCTGGGCATCGCAACGATCGCCTGCGGCCTCGCCTACATGGCCACCGAGAACTGGATGGCCTTCTTCGTGATGCTGGCGCTGGCGTTCGTGCTGGGCGTACTGATCATCATCCCAATCGGCGGCGCCGACATGCCGGTGGTGGTTTCGATGCTCAACAGCTACTCGGGCTGGGCGGCGGCGGGCATCGGCTTTTCGCTCAACAACGCCATGCTC
>CAYTPC010000088.1:0-12314 GCA_964439605.1 uncultured Burkholderiaceae bacterium
GAAGAAACAAATCTGTCGCAATCGGCGCCAGGCAAGGCGCAAACCGGAGCGATACCGAGTGGTATCGCGAGGATTTGCAACGCCGCATGGCGTCGATTGCGGCGGATTTGTTCATCGAATTTCTAACTCAGGACACTAGGGTTAATCGAACTTCACGCGCGGATCGACCCAGACATAGCACAGGTCGGAGATCAACTTGGTGACCAGTCCGATCAGCGTGAACAGGTACAGCGTACCCAGCACCACCGGGTAGTCGCGGCGAATGACGCTTTCGTAACTCAACAGGCCCAGGCCGTCGAGCGAGAACAAGGTTTCAATCAGCAGCGAACCCGTAAAAAAGGCCCCGATGAAGGCCGACGGAAGCCCGGTGATGATCGGAATCAGCGCATTGCGAAAAACGTGTTTCCACAGCACCTTGCGCTCGTCCAGTCCCTTGGCGCGCGCAGTCAGGACATACTGCTTGTGGATTTCTTCCAGGAAGGAGTTTTTGGTGAGCATCGCCGTGACGGCGAAACTGCCGATCACCATCGCCGTCACAGGCAGCGTGATGTGCCAAAGGTAGTCGGCGATGCGCGCCCCCCACCCCATCGCATCCCAGTCGGGCGAAGTCAGCCCGCGCAGCGGAAACCACTGCAACTGCCCACCGAAGATCGCGAGCAAAGCCACTCCGAGCACGAAACCCGGAATGGCGTAGCCGATCAGCACGATCAGCGTGGTGACCAGATCGAAGCGCGAGCCCGCTCGCACCGCCTTGGCCACACCCAAGGGCACCGCGATGAGGTAGCTGATGAAAAAAGTCCACAACCCGAGGCTGATCGACACCGGCAGCTTTTCCTTGATGAGCTGCCAGACATCCTTGCGCTGGTAGAAGCTGGTACCCAGATCGAATTTCGCGAAAGATTTGAGCATCGACCAGAAACGCTCAGGCGCCGGTTTGTCAAAGCCATAAAGGGCGCGAATCTCGGCAATGCGCTGCGGATCGAGTCCTTGCCGCCCGCGATAGCCGGCGCCGCTGGCCGCCGCATGTTCACCGCCCGCATCGCGCCCCTGCAACTGCGCCACCATCTGCTCGACCGGACCGCCCGGCACGAACTGGATCACGACGAAGGTCAGCAGCAGGATGCCAAACAGCGTAGGCAGCATCAGCAGCAGGCGCTTGAGGATGTAACTGGTCATGGCTCTAAGGATTTTGTGGCGAAGCCCACCAGGTCGACATCGCCCACGTATCAGGCTGATAGTACGGCGGCACCGCCGGCGGCAGCATGAAACGCCCGGGCCGGTAGCCGACCAGGAAAGCGTCACTGTAGTACTGCGCAATCGAGTAATAACCGGTCGACAGCACCCGGTCGAGCGCGCGCATCGCAACGGCCAGTTCGGTACGGGTATTGGCGCGCACCGCCTTTTGCAGCAAGGCATCGACCGCCGGGTTCTTGATTCCCCAGATATTCATCGATCCCGGCGTATCCGCCGCGCGCGAGCCGAACAGGTCGAACAGTTCTCCGCCCGGCGCGGTGTTGCCGGGCAGGCGCAAGGTGGTCATCTCGAAATCGAATTCGTCGATCCGCTGCTGGTAAAGCGAACCGTCCACATTGCGAATCCGCAGATCGATTCCCAGCTTGCCCAGCGCCATTGCGAGCTGTGTGAACATCCGGACCAAGCCCGGCTGGTTGTTGAGCAATTCGATACTCAGCGCCTGACCTTTCGCGTCACGCAATGCACCGTCGCGGTACCGATAGCCGGCCTCGGCCAGCAATTGCTGCGCGCGGCGCAGGTTCGCGCGCAGGCTCGATGGCGGCGCGGTACTCGGCGAGACCGGCGCCGGCCCGAAAACTTCCGCACGCAGGTGCTCGCGCAACGGGTTGAGCAGCGCGAGTTCCTGCGCGTCAGGCAAGCCCTGCGCATGGAATTCGCTGTTGGGAAAGTAGCCGTCGATGCGCTTGTAGATGCCGTAGAAGAGCTGGCGGTTGAGCCACTCGAAATCAAAGGCATAGCCCAACGCCTGACGCACGCGGATGTCCTGGAACTGGGGCTTGCGCAGGTTGAAGATGAAGCCCTGGAAATCTCCGGGGTTGCGGTTTTCGAACACCTGCTTCTTCAGCTCACCCGAGTCGAACTGCCGGCCCCGGTACTGCCGCGCCCAGTTGCGCGAGACGAATTCACGCATGAAATCGAATTCGCCCGCCTTCAGGCCCTCGAAGCGGGCCGTCTCGTCCAGATAGAGCTTGAAACTGATGCGGTCGAAGTTGAACTGGCCCTTGCGCACCGGCAGATTCGCTCCCCAGTAATTCGGATCACGCACGTAGGTGATGTCGCGCCCCAGACGCGCGCTGGCAGGCTTGTAAGGGCCCGAACCAATCGGCAGATCGGTGGTGATCTGGTCGAAGGGTTTGCCGCCACCCCAGGCGCGGCTGAACACCGCCATGCCGCCCACAACCAGCGGCAATTCGCGGTTCGCACTGGCGAACTCGAAGCGCACCGTGCGTTCGTCGAGGGCTTTCGCGCTCTTGACTTCGGCGTAAATCGTGCGGAACTGCGGTGCCGCGAGTTTGCCCACGAGTGTCTCGAACGAATACACCACGTCGGCGGCCAGCACCGGCGAACCGTCGTTGAAACGCGCCTGCGGCCGCAGCCGGAAAGTGGCTGAAAGCCGGTCGGGCGCCACTTCCACGTCTTCGGCCAACAGCCCATAGGCGGTGGTCGGCTCCTCCATGTTGCCAATCAGCAGGCTCTCGAATACCAGCACGCCAAGACTTGCCGGCGGCGTGCCCTTGAGCGTGAAGGGATTGAACTTGTCGAAGTTGGTCACGGCCAAGGGCGGCACCATGCGGATCTCGCCGCCTTTGGGCGCTTCGGGGTTCACATAACTGAAATGGGTAAACCCCGGGGAATACTTGATATCGCCGAACTGCGCATAGGCGTGGGCAGCCCAGACTGGCGCAGCCGCGAGCATCAACGCTGGGAGCAAGTACATTCGCATGCGAGAATTCTGCCCAAAGAATTTACCGAGGCTGTATCCCATGGGTTTTCTCTCCGGAAAAAAACTTCTGATCACTGGTGTGTTGAGTAACCGTTCGCTCGCCTACGGCATCGCCAAAGCGTGCCACCGTGAAGGAGCGGAGCTCGCATTCAGTTACGTCGGCGAGCGTTTCAAGGACCGCATCGCCGAGTTCGCGGCCGAGTTCGGCTCCCAGCTGGTTTTCGAATGCGACGTCGGCGACGATGCGCAGATCGAAAAACTGTTTGCCGACCTGTCCCAGACGTGGCCGACGTTCGACGGCTTCGTGCATGCGATCGGCTTTGCTCCGCGCGAAGCGATCGCGGGCGACCTGCTGGATGGCTTGTCGCGTGAAGCGTTTCGGGTCGCGCATGACATCAGCGCCTACAGTTTCCCCGGCATGGCCAAGGCGGCGCTGCCTTACCTGAACCCGCATTCGGCCCTATTGACGCTCAGTTACCTGGGCGCCATGCGCACCGTCCCGCACTACAACACCATGGGCTTGGCCAAGGCCAGCCTCGAAGCCTCGGTGCGCTACCTGGCCGCCGCGCTCGGCCCCAAGCGCGGCATCCGCGTCAACGCGATCAGCGCCGGCCCGATCAAGACCCTCGCGGCCAGCGGTGTGAAGGACTTCGGCAAACTGATGTCGGGCGTGGCCTCAGTCTCGCCGCTGCGCCGCAACGTGACGATTGATGACGTGGGCAACGTCGCCGCCTTCCTGCTGAGTGACCTGGCCGCCGGCGTGACGGCCGAAATCACTTACGTGGACGGCGGCTTCAGCACCGTCGCCGGCCGCGCGCAGGACGAGGCGGACGCCTCCGCCTGACGGTTTCCGGACGGCTCACTCTTTTCCTTGCCCCGCCACTTTCCATGGCGGGGCGGCAGCGTGCGCTGCCATGTCATGAAATCGTGCCGCGGCAGGAAATTATTATCAGCCCAACCCACCTGAAACCAGGTAGCCTAGTACACCAAGAACGATTAAGCTTTCCGCCCATGAAGACCTTTCTTTCGCCTACCGCGGCGACATTCCTCTCCCCACTGTTGGCGATCGCCTGCCTATTCCCCTTGCCCCACCAGGCCAGCGCCCAGCCGGCTGTGATGATCGAAGCGGGCAACGAACGTCTGCGTGACGACCTGCAGTGGCTGATCGACCGGGGCGTCATCAATTTCTCCGTGACAGCCTGGCCGGTTTCGCTTTCGGCCCTCGACGAGGCCCTGTACGAACGCCGCAAGACCGATTTGTCGGAAGCCGACCTGTCCGCCCTGCGCGGCGTGCAGACGGCGCTGGCTCCCCTGCGCAAACGGGCCAACTACGGTGTTGGCCTACTGATCAATTCCGAGCCCTTCATGCCCACCGGCTTCGAAGCGCAGGCCCGTGGCCGCATCGAAGCCAACGCCTTCGTCGAAGGCAACAGCGACGATTTCGCGGGCAAGCTTCAGGTCAATGGCATCTACGACCCCCTGTCCGAGCGTCAAACCAAAGCCGATCTCCAAGGCAGCTACATCTCCGGCAGGTTCGGCGGCCAGGTGCTTTATGCGGGCCAGCTCCAACACTGGTGGGGCCCCGGCCAGGACGGCAGCCTGATCTGGTCGAATGCAAGCACGGCCATTCCAGGCGTCGGCCTGCAGCGCGGCAGCCAACACCGCTTCGAAACGCCCTGGCTTTCATGGATCGGCCCGTGGACTTACGATCTGTTCGTCGGCCGCATGCAACACAACCAGTTCGTGCCGGGCACGCGCATATTCAGCATGCGCCTGAGCGCACGGCCGCTGCGCGGGCTCGAAATCGGCGCATCGCGGTTGATTCAATGGGGCGGCCAAGGCGCTGACAACAGCCTCAGCGCGTGGGGAGATGCCTTTCTGGGCCGCGCCAACGATCCAACCCGGGCCCCCAACAACGAGTTGGCCGGTTTCGATGCGCGCTACACCTTCAACGTAGGAGGAAATCCGCTGACGCTGTACGGCCAGCTCCTGGGTGAAGACGAGGCCGGAAAGATGCCCGCCAAGCACATCCTCCAGCTTGGCACGCAATTCAAGCATGCATGGGCCGGCTACCGTTTCCAGTGGTATGCCGAAGCGAGCGACACCATGACTTCGCGCTACTTCGGCAGCAACACCGATGGCGCCAACATCGCCTATCGGCACGGCTTCTATCGGGATGGACTGTACGAACAAGGTCTGCCGATCGGCTTTTTCGCCGGCGGCGACGCAAAAGTCTATTCAGCCGACCTGTCGCTGATCCCGCAAGACAACCCGCACGGCCTGCGCTACGGCATACGGCTGGCGCAGATGGATCTGAACCCGAGCAGCCAGAAAGTGAACCAGGCGTACCCGTTGGCTGACCGGCGTCAGGTCGCGGAGCTGTCGGTGAGTTGGATGCTCAGCGGTACCGCCATGCTGCGCGCGGCCCTGGTAGGCCAGCACAGCCGCGTCAACGGCAATGACGTGGGCATCATGTTCTCGGCCAATTTCCAGTTCGGGCGTTAACTTACCCAACCCACCTAACTCACCACTGGCCTTTGTCCTCGCGCTTGGCGCGGATGGCCGAGGAAATCATCTTGGCGGCCGTGGTCCGATTGGCGCGCAGCGCGAAATCGGCGGCGCTCATGCCCTGCTGGTTTCTCATCTGCGTATCGGCGTCTTCGTCCAGCAGGAGTTTGACCGCCGCATCGTTGCCGTAGCCGGCCGCCATCATCAGCGGCGTGGTGCCATTGGGTGATTCGGCATCGATGAAGGCATAGTTTTCAAGCAACAGCCGGATGATGTCCACGTGGCCGCCCGCTGCCGCGTAATGCAGCGGCGTCCAGCCGGTTTTGTTGACGGCCGCGTCACGCGCCAGCAGCTTTTTGACCAGATCCATCTGACCGCGCAGGCAAGCCAGCATCAGCGCGCTTTCGCCTTGGCGATTGGTGAGGCTGACATTCGTCTGCGGCGCTTCGATCAGCACATCGATCACGCGCGGAGAAGGCTCGTTCATCGCGATCAGCAGACCGACCTGGCCGTGCTCGTCTCGCGTGTTGGGATTAAACCCGTGCTCGATCAACTCGCGTACGACGGAGGCATTGTCCGAGTGCATGGCACGGAAAAAATCCTCCTTCATCCCCGCGGCGGCCAGTGAAAAAACCGCCGATGCGGCAAACAGGACGAGAATCTTGAAAATACTTTTCATGATGCGGCACCACAACCAAACAGTGTTTCGAAATTGGCACTCGTGGCCTGCGCGATCGCTTCGACCGGCACATTGCGCAATTCGGCGATCCGGCGTGCCACGAAAGGCACGTAAGACGGATTATTGGTTTTCCCGCGAAAAGGCACCGGCGCAAGGTAGGGGCTGTCGGTTTCGATCAGCAGCCGGTCCAGCGGCACGAAAGCAGCCACCGCGCACAGCGCCTGGGCGCTTTTGAAAGTCAGGATGCCCGAGAACGAGATGTAGAACCCCAGATCGAGCGCCGCGCGCGCCACCTCGGCGCTTTCGGTAAAGCAGTGGAACACGCCGCCCGCCGCGCCGGCGCCGCCGTCCTCGCCCTCTTCCCGCAAAATCGCCAGCGTATCGGCCGCCGCCTCGCGCATGTGAATGACGAGCGGCTTGCGTACCGCCCGCGCGGCGCGGATGTGGATGCGAAAACGCTCGCGCTGCCAGTGAAGATCAGCAATGCTGCGCCCGCCTTTGCGCTGCTGCATCTGGTAGTAGTCGAGCCCGGTTTCACCGATGGCCACCACTTTGGGCCGCTCGGCGCGGCACACCAAATCGCTGACCGTCGGTTCGGCAACGCCTTCCCCGTCCGGATGCACGCCCACGGATGCCCAGAAGTTCGGATACCGCGCCGCAAGCGCCTGTATCGCGTCGAATTCCTCCAGCGAGGTGCAGATGCACAGCGCGCGATCGACCTGTGCGGCAGCCATCGCGGCGCGGATTTGCGGCAGATCGGAAACCAGTTCCGGAAAGGTCAGATGACAGTGAGAATCAGTGAACATCAAGAATTCAAAAAGTGCCTGCTTGGCCGGCCTTCAGAGCCTGTTTACGATCTCAGCTATCCATGGCGCTGCGCGCCACCCACGACCGATAAGGCCGGTGTGGTGTCATCTAGATCGTCTGGGTCGGCCGGTCCAGCGCCAAGTCAGCGCCGAGCAGTTCCTCTATTTTCGCCTTGAGCCGGCGCGACTTGTCGTCGCCCGGAAACCGAACCCCGATACCGGGCGAGCGATTGCCGGTGACGTGCGCCGGCGTGATCCAGGCCACCTTTCCGGCAACCGGATAGCGCTGCGGATCGTCGGGCAGGGTCAACAGCACGTAAACGTCGTCTCCGAGCTGGTAGTTGCGGCTGGTCGGCACAAAGATGCCGCCCTCGTCGAACAAGGGAATGTAGGCCGCGTACAGCGCCCCTTTTTCCTTGATGCCGAGTTGAACGACGCTGGGGCGGGCCGCGGCGGATGCGGTGGATGCGGTCATTGAACAGCCTTTCTCAGCGCCTGTTTGCCATGGCTTCAGGGCTGCGCCGGGCCGCCGCCGGACGCCAGATGAGCAAAACCGGAATCAGAATCGCGAAACCGGTGAAAACGATGAAGGACCAGTTTGCCAGCGACAGGCCCAGAAAGCTCCAGGTCACCACCGAGCAATCACCGCTGCCGCGAAAGATCAGCGGCAGCACGCGCTGCAGCGGGAAAGCTTCGATCATCCCGTAAATGTCGCGCCCGCAGTTGACGTATTCCGGCGGATACCACTGCAGCCAGCTCTGCCGCGCCGCCGTGAAGGCGCCGCCCACGCAGGTCAGCACGCCCAGACATCCCCAGAAGATGCGCCCGCCCCGGCCACGCCCGATCGCCGCCAGCCCCGAAAGAATGGCCAGCAGCAGCAGCGCATAACGCTGCACGATGCACATCGGGCAGGGCTCGAGCCCCACGACGTGCTGCAAATACAAGCCGAAGACCAGCATGGCGAAACAGGCCGCGCAGATCAGTGCGAACGCGCGGCGCGGCGCACCGAAAAACCAGTCGATCACGGAGACACCCAATCCTCTTCTACGAACACCCTTGCCCGGCGCGGCGTGGCAACGACGGTGTCGCCCTCGCGCAGGCCCAACTCGCGAAACCGCTGTGCGGAGATCTGCACCTCGATGACGGTTGCGCTATCCGCATTATGCGTGCTCGCATCGACCGGATCGAGTTCGAGCCGCGCGAACGGGCCCACCACGATCGCCCGGTCGATGGTGGCGACGATGCCGCCACTGCCGCCACTGCCGGGCGTATACCGCGCCACCTCGATCTCGTGCGGCCGCACATAGGCCAGCGCCTTGGCATCGCGCACCGCCGCGTGTTCCGGCGAATCGATGCGCAGGCCGTCGCTCAACTGCACCTGGCCTTCGTGCGCACGGCCATGAAACAGGTTCACGTCGCCAAGAAAACCATAGACGAAAGGACTCGCCGGATGCGCCCAGACATCCTGCGGCGAACCGACCTGCTCGATGCGTCCCCCGTTCATCAACACCACGCGGTCGGCCACTTCGAGGGCCTCCTCCTGGTCGTGCGTGACGAAGATCGAGGTCACGTGCAATTCGTCATGCAGCCGGCGCAGCCAGCGCCGCAGTTCCTTGCGCACCTTGGCATCGAGCGCGCCGAAAGGCTCGTCCAGCAGCAGCACCTTGGGCTCGACCGCCAAGGCGCGCGCCAGGGCGATGCGCTGGCGCTGGCCGCCCGAAAGCTGCCAGGGATAGCGGTCGGCCAGCCAGTCGAGCTGCACCAGGCCGAGCAACTCATGCACCTTGGCCTTGATCTGCGCCTGGCTGGGCCGGCTGCTGCGCGGCTTGACGCGCAAACCGAAGGCGACGTTCTCGAACACCGTCATGTGGCGAAACAGCGCGTAATGCTGGAACACGAAGCCGACTTGGCGCTCGCGCACGTGCACGTCGGTCGTTTCCTGGCCCGAAAACAGGATGTTGCCCGCGTCGGCCACCTCCAGGCCCGCGATGATCCGCAGCAGCGTGGTCTTGCCGCAGCCCGATGGGCCCAGCAGCGCCATCAGTTCGCCCGAAGCGATCGACAGGCACACGTCGCGCAGCACGGTAAATTCGCCGAAGCGCTTGTGAACGTTGCGGATTTCGATACTCATATTTCTCTTTCAGCTTTGCGCCGGCCGCTCCGGCGGCAGATTTGACAGCCTCTTCATTTCGCGCTCGTCGCGCCATTCGATGGCGGTCTTGATCACCAGCGTGGCCAGCGCCAAGATCGCCAGCAGCGAAGCCACCGCGAAAGCGGCCACCGACTGGTATTCGTTGTAGAGCACCTCCACGTGCAGCGGCATCGTGTTGGTCTGGCCGCGAATGTGGCCCGAAACCACCGATACCGCGCCAAACTCGCCCATCGCCCGCGCATTACACAAAATCACGCCGTACAGCAGGCCCCACTTGATGTTGGGCAGCGTCACGCGCCAGAAGGTCTGCCAGCCGCTGGCGCCCAGCGCGATCGCGGCCTGCTCCTCGTCGCTGCCCTGCGACTGCATGAGCGGAATCAACTCACGCGCAACGAAGGGAAAAGTCACGAAGATCGTCGCCAGCACGATGCCGGGCACCGCGAAAATGATCTTGATGCCGTGCGCCGCCAGCCACGGCCCGAACCAGCCCTGCATGCCGAACACCAGCACGTAGATCAGGCCCGCAACCACCGGCGAAACCGCGAAAGGCAAATCCACCAGCGTGGTCAGGATCGCCTTGCCGGGAAACTCGAATTTGGCAATCGCCCAGGCCGCGGCAACGCCAAATACCAGATTCATCGGCACCGCGATTGCGGCCGTCAGCAGCGTCAGGCCGATCGCGCTCCAGGCGTCGGGCTCGCGCAGCGCCTCAAGGTAGGCGCCAAAGCCCTTGCGCAGCGCCTCGGCCGCCACCGCCGCCAGCGGCAGCACCAGAAACAGTGCAATAAACGCAAGCGCCAGCCCGATCAGCCCCCAGCGCACCCAAGGCGCCTCGTCCGTACCAGCCCGCGCGCGGCGCGTGCCGCGAGTCACCACGGTACTCATGCCGGCATCCCCGCGCGGCGGCGCTGCCAGACCTGCAAGCCGTTGATGACCAGCAGCATCACGAAGGAGATCATCAGCATCACCACCGCCACCGCCGTGGCGCCGGCGTAGTCGTACTGTTCGAGCTTGCCGATGATGATCAGCGCGGTAATCTCCGAAACCATCGGCATGTTGCCCGCGATGAAAATCACCGAACCGTATTCGCCGAGCGCCCGGGCGAAGGCCATCGCGAAACCGGTCAGCAGCGCCGGCGTGATCGAAGGAAGAATCACCCGCGTAAAAGTCTGCCAGCGCGTCGCACCCAGCGAGGCTGCGGCTTCTTCAAGCTCTTTTTCGCTGTCTTCGAGCACCGGCTGCACCGTGCGCACCACGAAAGGCAGGCCAACGAAGATCAGCGCGATCACCACGCCAGCCGGCGTGAACGCGAGCTGAATGCCGTGCGGCTCAAGATACTGGCCGATCCACCCGTTGCCCGCCAGCAGCGCCGCCAGCGAAATGCCGGCCACCGCCGTCGGCAGCGCGAAAGGCAGATCGACCAGCGCATCGACGATGCGCTTGCCCGGAAAGCGATAGCGCACCAGCACCCAGGCCACCAGCAGCCCCGCGAACAGATTGACCAGCGCCGCCGCGAACGAGGCGCCGAAGGTCAACCGGTACGAAGCCAGCACGCGCGGCGAGGCGACGGCGGCATAGAACTGCTCCCACGACAAGGTGAAAGTCTTGAACACCAGCGCCGACAACGGCACGAGCACGATCAGGCTCAGGTACACCAGCGTGTAGCCCAGCGTCAATCCGAAACCCGGCAGCACCCGCCTGGCGCCACCCGCGCGTGCAGCCGAGGCTACCGGCGCTGCCGGACTCAGCGGCTGCGCTGAAGAAATCACTGCGCTCATCGCCGGCTTATCTCGCACCCGGCGTGTACAGCTTGTCGAACTGGCCGCCGTCGTTGAAGTGCACTTTCTGCGCTTCGCTCAGGCTGCCGAAAAGCTCCTGCACCGTGAACAGTTGCACCGGCTTGAAAACACCGGCGTACTTCTTGAGGATCGCCTGCGAGCGCGGACGCAGCGCGTGCTTGGCGGCGATTTCCTGCCCTTCGTCGGAATAGAGGTAATCCAGGTAGGCCTTGGCCAGTTCCGCCGTGCCCTTCTTGCCCACCGTGCGCTCGACCACCGCGACCGGGTTCTCGGCCACGATGCTGATCGACGGGTAAACCGCATCGACCTTGCCGGCGCCGAACTCGCGGTTGATCGAGAGCACCTCCGATTCGAAGCTGATCAGCACGTCACCGATATTGCGCTGCAAAAACGCCGAGGTTGCGTCGCGCCCGCCGCGCGCGAGGATCGGCACATTCTTGAACAGCTTGCCCACGAACTCGGCCGCCTGCGCGTCGGTGCCGCCTTTTTTCTTCACGTAGCCCCAGGCCGCGAGGTAGGCGTAGCGGCCGTTGCCCCCGGTCTTGGGATTGACCACCACCACCTTCACGTCGGGGCGGATCAGGTCTTCCCAGTCCTTGATTCCCTTCGGGTTGCCATGACGCACCAGGAACAGCATGGTCGAAGTGGTCGGCGCCGCATTGTCGGGGAAGCGCTTGGCCCAATCCTTGGCGACCGCGCCGGTACTGGCGATGAAATCGACATCAGAGCTGGTATTCATCGTCACCACGTCGGCGTCGAGCCCATCGGCCACCGCCCGCGCCTGCGCGCTGGAACCGCCGTGGGCCTGGTCGATCTTCACGTCCTTGCCGGTGGTCTTCTTGTAATGCGCGACGAAAGCGGCGTTGTAGTCCTTGTAGAACTCGCGCGACACGTCATACGAGGCGTTGAGCAGCGTGCTCTGCGCGAAGGCGCTGGCTGAAGCCGCCAAAGCAAGCGCGGCCAGGATCGTTCTGGTTTTCGGGATCATGCTCATCCTCTGTCTCTCGGTCTCGATAAAGAAAGAGGCGTATTGTCGAAACAGGCAAGCAATCGACCAACGAATATCTCTTTGTTTGGTTATGGCGTTTCGTGCATAAGAGCCTGTTGACGATCCATTCGAGGCCGCGTCTGAGCCTTACCTCCCCGCCCCCAGCAGCACCGGCTCCGGCATCCTCTGCTGCATCGCGGCCAGGGTGGCGCTGGTCTCGGCCGATTGCGGAACGGCAAAGCTCGCCATCGACTGCACCAGCGCATCGATGCTCGCGACCGGCGCGCTTGCGCTCTTGACCCCGCTTTGGACCATGTCATTGACCTCATCAAACCCCCAGGTCGTGCCGTCGGCAAAGCGGATTTCTTCAAGCCTGTACGGCGTGGCGCCGTTACCGGTGAAGTA
>CAYTPC010000089.1:0-5720 GCA_964439605.1 uncultured Burkholderiaceae bacterium
GCGTAGCGCGCCGAACTGGCCACGCCAAGCACGAGTGGCCGGCGAATGTGTGCAAGCAGGTCGGGCGCCGTCACCTTCGCAATTGACTCAAGCGGACGCTGCGCCGCGGTCACGACCGGACCGTCGGTATCTGGCGTGAAGTGCAATTCGTGCACATGGCGTGCGGGCACGATGATGAGGGTCTGTGGATGAACGGGCCATGTCACTCCATCAATGGAAGCGGTGCCGCCGCCGGAAGTGACGTACAAAAGCTGAATCAAACCCTCGTGGAAATGCGGTTTGATGTCGAAGTTGTAGATCGACGAACGTACCGGGATACGCTCGAAATGGACCATATCCAGCCAAGCCGGTTGCACTTCATCGCCGTACAGCGCGTAACTGGGAATTGTCGTGGCCATGGTTGATTTCTATGAAGAACCGGCGCGCGAAACATCGAGCGTCTGTCATTGAGCAAGTACAAACAGGATAAGGTATCTTGATGACGAGGCCCGATTTGTCCGGTTCTTCGCCCGGTTTGTGAATTGAGATCGCGCGGTGCGCTGTCTACGATCTCACCTGCAGAACCCAAGGAGACAAGCGTCATGACGATGCTCGCACGCGAGATTTTCAACAAGGATCATGAAGCCTTTCGTGATCTGGCTCGCAAGTTTTTTGAGCGCGAAGTTGCTCCCAAGCACCACGAATGGGAGCAGGAAGGCGTGGCTCCGCGTTCGGTATGGCACAAGGCTGGCGCGGCCGGGTTGTTGTGCACCACGCTGCCGCAGGAGTACGGCGGCAGTGAGGCGGACAGATTTTTCCCGGCCATCCTCATCGAGGAGCAGGCGCGGCTCGGTCTGTCTGGCCCCGGTTTTTCCACCCACTCGGATATCGTCGCTCCCTACATCCTCAATTACGGCAGCGAGGCGCAAAAGCGCGAATGGCTCCCCGCAATGGCGCGCGGCGACATGATCGGCGCCATTGTTCTTACCGAACCGGGCGCGGGCAGCGACTTGCGCTCGATTCGTACCAACGCCATTCGCCAAGGCGATCACTGGGTGCTTAACGGCCAGAAAACTTTCATCACCAACGGCCAGTGTGCCGACCTGCTGGTCGTCGCCGCCAAGTCCAGCCGTGATCCGGCGCAGAAAGAGGTCACGCTGTGGGTCGTCGAAGCTGGAATGCCCGGTGTGTCGCGCGGCCAGAATTTCAAGAAGATCGGCATGAAGGCGCAAGACACCTGCGAGCTGTACTTCGACAACGTGCGCCTCACCGAACGCAACCTGCTCGGCCAAGAAAATCAGGGCTTCCCGATGCTCACGCGGGAACTTGCATGGGAACGTCTGCAAATTGCCGTCGGCGCGGTGGCCACCTCGGCGGCGGCGCTGCAATGGACTTGCGACTACACACGCCAGCGCAAGGCTTTCGGCACGCCGGTGGCTGAGTTTCAGAACACGCGCTTTCGCCTTGCCGAAATTAAAACCGAGATCGAGATCGCGCAAGTGTTCGTTGATCGCTGCCTCGTGGAAGCCAACGCTGACAAGCTCGATAAAACTGTGGCCGCGATGGCCAAGTACTGGTGTACCGAGTTGATGGGGCGCGTGGTTGACCAATGCCTGCAACTGCACGGTGGCTACGGCTATATGTGGGAGTATCCAATTGCCCGCGCCTTCGCCGATGCGCGTGTGCACCGCATCTACGGCGGCTCCAACGAAATCATGCGCGAGCTGATCGCGCGCACGCTGTGAAGCCAGCTCCGGCTCATGATTTTGACAGTCACCCATCGGCACAACACTGTTTTGCAAAGGAGAGCGCGATGCGATTGCTGATCACTGGAGCAAGCCGCGGCCTGGGCCGCGCGATGGCGCAACGATTGGCGCGCCCCGGCGCGCAACTCGCGCTGTGCGCCTCGGCGCCATCACCCGAGCTGGAATCGATCGCTGCCGAATGCACAGCTACCGGCGCGCTGGTGGCCACCATCAGCGGCGATCTGTCACGCCCCGAGGTACCGCAGCACTTGGTCGATTCCGCCATCGAGTGTTTTGGCGGGCTTGATGGCGTCGTCAGCAATGCCGGCATTTCTATACCTGGGACGCTGTGCGGTATCGATGACGAGGCTTGGGATCGGGTGTTTGCCGTCAATTTGCGCGGCGTCTGGAAGCTTGCGCGCGCCGCTTATGCGCCGCTGCGCGCAAGCCGCGGTGCGATGGTGGCGGTGGCGTCGATGTCCGGTGTCGAACCCTATCCCGGCGTCGGCGCCTATAGCTCAAGCAAGGCCGCACTCATCATGATGGTGCGCCAATTGGCGCAGGAGTGGGCAGCCGACGGCATCCGTGTGAACGCGGTATCGCCCGGACTCTTCCACACGGCAATGACGGCACCGATCTACGCCGACGCACAAAAGAAAGCGGCGCGCGAGGCGCTCGTGCCTCTGCACCGGATCGGCGATCCCCAACGCGATTGCGCGGGTCTCGTCGAGTTTCTGCTGTCGCCTGATGCAACCTATCTGACCGGCCAGAACATTGTGGTCGACGGCGGCCTGCTCGGCTCCATCCAGACACATCTGGCCGGCCGTCCAGCGTCCGGAGCCAGATGATGCGTTTTCCGCAGCCTGATTCGGAGCGCGCCCGGCGCTATCGTGCGGACGGGCAGTGGCGCGAGGACACCGTGCATGGCCTTATCGCCACGCGCGTTGCCGCACACCCTGACAAAGTCGCCGTGCGCGACGCCAGCGGGGCGGCGCTCAGTTATCGCGCGCTCGACGAGCAGTCGAGCCGCCTTGCCGGTTTCCTCGCGGCGCGCGGCGTGGGCAAGGGTGACATCGTGACCGCGTGCCTGCCCAACTGGCGCCAAACCGTGGTCGTATTCCTGGCCGTGCTCAAACTGGGTGCGGTCATCAATCCAGTGCCCGTGACCTATGGCCGCAGCGAACTCGCCTTCGTCCTCGACAAGTGCCGGAGCAAGGTATTGTTCATCGCTGGGCGTTTCCGCAGTACCGACTACACGGCGATGGCGGCGGCGATCGTTCCTGCGGCGGGAACGAACTTCACGCTGATGCGCATCGGCAGCGGCGCCCACGATCTGGGCATGGATTACGAACGCGCTCTCGATCACGCACCGTTAACGTGCGTGTCTGCCGTCAGCGCGGACGATGCCTGCGCCGTGCTTTTCACCTCTGGCACCGAGTCACGCTCCAAAGGTGCGGTGCACACGCACAACACCATTCTTTTTGGCGAACGCGCGATGGCCGCGGCTTTGCACATCACCGAGCGTGACATTGCCTTCATGGCCTCGCCGCTGTCGCATGCAACCGGCTTCCTGCATGGTTTCGGGATGACACTAACCACAGGCGGCACGCTGAGTGTGCTCGACGTGTTCAGCGGCACTGCCGCCGCCGCGCAGATGAAAGCGCACGGCTGCACCTGGACGATGGGCGCCACGCCATTTCTCGCCGACACCGTCGCCGCGCTGAACGTCAACGGCGAGCGGTTGCCTGCCTTGCGTTATTTCCTCTGTGGTGGCGCGCCGGTGCCTGAGGCGCCGGTGCGTGCGGCTGCCGCTATCGGTATGCGCGTGCTGTCGGTTTATGGCGCCACCGAAAGCCCGCCGCACACCATCGTCCACCCCGAAGACCCGCTGGAGAACTCATGGCTGTCCGACGGACGCCCACTGGCCGGCATCGAGGTCCGCATCGTTGACAAGGACGGCCGCAACGTGCCGCCGGGCGAGGTCGGCGAGGAATGGTCGCGCGGGCCGAACACCTTTCTCGGCTATCTCGAGGAGCCGGAGATGACGGCCAGGGCGCTTGATGCCGAGGGCTGGGTGCACTCGGGCGACCTCGCGCGCGCCTTGCCGGACGGCTCCATCCGCATTGCCGGACGTCTGAAAGACATCATCGTGCGCGGCGGTCAAAACATCTCGGTGGCCGAAGTCGAGAACCACCTCGCCTCGCACCCGGCGGTGCAGTCCGTCGTTGTCGTCGGCGTCCCGCACGAGCGCTTGGGTGAGACCAGTTGTGCCGTGGTTGTGCCAAAGTCTGGACAAACGCTCACGCTCAATGAATTGACGGCTTTCCTGATTGACAAAGGGATTGCGAAGTTCAAGCTTCCCGAACGGCTCGAACTGTGGCCGAGCCTGCCGTCCACCGCCAGCGGAAAGATTCAGAAATTCATGATTCGCCAGCAACTGACCGCAAGGAGCCTCACATGATTCGTGTTCGCCATGATGGCGCCGTGACGACGATCGTCATGAGCCGTCCGCCCGTCAACGCCATGGACCCGGCTTTTGTCGCCGCGTTCGAGACCGTACTCGACCAAGTGACGGCCAAGCAACCCACGCTCGTCGTCATTCGAAGCGACCAGCGCACCTTCTGCGCAGGCGCCGATCTGAGCCTGATCCGCTCCTATTTCGACGAGCCGGGCGGCATCGAGCGCATGGTGGCCTATGTGCGCACACTGCACCGGCTGTTCGACCGCATCGAGGCGCTGCCTGCCGTGACGCTGGCCTGCGTGCAGGGCGCGGCCCTGGGTGGCGGTCTTGAACTGGCGCTTGCTTGCGACCTGCGCATCGCCACCACCACGGCCACGCTCGGCTTGCCTGAAGCGCGCGTGGGAATGATCCCCGGCGCCGGGGGCACGCAGCGCCTGACGCGGCTTGCCGGTCTTGGCGCGGCGGCGCGTCTCATTTTGTCAGCCGATGTTGTCGATGGCCGCGAGGCCGAGCGCCTCGGCATCGTCCAGTGGGTGGTCGATGCCGAGGCCTTCGACGCCAAAGTCGCAGGTATCGCCGAGCGCATCGGCGGACTGTCGCGCGACGCGCTCGCCGCATCGAAAGACTGCATGCACGCCGCCTTCGACCCCGCCGTGAACGGTTTCGAGCGCGAACTCGAGAAACCAGCCGCCCTGATGCGCAACGCCGATTCGAAAGCGCGTGTCGCCCAGTTCTTCGCGCCCAAGGCCAAGTAAACCCACCCCATTCACAAGGAGCACCCTCTCATGAACTTTCAAGGCAAAACTGTCCTCGTCACCGGCGCCGCGTCGGGCATTGGCTTGGCCACCGTCACCGCATTCGCCGAAGCCGGCGCGCGCGTCGTGCTTACTGACATTAACGCCGCCGCCGGCGAGAAGGCCGCCGCCGGCCTCCAGGCCGCGGGCAAGGACGTCAGCTTCGCGCAGCTCGACGTCACTCAACTGGCTTCGGCCACAGCCGTGGCCGACCATGTGCGTGCGCATTTCGGGCGTCTGGACGTGCTCGTGAACGCCGCTGGATGGGACATCATCCAACCCTTCATGGAAAACACGCCCGATTACTGGGACAAGATCGTGGCGCTCAACTTCATGGGCCCCGTATGTGTCACCCGTGCCCTGTTGCCGCTGCTCATCGAATCGGGCAGCGGGCGCATCGTCAACGTCGCCAGCGACGCCGGCCGCGTGGGCAGCTTCGGCGAGACGGTGTATGCGGGCGCCAAGGGCGGTGTGATCGCCTTGACCAAGTCGCTGGCGCGCGAGTTGACGCGCAAGAACGTGCGCGTGAACTGCGTCTGTCCGGGGCCGACGGATACACCGCTGTTTGCTACCCAGCCCCAGAAGATGCGCGATGCGCTCATTGGTGCAATCCCGATGAAGCGCCTGGGCCAACCGAGCGAAGTGGCCGACGCGATACTGTTTTTTGCCAGCGACCGTTCAAGCTTCGTGACTGGCCAAGTGCTCAGCGTGAGCGGCGGCCTGACGATGGTTGACTGATGG
>CAYTPC010000090.1:0-13738 GCA_964439605.1 uncultured Burkholderiaceae bacterium
GTTGTGCGCCTGCTCAGGCGCGGTCTCGTCCCTCATCGCCTGGTCGAGCGAGGGCAGATCGGCATGGTGCTCGTGGCTGTGGTGCCACATTTGCGCTTTGTCGAGCACAAAGAAAAATACCAGCCCCGCCAGCAAAGCGCCAAACAGGGTCTGCGGCGCGGCGTGCGATTCAAATGCTTCAGGCAGCAGATTGACGAGCGCCGTGGCCAGCAGCGCGCCGGCGGCCAGGCTGAGCATGTGCCGGGTGTAGCGCGCCAGAGCACCAAAGGACAGTGCTGCGGCAATCCACACGCTGACTACGCCGGCCGCCAGCGTGCCCACAAGGATGGCGATCAAGGTCATGATTTCATCCCGGTGCCGTGCTTTGTTTGGAACGTTTCCCGCCTTCCTCTTACAATCTTACCTTTGACGCCGGTGTAGCTCAGTCGGTAGAGCAACGCACTCGTAACGCGTAGGTCGCCAGTTCGATTCCGGCCGCCGGCACCAAGATAACGTTTCATAAGGTTCCAAAAAGTCTCAAACCCGCGTGCTGCAAGGCATTGCGGGTTTTTTCTTGGTGTGCCCGACATGGGCGCATACCTGCGTGTACAAGTCCCGCCGTAAGTTGGTTACGACGAACGAAGTGAAACGCAACCGCATGAGGGCGACCGAGTGTGGAGAGGAAGCGTGGAATGTAAATCATGAGCCGATGAACAAGAACTGCATACAAGGCGCTGCCGAGCAGAGCGAGCCAGGAACCGCGAAGCTCTCGTGACCAAGGCGAGGTGGCGTAAATGCGGCGGCTGTGTGATGAAGGTACGGATTTGAGCGTCTTGGCGATGATGGCATCCACGCGTGCATCGTCGAGCATGATTTAACACTGGATCGTCACGCACTCGCCGAACGCAATCTGCTGATGAGGCCACTGGTCGGCACGCTCGACGCTGCGGATGCCATCGCGCAGCAGCCATGCGGCGCGAATCACGCCAGCGTGGGTGATCCAGACGGCATCGTGTCCCCCATCGCGCCAAGCATCGAAGGCATCGGCCACGCGACACATAAATTGCCGCGTGCTTTCGCCGTTGCGGCCTGCGCGCGTGTCGGCAAAACCGCACGCCCAAGTATCAATGGCGGCACGGTCAATGTCGGACCAAGGCCGTTGTTCCCACTCGCCGAAGTCCATTTCAATGATGCGCGAATCGCTCGCTGCCGTTTGTAAATCGGGCCTCAGTTCGGCGAGAGTCTGCGCGAGATCGGCGCAGCGCGACAACGGCGAACAGCGCAGCACAGCGCCTGCGGGCAGCAGGGGCGCCACGCTTTTGGCCACGGCGCGGGTCGCTTCGGGCAGCGCGGGGATATCGGCGCGGCCGTAGCAGAGGCCATCGGCGGCGGTCTTGGCGTGGCGCACGAGCAGCAGCTTCATGACCGCCATGCCAGTGCGAGGTAGATCGCCAGTTCGCACACCTGCTGCGTCGCACCGAGGCCGTCACCGGTGAGGCCGCGTAGCCGCCGCCACAGCAACCCAGCCACACTCAAAGCGGCCAGCGCGCACAGCGCAACCGCCGCGAGACCGCGCACAACGCCATACATCATCACGAGCCACGCGAGCGCGGGCAGCGACCACGCGATACCGACCCACAAGGCACCGCTGCTAATCGCATCGGCAAGCAGCTTGGACTTGCTCGCGGCGTGCTCGCCGCCCACATAAGGTAGCCAGCGCATCAGGAACAGCGGCGCGAGCCGCGACAGTACATGGGCACTGATAAGCGCGACAATGATGGCCGCCCCGCCCTGCCTTGCCAGCAGCGCCAACAGCGCCAGCTTGAGCCCGAGCGCAAGCACCAGCGTGATGGCGCCGAAAGCGCCAATGCGCGAGTCTTTCATGATTTCCAACGCCCGGTCGCGCTCCGCCGAGCCGCCGAGGCCGTCGGCCACGTCGGCCAGTCCGTCTTCGTGGAAAGCACCGGTGATCAATACGGTCGTGATCGTGGACAGCGCCGCCGCGGCGAGCGCACCCATCGGTCCCGACAGCCCGGTTTGAGCGATGCAAAACACGCTCGCGCCGATGCCGCCCACGAGCCAGCCGACGCCAGGAAAGTGCCCCGTGCTCGCACGCAGCATCGCGGGGCTGAAACCGACCCACTTCGCGAGCACCCCGGTAACCGGGACGCGGGTGAAAAATTGCAGAGCGAGGAGAAAGTGACGAATACCGTTCATGTTTCACTCCCCTCCCCCCTCGCGGGAGAGATGCCGTAAGTCAGGACGCGCGTCGTGGAAACCCCTTCCCCCTCACCCCAACCCCTCTTCCGCGAAGAAGGAGGGATTCCAAGCGCGCGACGTTTGAGTTTCACTTCTTTGATACCCCCGCCGATTCAAAGCTCGCCATCTCGCGCAGGATGCGGCAGGCTGATTCCAGCAGCGGCCAGATGAGTGCCGCGCCCGATCCTTCGCCGAGGCGCAAATCAAGTTCCACCAGCGGTTCGAGCCCGAGGAACTTCAACATCAGCCGGTGTCCTGGCTCCGCCGATGCGTGCGTCGCGACGCAGCGTTGCACCACATGTGGGCGCAACGTCTGCGCCACCAGCACGGCGGCGCTGGCGATGAAACCGTCGAGCACGATCACGCGCCGCTCCTGCGCCGCCTGCAAGACCGCACCAACGAGCGTCGCGATCTCGAAACCGCCAAACGCGGCCAAAACGGCGAGCGGACTCGTGGCGTCACTGTGCCGTTCGAGCACGCCGCGCAGCACCTCGCTCTTGCGCGCTCGGCCTGCGGCGTCGAGGCCGGTGCCAGGACCGGTGCAGACGTCGATGTCGTGGCCGCTGATGCGGGCCAGCAACATCGCGGCGGCGGAGGTGTTGCCGATGCCCATCTCGCCAAGCAGCAACGCGTTGCCGGGCAGGTCGCGCACCAGCGCCATGCCGTTGGCCAGCGCCTGTTCGCATTGCGCTAGACTCATCGCGGGAGCGGTGGAGGCATCGGCGGTGCCGAGTGCAATCTTGCGTATCAGCAAGCCCTTGCGCGGCGCGAAATCATGCCGCACGCCACAATCGACTACCGTGAGGTTCAGCCCGTGCTGCCGCGCCAGTACGCTCACGGCGGCGCCACCGGCGAGAAAATTTTCGACCATCTGCCACGTAACGTCGCTCGGGTACGCGGAAACACCTTGTGTGGCCAGGCCGTGATCACCCGCGCAGATCAGCATCTGCGGCACCTCAAGTATGGGCGCCACGGTGCCCAGGATGCGCCCAAGGCGCGAGGCGAGTGTTTCCAAGCGGCCCAGTGCGCCAACGGGTTTGGTCTTGTTATCGAGCGCGTTCTGGAGCTGCGCGGCAAGCGCGTCGTCGTCGATGGCGGGGATGGGAGGGAGTTGGAGTGTCATGGGATGAAAGGGCGCGGTACGCCTGGTTCTGAGGAGGAAATCGATGGGCGGAGGAATCTCCCTTGCCTACTTATGGGAGAAAACCGGCCCGAAGACCGAGTGGCGCCGCGCCTGCGATGAAGGGTTTCAAAAAACATGGGGCCCATCGGCCTGCAGTCGGCCCTCTCATCAACCCTCTCCAGCAAGCGGGGAAGAGGAAAGAAAACGCGGCACAACCAGCCATTGCCCCTCCATTCGACGTACCGCGACGCGCCGTTCGAACACCGCTTCGAGTGCCCGGTGCGTCGCGCCATCGCCGCAAGGGCCGTGATGCAACACCCGACCTCGATCCATGACCACCACATCATCGGCCGCCAGCGCGCAATTGAGTTCATGCAGCACGCTGACCACGGCGCGCCCCTGCGCGGCGAGTTCACGCGCGGTCTGCATCCAGTCGGCCTGATGCGGCGGGTCGAGGTTGGCAAGCGGCTCGTCCATCAGCAGCACATCCGCCTCGACCGCGAGGGCACGAGCTAGCAGCACGCGTTGCCGCTCACCGCCCGACAACCGGCCCAAAAACCGGTCACGCCACTCCCAGGCCTGTGTGCGGCGCAGGGCGCATTCCACCGCAGCACGGTCCGTATCGTCCGGCGCCGCGAGCCAGCGCTGATGCGGCAGGCGCCCGAGCATCGTGACATCGTATACCCGAAAATCATCCGCGCTGCCAGCATCCGCCCCGCCCTGCGCGAGCCACGACAGTCGCCGGGCACGGACGCGGCCGGGCATCGCCGTCAATGGCTGGCCAAACAAACGCACCTCGCCGCTATGCGGCAGCAGACCGGCAAGCACCTTGAGCAAGGTCGATTTGCCCGCGCCGTTAGGACCAACGATGCTGACCCAGCGCCCGCTTGTGAATGCGAGGTCGATCGAATGCAGCACTTGCGCGGACCCGAGCCACGCACTGACGTTGTGAGCTTCGATAGCGTTCATCGTTGACCGCCTTGCGCGTCGCGCCGGTGCATCAACCACAGCAGATAGCTGCCGCCGAGCACCGCGGTCAGCACCCCCACCGGCAATTCCTGCGGCGCAATAAACCAACGCGCCAGCAAATCGGCGGCCATCAGCAGCAGCCCGCCCATCCCGCTCGACAGAACGATTAGCCGCGCATAGGTAACTTTGACCACCGAGCGCACCAGATGGGGCGCCGCCAGTCCAACAAAGGCGATCAGCCCGGTCTGCGACACGGCGGCACCGGTCGCGAGCGCGAGCACGGCAACCAGCGCGGCGCGCATCACGGGTAGCGGCAAGCCAAGACTACCAGCGGTCGCCTCGCCGAGCGCGAGCGCGTCCAGCACGGGCGCGAGCACCCATCCCAGCACGAGACACACGGCACCGACCGCGCCCATCACGGCACAGGCGCTCCAACCAACCAGTCCGGTGCTGCCAAGGATGAAGCCCTGCAAGGCATGCAGCAAATCAGCGGAGCCGATGGCAATCAGGTCCTTCACCGCGCCAAGTACCACGCCGACGATCACGCCCGCGAGCAGCAGGCGCAGCGTCTGCTGCACGCCGCGTGCCAGCAATAGCGTGAGCAGCACCGCCAGCACCGCACCCACGAAGGCCGCGCCGGTCAAACCAAGGCGAAACACCCACTGCGTGCCGCCCGCGCCTCCCGTCGAGGCACCAAACAGCCACAGCGCGACCGCCACGCCGAGCGATGCGCCCGACGCGCTGCCCAGCAGATACGGATCCGCGAGCGGATTGCGAAACAGTCCCTGCGCCACCGCGCCTGCAAGCCCGAGCAGCGCGCCGGCGAGCCATGCGCCGAGCGTGCGCGGCAGGCGGATGTCCCACACGATCTGCATCGCGACCGGGTCGTGACGGGCGGCGAAGATGCTCTCAAAGCTTGTACTGCCGATGCCCATGCCAAGCGCCAACAAAACGACGCCGAACAACAGCAGCATTGAGCCAAAGGTCAAGATACGGCTTTGTTTGTTTGTCATTTCAGCCACCAGAGATTGGCCTCATGCGATCAGAGAGCGCAACACGCCCGGTTCAAAGTGGGAATCGATGTGGTCGGCCAAACCGTCGAACACCGCATCCGGCGTGCGCGCTTGAACGCCGAAAAACGCCCGCAATACAACCGGGTTTTCGAATAGCCCGTGCAGATAAAGACCCAGCACGTTCCCCGCACCATTGCACCACGCGAGATCATCCGCCATGACCGATACAACGTGGTCGCCGGTAGCAGTCTTGGCGCTGTGTTGAACGGTCTGCCCATGATGAATTTCGTAGCCGCGCACGCTGAGGCCAGAAAGCGCCGACCACGGCCCCGCGAAATGCGAAAAAGTCGCGTCACGATGCCGCACGGTCTTGTTAGCGGCAAAGACTGTGACCACTGGCAGCAGCCCAAGCCCTGGCCGAGTGCCATCGACCCCATGCGGATCGATAAGCGTCTCGCCAAGCATCTGCAATCCGCCGCATACGCCGAGTACGGCCCCACCACGCGCCGCATGGGCTGTCACGGCACGGTCCAAACCCTGCGCGCACAGCCATGCGAGATCGCCGCTGGTGTTCTTGGAGCCGGGCAGAATAATCCAGTCCGCATCCGCCACATCCGCCGGGCTGCGCGCCCAGCGCAAGCGCACACCCGCGATGTTCGCGAGCGGTTGAAACTCGTCGAGGTTGCTGATGCGCGGATAGGCCACGACAGCTATGGTGCGCGTGACTTCACCGCTCGCTGCGCCACCGCGGTGGTCGAACACGCCGTCTTCCTCCGGCAACCCGTGCCGCCACAGCATCGGCAAGGTGGCGACAGTCGGCACGCCGGTCAGTTCTTCGAGCCGTTGCGGCGCTGGCGCAAGCAGGCAGGCATCGCCGCGAAACTTGTTGAGCACGAAGCCGGCGAGCAGCCCGCGATCGGCCGGCGGCATCAACGCCCAGGTGCCGTAGAGATGCGCGAAAGCGCCGCCGCGGTCAATGTCGGTTACAAGCAGGCAGCGCGCATTTGCGTGCCGGGCCACGCGCAGGTTCACGATATCACCTGCCATGAGATTGATCTCGGTGGGCGAGCCGGCACCTTCGATGACCACAATGTCGTTTTCGGCGTACAACGCATCAAGCGCTCTCACGATCTGCGGCCACACGCGCTCACTGCGCTCGTGCCATGGCAGCGTCGAAAGCTCGCGGCGCACCTGGCCCATCAGGATCACCTGGCTGTGTGTGTCGCGTTCGGGCTTGAGCAACAGCGGATTCATGCGCACGTCGGGCTCGGCGCACGCGGCCAACGCCTGGAAATACTGCGCACTGCCAATCTCACCGCCCGCAACGACACGGGCATTATTGCTCATGTTCTGCGCCTTGAACGGCGCGACCTTGAACCCCTGCCGCGCATACCAGCGGCACAGCGCGGTTGCGATCCAACTTTTGCCGGCGTTGCTGGTGGTGCCGAGGACCATCACGCAGCGGGTGCTTGCCTTGGGGTTTGCGGGGAGAATTGTCCAGGGTGTCACTTACATTTCCACTTACTCATCGTTATTCCCGCGAAGGCGGCAATCTACTTGTTGTCGAGAAAAAAGGGGGGGAGGTGTTGGTGGATTCCCGCCCTCGTGGTAATAAAGAAGTATTTTCAGCCAACCTTGCCGCAGCGCCTCCTGGCTGGCCGGCGGCAACACGCCGAGCCGCACATGATCCGGCAATCCGAAAGATGCGGTGTCACGCAGCTTGATACCATGCGCGCGCAAAGCGGCGGCACGTTTAATCGAGTACGGCGCGTCCGGCTTCGCGCAGAAATAGTTGGCGACACTGGGCAAACATTGCCAGCCGAGCGATTCGCACACTGCACGCTGCGCGGATTTCCATGTACGCAGCACGATACGGCTTTCATCCAACCAGCGCCGGGTGGCCGGAGCGATCCAGTTTTCAAGCAGCGCGACGCCATGCGCACCGACAGGCCAGGAAGGCGCAAGTGTCGCAAGCTGCGCAACCATCTCCTGCGCCCCAGGCGGCGCGATCGCGTAAGCGGCGCGGATGCCGGTCAGGCCAAGTGCCTTGTTGGGCGTCCAAAGCTGCCAGATTGCGTTCAGCTGCCGCGGAGACAACGAAAGCGCACCCTCCAACCGCAGTGGTTCGTAGGCGAGATCAATCACACAGACCGCATCGGCGGACAGCCCGTCGATACACGAGGCCAACCCTTCCTGCGGCTGACCGAGCGGACTCGATGGATCGCAGCACCACACCAGATCGGCGCCCGCGCTCACCAGCTCAAAGCCCCACGCTGCCGCCGAGCGCAGGTAATCGCAGTAGCCATGCGGTGGTGCCTGTATTCGGCGATGGCCACGCCGCGCCACAGCCATTGTGATGCGCGAAATGAATTCACTGGCACTCGCCGCGATTACGATCCGTCGCGCATCGACCTTATGAAAGACTGCCAGCCGTTCGCGCAATGCGGTATATAGCGGGTCCGGATAATGGCAAGGATCGGTATCCTTGATCGCCAACACCGCGTCGGGACATGGCCCGAACGCATTCGCGTTGGTCGAAAAGTCATGCCGCGCCGCGCCGAGCGCATCCGGGCCACCGTGCATCATCTCCACACCTCCATCGCTGCCAACGCCGCCGTTGCGCCCAATGCAGACCACCCGACTACGCGGGAGGCCTGCGCCGTAACACGCGCCACATCCGCCGCCGCAGGCGTGCGTCCCTGTGCGTGAAGCACATATACGCCGGGCTTCGAAAGCCTCACGTTCATCCGTAGGGCCGCCGCAGCCATTGGCCACCCGCTATTGGGCGATGGCGTTTTGCGCGCCTCGCGCCAGCATGCGCCCAGCCCAACCGACGACCCCAGGAGCAACAATCCGGCGGTAAGACGCGCCGGTATCCAGGAAAGCACATCGTCCGCTCGCGCGGCCCATTTGCCAGCCCACTCCCAATCGCGCCCCGCGCGGATGCAGCGATAGCCCCACATCGCATCAGCGACATTGGCAAAACGATAAACCGCCGCGCCAGGCAGGCCCAACAGCACAAACCAGAACAGCGGCGCCACCAGCGAATCATTGAGATTCTCGGCCAGCGACTCAATGGCGCTCTCGCGCACTTGCTCTTGACTGAGAGATCTCACGTCGCGGCTCACCAACCGTGCGAGCTGAGTTCGCCCTTCGTCGAGCGAACGGCCGAGCGCCGCCTCGACCGCCAGCACTTCATCACGCAGCATACGCCACGCCAACAGCGGCTTGAGCACGATGCCCAACACCAACGCATGCGCCCAGGCCGGCAGCCTGCCGGCGATCAGCGCAACGGCGCAAGCCAATGCCGCCACCAGCAGCGCCCCGGCACACCACACGAGCGCGCCCGCGCCGAAACACAGCCAATGGCGCTCGGCGTCACCGGCGCGCGGCGCGATGCGCTCGCCAAACCAACCCAGACAGCGCCCGATTCCGACGACCGGATGGATGCCCGAAGGCGGCTCGCCGAACCAGCGATCGATAGCCAACGCAAACC
The DNA here is from genome assembly GCA_964439605.1 of uncultured Burkholderiaceae bacterium. GTDB lineage: Bacteria > Pseudomonadota > Gammaproteobacteria > Burkholderiales > Burkholderiaceae_C > JAITWT01. The sequence goes on from CAYTPC010000090.1 coordinate 8,840, forward strand.
AGACAGCGACGATCGATATCCACATGTTAGAACCTGTTCTTAGTCTTCGATACCACGCTGCGCCGGAATACCGGCCTGAAACGCATGCTTGACCATCCTCATCTCGGTCACGGTGTCAGCCAGCGCGATGATTTCCTCCGGGCACCGGCGGCCAGTCAGCACCACGTGCACCTCGCGCGGCCGCGTTCGCAGCGTCTCCAGCACGCTATCGAGCGGCAGCCAGCCGTAGATCAGCGGATAGGTGATCTCGTCCAGCACCACCAAGAAACAGGCGCCCGAGAGAATCACCGCCTTCGCTTTCTCCCAGCCGTCGCGCGCCAACTGCGCCGAATGGGCAAGGTTCCGACTCTTCCAGCTGAAGCCGTCGCCAAGTCCTTCAATCGGAATACCGATCTGCTCGAACATCCGGCACTCGCCGAAACGCGCGCCGGACACCTTCATGAACTGAAATATCTTCACGGCCTTGCCGCGTCCATGGGCACGCAGCGCCAATCCGAAAGCAGCAGTGCTCTTGCCCTTGCCGTCACCGGTATGCACAATCACAAGACTGCGGCGCTCGCCTTCGGGCTTGTCGTAGGGTTTTTCGCCGGGTGGCGTTTCGATTTGCATGGAATATTGGTGTCCGCGGGAGTCAACGAGTCGCCTTCATCAAGCATCGTGCCATTAACCACGCCGCTTCGCCCATGCGCGGACCGGGGCGCACCAGCACGTCTGACTCGTCGGCGTTGAAACGGCAGATACGGCCATCGCGCACCGCCTTGATACGACTCCATCCGGGCCGCTGCTCCAGGTCTTGCGCGCCGCGCTCGCCGGCCATGATCAGATCGGGATCGGCGCGCACCACGAATTCGGGATTGAGCTTCGGAAACGGCCCCATCGACGCCGGCACGATATTCTTTTCCCCCAGGTGCCCAAGCGTTTCGCCGATGAATGAGGATTCGCTCGCCGCGAACGGGCCACCGTTAACCTCGAAGTAAACGCGCAATTGCCTGGCTTCCGGCGGCACCGACCGCGCCGCCGCCGACACCTCGGCATTGATGTCCCGCCAGACGCGCTGTGCATCGTCCGTGCCCAGCATGCGGTCCAGCGCTTGGAGCACGCGCCTGACGTCGGCGTAGCCCTTGGGCTGGAACACCAGCGCCTTGATTCCCAATGCTTCGAGTCGCCCGGTAACGCGCGAAGACTCGGCGAGCAGTACCACGTCGGGCCGGAGCGCGACAACGGCTTCGAGGTTCGGATCGATCCCGCCGCCGACCTGCGGCAGCAAGCGCACCGATTCTGGCCAATTGGAATAGCGGTCCACACCGACGATACGCTCGCAGGCGCCGAGCGTGCAGACCGATTCAGTCAGTGACGGCAGCAAGCTCACGATGCGCCGCGGCGGTTGCGCCAAGTCCACGGAAACACCGCGCTCGTCGGTCACCACCACCGCCTGCGCGATTGCCGCGAACAGCGTCAGCAAGGCGGCCAACATTCTTTTCATTCGAGTCATCCTTTAAGAGTCAGCGACAGGCCGGCCGCCATCAGCGTCACGCGATCGCACGCCGCAGCCACGCGCTGGTTGAGCACGCCCAGCGCATCGACAAAGGCGCGCACCCCGCCGCCGAGCGGGATCACGCCGAGGCCGATCTCGTTACCGATCAGCACCACAGGGCCAGTCGCCGCGCCAATCTCAAGCAGTAGCGATTCGGTGGCCGATTCAATCTCGGCGACGGCAGCGGCCGCGCCGCCGATGGGCATCATGAGGTTCGTCAGCCACAGCGTCAGGCAATCGACGAGCACCAGCGTATGCGGCGCGGCGTTCGCCCGAATCGCCTGTGCCAGCGCATACGGCTCTTCGACCGTCTTGATTCCCGGCATACGCTGCGCCCGATGGCGTTCGATACGCGCACGCATCTCCTGGTCGTCCCCTCGCGCCGTCGCGATCAGCACGACCCGGTGCGTCGGCGAACGCCCGAGCCACGTCGTGGCGAGCTGCTCGCCACGACGTGATTTACCGCTTTTCTGGCCACCGAGGATCAACTCACGACAGACATCTTTCATTTCAGTCGTCCATCGCTGGTGCTACCCCCTCTCCCGCTTGCGGGGAGGGGGAAAGAAAAGCAAACCACGTCATTTCGGCTGCCATCTCAGTGTCACGTAAAACGCCCGTCCAGGCTGGTTGTAGCCCAACGCCGTCTCGTAATTCACATCACCGACGTTCACGACACGGCCCTGCACCGACCAATCCTTGGCCACGCGGTATTGCACATAAAGATCCACCGTGGTGTAACCGTCCAGCGCGCGCATATTGGCCGCGTCGTCGTAGCGCCGTCCGGCATGGAGCGCCGATCCCCCGAAGGTCCAAGCACCGATCCGGTAGTCAGCACCGAGCGTCGCCTGATTTCTGGCGCGCCGCCGCAACAGCTTGCCGGTGTCTTGGTCACGCGGATTGAGCGCGTCATAGCTCGCATGCAAGACAAGCTGGCCGAACTGCCCGTCATAACTCAGCGTGCCGCCCCGAATACGCGCCCGCCCGGTATTCTCCGGCGGCCACCCGCTAATCAGGTTGGTGATCCTGTTGTCATAGCCCACCAGCTTCACCGTATGGCCGCCCTGGCTCCAGGTGATGCCGATCTCGCTGTTCTTGCCTTCCTCCGGTTTCAGGTTCGGATTGCCGCCGCCGTAGCCGGTATCGGGGAAATAGAGCTGGTTGAACGACGGCGCGACGAAGCTCGTACCATGCGACACGTTCACACGCCAGTTCTGCGTGATACGGTAGCCGTAGCCCGCGAACCAGGTATCGCCGCTACCAAACTGCGAATTGCGGTCATGCCGCGCATTGAACTGCCAACTGTGCGGCCCCGAATCGCCATTGAGGCCGACAAAGGCAGAATCGATGTTACGGCTCGTCACCGTATAAGGCGTGGGGCTGTTTACCTTCTGTTCGAGCCGCTCCAGGCCTGCGGTCACCATCCCCACCGGCGTGGCGATGTCGTTCTGCCAGAGGTACTGATTCTGCGTGGTACCGAAAATGCCCGGCATGTCCGAAGGCCTGGCCTCAATATTGCGGCCATCATCCTGACTGCGGGCATAGCGCAATTGCGTGCTCCAGTTCGGCATCAGTTTGCCGCTGGCGCCCACGTAGGCCGTTTGTGTGCGCGCAGTGCTGCGCGAATCGCGGTCGCCGGGGCCATCGTCGAAATGGTTCAGGCCATCGGAATACAGCAGCCCGGCGTCGAGCTTCCAATCGAGATTGAACCGGTAGCCCAACGATGCGTTAACGGCACTCTGATTGAAGGGATCGCGGTCGGGATTGAACAGGCCGGACGGTATCCGTTCATTGGTTGCCGAGAAGCCGCGCTGGACGGTGCGCTGAACGTCGAGCGAATAAGTCGCCGCGCCCGCCATGCCGCTGAAGCCGCCCGTGATCTGCCCGTAGCGCTGGCTGCCGAGCGTCACCGACGCCCGCGGCATGAAGGCCGACTCGCCCGCCGCCGCCTTGCGCGTAAATATCTGCACCACGCCGCCGACGCCGTCGCTGCCGTAGAGCGCCGAGGCCGGGCCTTTCACCACCTCAATGCGCTCGATCATTTCGAGCGGAATGTTGTCCCAGTTCGGCGCGCCAAGCGTCGCCGAGCCGTAGCGCACACCGTTGATCAGCAGCAGGGTGTGGCGCGACTCGGTGCCACGAATAAAGACGCTGCTCGCCTTGCCGGCGCCGCCATTGGCCGACATCTGCACGCCGGCAACACGCGCCAGCAGTTCAAGCAGCGTGCGGCTCGCCTGCTGCTCAATCTGCGCGCGATCAATCATGATGGTGTCGGAAACCAGTTCGTCGGCGCGAGTCGACGTGCGAGTTGCGGTCACCACGACTGCAGCCAGTGTGCCGGCGCTCTGCGCCATGGCGCCGGAAGCCGCGCCCGAGAGCACCGTCACAGCCAACGAGAGGCTGCAGACGTGACTGACACAAACAAACGGCCACGGCCAAGCGCACCGAAACGCGCGCCGGAAAGAAAAACAAGTTTTCATGGAAACAACCGCAGATTCAATACCCTTGCCAGCTTCCCCGCCGGCGCATGGACATCCTGGCCATGCCATGCTTGGGGCATGGCGCGACCGCCTCGTTGGCCGGTATCCGGGCTGGCAGCGCGGCCTTTGTCGCCTTCCCAGATGCCTGTTTCAGGGCTTCCAGTGGCTGATTGACAAAAGTGGCATCCGAAGATGCCGTCTGCTTGACCGTTGCGGGGGCAGCGCAGGCTGGCCTTGGCCCGGGGGGCATCGACTCCTGCTTCCCGTTGAACTGCGAACATGTGAACCACGTCGCGAGCACCAACGCACGGCATTGTAAAGTGCCAGAATCTATTTGGTCGCCCCTGCAACATTCACCCAAAGCACCCCGAGAACCGTTGGTCAAGCCGTGCAGTCAAGGCCATTGCAGGTTCCAAGCGCGGCCAAGATAAGCCCACTGCCCCACCGGCTCGGTTGTTTCAAGAGCGCTCAAATCGCACCATGGCAGCCGCTCCTGAGTGGGGGTATTTATGGCTGTATGTTTGCGATCGCTTTTGTATAAACCCAATATCCATGCGGGCAATAAACCGTTATTCGATCCGGCCGCCCACAAAAAAGCCCCGCTTGGGCAGGCGGGGCTTTGGGGTTGACGCCAAAAAGCGTATCAGTCGTTGCTGCCGCCGAAGATGCCCAGCAGCGCCAGCAGCGACTGGAACACGTTGTACAGGCTGATGTAGATGGCCAGCGTGGCGGCGATGTAGTTGGTTGCGCCGCCGTCGATGACGCGCTTGATGTCATAGAGCAGGAAGGCCGAGAACAGGCCCAGGCACACCACCAGCGAGGTCAGCATCAGCGCCGAGGATTGCAGGAAGAAGTTGGCTATGAACGCGAAGAACACAATCCACGCGC
>CAYTPC010000091.1:0-30259 GCA_964439605.1 uncultured Burkholderiaceae bacterium
TCTGTTGGCGTTTTCTACAAAAATCATTTTGTTAGGTGCTCTTAGGTTTCCGTGTCGAGGAAGCTGCGCAGCTTCTCCGAGCGCGAAGGGTGGCGCAGTTTGCGCAGCGCCTTGGCTTCGATCTGGCGGATGCGCTCGCGCGTGACATCGAACTGCTTGCCGACTTCTTCCAGCGTGTGGTCGGTGTTCATTTCAATGCCGAAGCGCATGCGCAGCACTTTTGCTTCGCGCGGCGTCAGGGAGTCGAGGATTTCCTTCGTCACGTCGCGCAGGCTGGCATAGACGGCGGCTTCCGCCGGCGCCAGGGTGGCGGCGTCTTCGATGAAATCGCCCAGATGCGAGTCGTCGTCGTCGCCGATAGGCGTTTCCATCGAGATCGGCTCTTTGGAAATCTTGAGGATCTTGCGGATTTTTTCCTCGGGCATTTCCATCTTGAGCGCCAGCGTGGCGGGGTCCGGCTCCTGACCCGTCTCTTGCAGAATCTGGCGCGAGATGCGGTTCATTTTGTTGATGGTCTCGATCATGTGCACCGGGATGCGGATGGTGCGCGCCTGATCGGCGATGGAGCGCGTGATGGCCTGGCGGATCCACCACGTCGCGTAGGTCGAGAACTTGTAGCCGCGGCGGTATTCGAATTTGTCCACCGCTTTCATCAGGCCGATATTGCCTTCCTGGATCAGATCGAGGAATTGCAAGCCGCGGTTGGTGTACTTTTTGGCGATCGAGATCACCAGGCGCAGGTTGGCCTCGATCATCTCTTTCTTGGCATCGCGCGAGGAGCTTTCGCCTTCATTCATGCGGCGGTTGATTTCCTTGAGCTCGGCCAGCGGAACCACCACCTGCGACTGGATGTCGATGAGCTTTTGCTGGATTTCCTGCACCGGCGGAATGTTGCGCTGCATGATTGCGCTCCAGGGTTTGCCGGCAGCGGCCTGCTTCTCGATCCATTTGAGGTTCAGCAGGTTCGACGCGATGCGGTTGCGGTTTTTGTCGAAACCCGAAAAGTCGCGGATGAAGTCTTCCTGCGGAAAGCCGCATTTTTCGACGATGATGCGGCGCAGTTCGCGCTCAAGTTTGCGCGTATCGTTGACCTGGGAGCGCACCATGTCACACAGCCGCTCGATGGTACGGGCCGTGAAACGGATCGTCATCAATTCGTCGGACAGATTTTTCTGTACCTTCTGATAGGCCGGCGTGCCGTAGCCCTCTTTGTCGTAGATCTTGTGGATCTTCTCGAACATGACGGCGATGCGGTCGAAGCGTTCCAGCGCCTCGCGCTTGAGTTCTTCGAGCTTCTTGGTCAGCGCCTTGGAGCCGCCGTTGCCGTCGTCGTCGTCGTCCTCGTCGAATTCGTCGAAGTCTTCCTCGGCTACGTAGTCGTCGGCTTCATTGGGGTTCGAGAATCCGTCGACCACGGTCGAAATGACGGCCTTGCCTTCGCGGATTTCCTGGCTCATGCGCAGAATTTCGGCAATGGTGGCGGGCGAGGCGGAGATGGCTTCCATCATCGCCATCAGGCCGCCTTCGATGCGCTTGGCGATTTCGATTTCGCCTTCGCGCGTGAGCAGTTCGACGGTGCCCATTTCGCGCATGTACATGCGCACCGGATCGGTGGTGCGGCCGAATTCGCTGTCCACGGTGGACAGGGCCGCCTCGGCTTCCTCTTCGGCTTCTTCCACCGTGGTGGCGGTGGGCGCGGTGTTGTTGAGCAGCAGCGTCTCGGCGTCGGGGGTTTGTTCGTACACCGCCACGCCCAAATCGTTGAGCATGGTGACGACGACTTCCATCGTCTCGGCATCAACGAGCTTGTCGGGCAGGTGGTCGGAGATTTCGCCTTGCGTGAGGTAGCCGCGCGTTTTGCCCAGCGTGATCAGCGTTTTCAGACGCTGGCGGCGCTTGGCCATGTCTTCTTCGGAGAGCACGGCTTCGTCCAGGCCGAACTCTTTCATCAAGGCGCGTTCCTTCGCCTTGCTGATCTTCATGCGCAGCGGTTTGGCTTTTTCGGCAACCGCTGCAACCGGCTCGTCGCCGGCCAGATCGTCCTCGATATCGGACAAGTCAACGTCGTTGACCGATGTCTGGCTCGCAGCCTTGGCTTTGGCTTTGGGTTTACGCCCTGCCTTTTTGGCGGGCGCTGCCGCAACCGCTGACGTTACAGCAGGCTTGGCGGCGGATTTGGTGCTGGCCTTCGCGGTGGGTTTGGCGGCGGGGTCGGCAGCAGCTTTTTTCGGTTTTTCAGTCGGCGTGGCGGATGTGGCAGTCACAGTTTTAGGTTTGGCTTTTCGCGTTGCAGCCCCCTTGGGTAAGGCGGGCTTGGTTGTGCGTGCCTTGCTGGCCGGCTTGGCGGCGGCTTTCACGGATTTGGACGTGGCCGCCTTCTTGGCGGCTGGAGCAGCGGGTTTCTTCGAACTGGGCATAAGACCTTTAGTCAAAAATAGACGAACGGACTCACAACGCGCCGCAGGCTCGGTGCAGGCACGAAAAAATCGAGGTCAATGACCCCATCCCTGTCCCGGCAAGATGCAGGGCGAACATTTGGTGTGCAAGCCCTTGCGGTGATTGGGCCCTAATCCCTTCGGGGGAACGCGTTGCGCTTTGGGGGCCGGTCCGGAGGTGCTGCTGTCGCTCTTGCCAGATACATGCAGCCGGCAAATCGGCTGCGTAACCAGATATTATATCTGTAGCCTTTGTGCTGGCAAATCCGCAAATCGGGAAATACCGGTTTTGTTTCCGTTTATTCCCGATGAACGCCTCAAAGCTGCGCCTGAAGCGCGCGCTGGCGCGCCTGGAGCGCGCGATAACGTTCGGGCGCATCGGGGTCGGTGCCGAAAGCATTGGCGGTTTCGGTGAGCTGTGCACCGATGTGCTCGATGAGCATGCGATCGAGCGCGTCACGCAATTCCTGGGCATCGTCTTCCCGATTGCCGGACATTGCGCCCAACGCGGCGCCATCGGGGCCAGTCATGAGCCGCAATGCGAGCGCCTCGAAGGGCTGGCTGCGCAACCCCTCGCGCAGCGCCGCCCAAGGCAGGATGCCATGTTCGTGGAACTGGGTGTCGAGCCAGCGCAGCAGTTCGCCGCGCTCGCCGGGCAGGTCGCACAGCATGGCTCGCACCTCGTGCGACAGCGGCTCCCATTGCGCCATGTCCGACAGCAGCAACCGGGTCGCCACGTCAGCACGGCTCAAGGGCAAGGTACGACCGCGCGCGCGCGGGGCGGCCGGGCTCCAGGCCGCGGCGCCGGGTTTTCGCTGCGCGGGCGGCCGCGGGGCCGTCGCGGTGGCCGATCCGGGCAGCCATAGCGCGGCCAGTTCCTGCGCGTCAAGCTGCACCATGGCGGCGATTTCGCCGAGCAACTGCCGCTTGAGCGCACCTTCGGGCAGTGCGTTCCACATCGGCTGCGCGTTGCTGGCCAGGTGTGCGCGGCCTTCAGCGCTGGCGAGGTCGCAGCCTTCGCGCGCGGTTTCGAGCATGAAGCGGCTCAGCGGCTTGGCCTCGTCGATGAAGCGCGCGAAAGTTTCGGCGCCATGCTCGCGGATGAAGCTGTCGGGGTCGTGCTCGGGCGGCAAAAAGAGAAACTTCACGCTGCGCACGTCGGTCGCGTAGGGCAAGGCGCCTTCGAGCGCCTTGCGCGCGGCGTTCCGGCCCGCGTCGTCGCCGTCGAAGCTGAAGACGACCGAGTCGGTGAAACGAAAGAGCTTGTGCACGTGCTCGTGGGTGCAGGCCGTGCCCAGCGTCGCGACCGCGTTCGCGAAACCCAGTTGCGCGAGCGCGACCACGTCCATGTAGCCCTCGGTGACCAGTACGAAGCCGTGCTGGCGCAGCGCGGAGCGCGCTTCGAACAAGCCATAGAGTTCGCGGCCCTTGCTGAATACCGATGTTTCGGGTGAATTGAGGTACTTGGGTTTTTCATCGCCGAGCACACGGCCGCCGAAGGCGATGCATTCACCCTTGATGTTGCGGATCGGGAACATCACCCGATCGCGAAAGCGGTCGTAACGCTTGCTATCGCCATCCTCGCTGACGATGACCAGGCCGCTTTCGGCCAGCAGCGGATCGTTGTAATCGGGAAATACGCTCGCCAGCGCGCGCCAGCCTTCGGGCGCATAGCCCAGGCCGAAGCGCTTGGCGATCAAGCCCGAAACGCCACGGGTTTTGAGGTAGTCGATCGCGCGCTGCGAAGTGCGCAGGTGCTTGCGGTAGGCGTTGGCGGCTTTTTCGAGCACGTCGGTCAGCGTGGCTTGCTTTTGGCGCTCGCTGGCAGCGCGCTCCCGGTCTTCAGGCGAGGCGTAATCTTCGGGCACCTGCAGGCCGTATTGCTGCGCCAGGTCGTGCACCGCCTCGACGAAATCCATGCCGGCATGCTCCATCAGGAAGCCGATCACGTCGCCATGCGCGCCGCAGCCGAAGCAGTGATAGAACTGCTTGGTGGGGCTGACCGAAAAGGAAGGTGACTTTTCGCCGTGGAAGGGGCACAGCCCCATGAAATTCGCCCCGCCTTTCTTGAGCTGCACGTAGCGCCCAACGATCTCGACGATGTCGGCGCGGGCGATCAACTCCTGGATGAACGAGGTGGGAATGGTCATGGCTGGGGTTCAGCTACGTTTCCAGATTCAATGATGCCGATCCGCTTCGCATACAGGCGGAAAAGGATATTTTCCGCATCATCAGCCAGCAGCGGGGCCAAGTGTCTGGCGGCGATCTCCGGCTGCTGCGCGTAGTAGGCCGACAGCACGAGTTGCCATTGGTCCAATTTGGCGCGCTGCTCACCGGTCAGCTCATCCACGCGGGCCACCGGCGTGAAAATCGTGACGGCCTGTGCCTTGCCGCGCACCTGCACGCGGTCGAGTTCCTGCCAGACCATTTCAGGTACTTGTTCGCAAGTGGCGGCGCTGGCGACGATCGTGACGCCGTAGTCGCGGCCCAGCCCTTCGAGACGCGCCGCAAGGTTGACCGCGTCGCCGATGACGGGGTAGCTGCGCCGCAAAGCCGAACCCATGTCGCCGACGCTCATCAGGCCGGTATTCAGGCCGATGCCGACTTCGATGCGGCGGCCCTCGGCGGCAGGGCTCGTGGCATTGAACTGGGCTAGCGCATGGATCATTTCGCAGGCCGCGCGCACCGCCTGCGTGGCGTGCATCGGAACGGCCACTGGCGCCCCCCAGAAGGCCATGACGCAGTCGCCCATGTATTTGTCCACCGTGCCGCCGTGGCGGCCGATGACTTCGGTCAGGCAGTCGAAGATGCTGTTGAGCAGCATCTGCAGGTCGGTCGGCGCCATGCGCTCGGCCATTTCGGTGAAACCGCGGATGTCGCAGAACATGACCGTGAGTTCCTGGCTCTTCGCGCGCATGCCGTAGTCCCTTGGCCGTTCGAGCATGTGCTCGACCAGTTTGGGCGGAACGTAGCTGCCGAACAGGCGCATCAGGTTACGCCGCGTGCGCGCCTCGATGAAGTTGCCCCAACTCATGTTGACCACGACCGTGGCGACGATCATCGTCAGCGCGACGGCCACCGGCAGCACCAGGCCAGCGCTCAGGTACAGCCAGGTGTTGAGCGCCGCCACCACGCCGGCCGTAAACAGCGCGAGCAGCAGCGCGAACGGCGCCGGTATGAGCGACATGCCCACGGCAAGCAACAGCCCCGCAGCCAGCAACACGATGAAATCGTAGCCCGCGGCGTAGTCCGGCACCGCCAGGATGCGGCCGTCCAGCAGCGCCGAGATCACGTTGGCATGGATTTCGACGCCGGGAAAGGCGGCGCTGACCGGCGTCGGCCGCATATCCTGCAGGCCGGGCGCCGTCGTGCCGACCAACACGATCGCGCCGCGCAGTTCGCCCGGTGCGAGCCGGCCCGACAGGACCCGCGCGGCCGACACGTAGCGAAATGAGCCGCCGTCGGCGCCGCCGGGGCCGCGAAAAGGCACCAGAATCCGCGCCTGCGCATCGACCGGCACGCGCAGGCGCTGGCCCTGCGCGTCGCCGATCGCCAACGCATGCAAGTCCGGCGCACGGCGCAGGCCGGGCGGATCGGGAGCGAACACCGGCGCCACCGGAGGCTTGCCTTTGGCGAGCCGGTACACCGCGAGCCCGAGCGATTCGTAATAGGCCGAAGCATCCGCCGGCGCATTGAGACGGGCGATGAGCGGTACCGCGCGCAACACACCGTCGTCATCCGAATCGGTGACCGCATTGATGAAGCCGCCGCCCGCCGCTGCCCGTGTCAGCGCGGGAATATTGGCGCCGTAGCCGTTCCAGTTCGTCGTGTAGTCGCGATCGGCCGGGAAAGCGCCTTGCGGCAGCACGGGGGCGGGCAGGACGCCGGTGGTCGGCGCCCCCGGCCTGTTGGTGAAGTAGTAGCCCAAGGCCACGGGACGGCCGGTCATGGCGCGCGCGAAACGCGCGTCATGCTCTTTCGCGCCGTCGGTATGGGTGTCGGGTTCGGCGAACACCACGTCAAAGCCCATGGCCGCCGCGCGCTGGCGGCCCATGATTTCGTCAACCAATTGGGCGAGCCGGCTGCGCGCCCAGGGCCATTGGCCGTAGACCTGAAGGCTGGCCTCGTCAATATCGACGATGACCACGCGCCGATCGCTCGTCTGCGGCATGGTCGCGCGCAAGCGCACGTCGTAGATGAATTTGTCCAGCCGCTCGAACGCCGACCAATGCCACAGGCCGCCGACGTGCGCCAGTGCCAGCAGAAGCGGCACCAGCGTGACGGCGATACGCGCCAGTCCTCTTTTGAGCGCCCAGGTCACGGCAGGCGCGACAAGACGACGCTGAACCCATCCGCGCCGATTACAGGCGCGACTTCAGCAGCTTGCCCAGTTCCGAGAAATTGCGGGTAATGGCGAACCCGCATTCCTCCATGATGGCGAGCTTGGCCTCGGCGGTATCGGCGCCGCCCGAGATCAGCGCACCGGCATGGCCCATGCGCTTGCCCGGCGGCGCGGTGACGCCGGCGATGAATCCGACCACGGGTTTTTTCATGTTCTCCTTGCACCAGCGCGCGGCGTCGGCCTCATCGGGGCCGCCGATCTCGCCGATCATGATGACGGCGTCGGTCTCGGGATCTTCGTTGAATTTCTTCATGACGTCGATGTGCTTGAGACCATTGATCGGATCGCCGCCGATGCCCACCGCCGACGACTGCCCCAGCCCGATCTCGGTGAGCTGCGCCACCGCTTCGTAGGTGAGCGTGCCCGAGCGGCTGACCACGCCCACGCGCCCCTTGCGGTGAATGTGGCCGGGCATGATGCCGATCTTGATTTCGTCCGGCGTGATGATGCCGGGGCAGTTCGGGCCCAGCAGCAGCGTTTCTTTGCCGCCTGCGGCGACTTTGGCCCTCATCTTGTTGCGCACCATGAGCATGTCGCGCACCGGGATGCCCTCGGTGATGCAGATGGCCATGTCGAGATCGGCCTCGACGGCTTCCCAGATCGCGTCGGCCGCGCCCGCGGGCGGTACGTAGATCACCGAGACCGTGGCGCCGGTCTGCCGGGCCGCTTCACTGACCGAGCCGAAGATCGGGATGCCGAAGATCGACTCGCCGGCTTTCTTCGGATTCACGCCCGCGGCGAAGCAATTCTTGCCGTTGGCGTATTCCTGGCACTTCTCGGTGTGGAACTGGCCGGTCTTGCCGGTGATGCCCTGGGTGATGACCTTGGTGTCTTTATTGATGTAGATGGACATGTTCCTGGATCTCCTCAGGCTTTGACGGATGCGACTACCTTCTGCGCCGCTTCGGCCAGGGTGTCGGCGCTGATGATCGGCAGGCCCGAGCCCGCCAACAGTTTCTTGCCTTCGGCTTCGTTGGTGCCTTTCATGCGCACCACCAGCGGCACCTTGAGGTTCACCGCCTTGCACGCGGCGATGATGCCCACGGCGATGGTGTCGCATTTCATGATGCCGCCGAAGATGTTGACCAGGATGGCCTTCACGTTTTTGTTTTTGAGCATGATCTTGAAAGCTTCGGTCACTTTCTCGGGACTGGCGCCTCCGCCCACGTCGAGGAAGTTGGCCGGCTCGGCGCCGAAGAGCTTGATCGTGTCCATGGTCGCCATCGCCAGGCCCGCGCCGTTGACGAGGCAGCCGATGTTGCCGTCCAGCGAGATGTAGGCCAGATCGAATTTGGACGCCTCGACTTCGGCCGGGTCTTCTTCGTCCAGATCACGCATCGCGACAATTTCGGGGTGGCGAAACAGCGCGTTGCTGTCGAAGTTGAACTTGGCGTCCAGCGCGATGATGTTGCCCTTGCTGTCGCGATTGAGCGGGTTGATCTCGACCAGCGAAGCATCGGTCTGCATGTAGCAGGTATAGAGCTTTTTGAACACGTCCGCGGCCTGCGCGACGGAACCCTGCGGGATGCCGATGCCGCTGGCGATCTCGCCGGCCTGCGCGTCGGTCAGGCCCGTGAGCGGATCGACGAATATCTTGACGATCTTCTCGGGGTGCGAGTGCGCCACTTCCTCGATGTCCATGCCGCCTTCGCTCGAAGCGATGAAGGCGATTTTCTGCGTGGCGCGATCGGTGACGACCGAGACGTAGTATTCCTTTTGAATGTCGGCGCCGTCCTCGATGTACAGGCGCCGGACCTTCTGCCCCTCGGGGCCGGTCTGGTGCGTTTTGAGCTGCATGCCCAGGATCTCGCCGGCCAGGCGCTTGACGTCGTCAATGGTTTTGGCGACTTTGACGCCGCCGCCCTTGCCGCGGCCGCCCGCGTGGATCTGTGCCTTGACGACCCAAACCGGCCCTCCGAGTTTCTGGGCGGCTTCAACCGCCTCTTGCACTGTGAACGCCGGAATGCCGCGGGGAACGGGCACGCCGAACTTGGCAAGGATTTCCTTGCCTTGGTATTCGTGAATCTTCATGAACGTCTCTTTATTTGAGGGCGAAGGCTGGCTTGAGATGCGGATCGTCCGCACGCACAATGACACGGCTGGCGGACGGGCGGAACTGTATCATCATGGCAACTCCTGCGCATCCGCATTGAACTCGCCGCCTGACCGGTAGTTTCCCCAATCCATTCCAACCATGACGATCGCCAAAGTCTTTATCGATGGCGAGGCCGGCACCACCGGCCTGCAGATCCGCGAACGCCTGCAAGAATTGCCGCAGGTTGAACTCATGAGCATCGCGCCCGAGCGCCGCAAGGACGTGGCAGCCAAGCGCGATCTGATGGCCGGCGCCGATCTCGTCATCCTGTGCCTGCACGACGATGCGGCGCGCGAGTCGGTTGCGCTGATCGATGCGCTGGCGGACCGCAAGCCCCGGATCATCGATGCCTCCACGGCGCATCGCGTGGCGCCGGACTGGGTGTTCGGTTTTCCCGAACTTGAGCCAGGGCACGCGCAGGCGGTCGCACAGGCCGCGCGCGTGGCCAATCCCGGCTGCTATGCAACCGGCGCGATCGCCATGCTGCGCCCGCTGATCGATGCGGGTTTGCTGCCGCCGGACCATCCGGTTGCGCTGCCGTCGGTCAGCGGTTATTCGGGCGGCGGGCGCACGATGATCGAAGCCTACGAAGCCGGCACCGCGCCGGCCTTCGAGCTCTACGCACTGGGCCTCAAACACAAGCACATTCCGGAGATCATGAAGTACACCGGCCTGACGCGCCGGCCGGTGTTCATCCCTTCGGTGGGCAATTTCCGCCAGGGCATGCTGGTACAACTGCCGCTGCACCTGGATCTGCTGCCGGGCAGGCCGCGCGCGAGCGATTTGCACGACGCGCTTGCCGCGCATTACGCCAAGAGCAACACGCCGGCGCAGTACGTCAAGGTACTGCCGCCGACGGGCGATGGCCGGCTTGACGCGCTGGCGCTCAACGACACCAACCAGCTTGAAATCCGCGTTTTTTCCAGCGAAGACCACCACCATGCGCTCGTCACCGCGCGCCTGGACAATCTCGGCAAGGGCGCCAGCGGCGCGGCGGTGCAGAACCTGCGCTTGATGCTCGGTCTTTGAAGCTGGAAACGGCAACCGGGCGCTCCAGCGGCGTGTTCAGGCAGCGTCGTTTTCGTCCGTGCGCGTGATCCGTGCGGCGACGGCGCTCGAAAAGCCGCGCGTCAGCAAAAAACGCATCTGCTTGGCGCGCGCGGCGGCGTCTTGCGGCACTTCACCGAAGCGGCGGCGCCAGATCTCGGTCGCACGCGCCAGCTCGGTCGCCTGTAGTTCACGCACGGCGTCGGCAATGGCCTCGGGTTCGATGCCTTTGCGTTGCAATTCCTGGCGCACGCGCGCCGCCCCCAGCCGGGGCGCCTTCTGGTGCAGCACCGACTGCACCACGCGCGACTGGCTGATGAAGTTGCGCGCGCTCAACTCGTCGAGCGCCTGCGCCAGCGTGCCGGGCTCCTCCTCGTGCCGGGCAAGCTTGCGTTCCAGCTCGGCGCGCGAGTATTCGCGCTGGCTCAGAAGACGCAAGGCGCGAACTTTCAGCGAAGGCGCGTCAAAAGACCCGTTTGCCATTTCTTCGGGGCCACGCACGGGCTAAACCGCATCCGTGCGGCAGCTCAGGCCGCCTGTGCGTCCGGTGCCGCATCCGGCAGCAAGGCGATGCCCAACTGCTCGCGGATGCGGTTTTCGATTTCGTGCGCCAGACTGGGGTTCTCGCGCAGGAATTCCCGCGCGTTGTCACGGCCCTGGCCGATCTTCTCGCCGTTGTAGGCGTACCAGGCGCCCGATTTGTCGATCATCTTGGCGCTCACGCCCATATCGATGATTTCGCCCTCGCGCGAGATGCCTTCCCCAAAAAGAATGTCGAACTCGGCGGTCTTGAAAGGCGGGCTGACCTTGTTTTTGACCACCTTGACCTTGGTCTCGTTGCCGATCGCTTCATCGCCTTTCTTGATGGTGCCAATGCGGCGGATGTCCAGGCGCACCGAGGCATAAAACTTGAGCGCATTGCCGCCGGTCGTGGTCTCGGGGCTGCCGAACATGACGCCGATCTTCATGCGGATCTGGTTGATGAAGATGACCATGCAGTTGGTTTTCTTGATGGTCGCGGTAAGTTTGCGCAACGCCTGACTCATCAGCCGTGCTTGCAGGCCCGGCAGCGCATCGCCCATCTCGCCTTCGATTTCGGCCTTGGGCGTGAGGGCGGCAACCGAATCGACCACGATCAGGTCCACCGCGCCCGAGCGCACCAGTGAATCGACGATTTCAAGCGCCTGCTCGCCGGTGTCGGGCTGGCTGATCAGCAGATCCTGCACGTTGATGCCGAGTTTTTGCGCATATTGCACGTCCAGCGCATGCTCGGCGTCGATGAAGGCGCAAGTGCCGCCCTGCTTTTGCATTTCGGCGATCACCTGCAGGGTGAGCGTGGTCTTGCCCGAGGATTCCGGCCCGTAGATTTCGATCACGCGCCCGCGCGGCAGGCCGCCGACGCCCAACGCAATGTCCAGCCCCAGCGAGCCGGTGGAAACGACCTGGATGTCCTCGATCGCCTCGCCGTCGCCCAGGCGCATGATCGTGCCTTTGCCGAACTGTTTTTCAATCTGGGCGAGAGCGGCCTGCAATGCCTTGGCCTTTTCGCTGTTGGCGGCGCCCAGAGGGCCCTTGACGGTTGCGTCCATGAGAACTCCTTTTGAATCAACGGGTTATGGATGATTTTCCAAACCGTCATCAACTACAGTCTGGATATTTAATCGGTAGTTTACGGAGCTATAGTTTTCCGTAAAGCTTTTTTTAGTCAGTTTGACTTACTATCCTGGAAGCGGCAATTGACCGCTCCTTTGGCTTCATCACTGCGCATGAAAACAAGAGTTTTTGGCTTCGATCGAGTTCGCCGTTTGGGTGAGACCGCTACGCACTCGCCAACGCCGCGCTCGCCGCGCCATGCGGCGTTGCTCGTCCTTGCGGGCAGAAAGCCCGCTACGTCCTCGCGCCTTGCCTGGCACGCCGATCACGGCGCCGGCGAGCGCGTTCAACTGCCGTTTCCAGGATCATCCCCCCATGCCAATCCAGGATCCTGACGCATGGCGCCAGACACATATCGGCCGCCTGCTCGGCGAGGCGATGCGCCGCTTCGACGCGCGCGTGCTCGCGCTGATGGCGCACGACGTGGAGGTACCGCTGGCGCTGTCGAATCTGGCGGCGCGCGCCCAGATCAGCGCCGCGCACATTCACATCACGCGCCACCTCACACGCGGCGGCTCACGCCTGTGCGAACTGGCTGAAAGCGCGGGTATGAGCAAACAGGCGATGGGCGCGCTGGTCACCCAGTGCGAAGCCTGGGGCCTGGTGACGCGCGCGCCCGATCCGCACGACGCTCGGGCACGCCAGATCCGCTTCACCGCCGACGGCCTGGCTTGGCTCGAAGCCTTCCGGCGCTCGGTCGCACAGGCCGAAAGCGAGTTGCGCGCGAGCATGGGCGAAGAGGTCGCGACCGTCCTGACACTGGGGTTGGAGGTTTACATCGGTTCGTAATACACCGCCACACCGCCCAATTCAAAACATCGCCAATCTGCATTTGCGACGCTCCGCATCGAATAACATCATCCCTACAAGAAAGATGTCCATTCTCAACGCATATCCGAGCTCGCTTGCTGGCGGCAAATAAGTAGTTCGCGCCGGTTTGATTCTTTTTCGGTTCAAAAAAACAGGAGGCCACCATGAACGCCGCGCCGGCAACCGCATCCGGCAAGCCGGAAGTCGATGTCACCGCGTTCATCAATCGCCAGCCCGTTTCGCGCTTTCAGGCGCTGATCGTGGCGCTGTGCTTTCTGATTGTCGCCATCGACGGCTTCGATACGGCGGCCATCGGTTTCATCGGTCCGGCGATCCGCGCGCAATGGAGCCTGCCGCCCACGCAACTGGCGCAGGTATTCGTCGCAGGACTGGCGGGACTGATGGCTGGCGCCTTCCTGTTTGGCCCGCTGGGCGATCGGATGGGCCGCAAGCGCCTACTGGTCGCCAGCGTGTTCGCCTTCGGCACAGCCAGCGCCGTGTCAGCGCTGGCGCCGACTTTCGGCTGGCTCGTGGCGCTGCGCTTTCTCACTGGGCTGGGTCTGGGCAGCGCCATGCCCAACGCCATCACGCTCACCAGCGAATACTGCCCGATACGCATTCGCTCACTGCTGGTGACGACCATGTTCTGCGGCTTCACCCTGGGTTCGGCGCTGGCCGGTTTCGCGGCGGCGGCGCTACTGGAGTTTTATGACTGGCATTCGGTATTACTGGTCGGCGGGGTGATACCCATCGTGTTGGGTTTTGTTTTGATCGGTCTGTTGCCAGAATCGGTGCGTTACATGGTGCGCGCGCGCTGGGATGACGAACGCATCGCCCATACGCTCGGGCGGATCGCACCGCAGGAGGATCTGGCGGGGCGGCATTTCGTGCTTGCAGATATGGGCACGGGCAGGCATGCGGGATTGCGGGGATTGTTCGCGCCGAAGCTGCGGCGCGGCACCATTTTGCTGTGGGCCACCTTTTTTATGGGTTTGCTGGTGATCTATCTGCTGCAAAGCTGGATGCCCACATTGTTCAAAACCGGCGGCATGCCCATGCGCACCGCGGCCATCGTGGCGGGAGTGTTCCAGATCGGCGGCACGCTGGGGGCTATCGCGCTGGGCTGGCTGATGGATCGTTTCAGCCCAAGTGCAGTGCTTGCCGCGGCCTATCTGCTGGCGGGCATCTTCATTGCCGCCATTGGCTACCTCGCCGCCAACCCATGGCTGGCTGGCATCACGGTGTTTTGGGCGGGCGTATGCGTCTCTGGCACGCAGGTAGGAGCCAATGCGCTGACGGCAGCGTTCTACCCGACCGAATGCCGCGCCACGGGCGTGAGCCTGGCCAATGGCATCGGGCGCTGTGGCTCGATGCTGGGCGCTTTGGCGGGCGGCTCCATGCTGGCAATGGGGCTGGCCATGCCCACGCTGTTCATGCTGGTGGGCGTACCGTGCTTCATCGCGGCGGTGACGGTGCTGTACTTTGGCCTGAGTCAGAAAGACCAAACCACCAGACATGAGGCGCCGGACGTCATCGCCACGCCTTCGCTTCAACCGGCACGCCTAAATTATTAATAGCCAGTCGCGCCCAGCAAGCTCGCGGTGTGGGGAGCTTCCCGTTTGCAATCATGGCAAACAGGCTGCTCTCCGAGACAGGCTCCTGCATATCAAGCCCTGTTACTCAACAAGTTCGTGCAGGTTGGCCTCAGACGCACTTCGCGCCGGAGAGAACCAGCTTCGTCACCTGGCTGGACTTTTGCATCTGCGGATCGGTGATCACGTCTTTGTTGATGAGCGCCTTCGTGCCCGCCGTGTACGGACCGGCCACGACAGTCTCGGTCCGGATCACGCTCCCGGCGTCGTTGAACAGGGCGACGTTGAAGGCCAGCATGTTCTTGCAGCTTTTGGTGTAGGTCACATCCCCTTGCAGCTTGTCGTAGAAGCGGGAAGACGCAGGCCCAGGGATCCCGCTGCCCTCGCCCTTGCCGTAGGAGAGGTTGACCGTCATGCCTTTAGGCAGCGCGGAAGCGTCCACGGTCTGCTTGCCATACAGCATCTCCGTCCAACTGGAATTCATCTTGCGGTTCGTGTTCTCGGCCCACTGGTCGTAGCCCGCGCAGCCCGCAAGCACTGAGAACGATGCCACGACTGCCGCAACCCTCCACATTTTTGCCATCATTGCCTCCGTTTTTACCTGCCTTAATTATGGGATAGTCTACATATCCAATGCCTGCCTATTCTTTTGAAGCCATCGACCAGCAGGGCCAGCCCCGCAAAGGCGTGCTCGAAGCCGAGACCGCGCGCAGCGCACGCGGGCTGCTGCGCGCGCAGGCGCTGGTGCCGCTGTCGGTGGAGCCGGTCGCGGCGAATGAGCCGGGCATGGCCGACACCGGCGGCGGACGCCGCTGGCTGATCGGCAAACGCAAGGTGTTCGACGCCACCGGCCTGGCGGTATGGACGCGCCAGCTCGCCGGGCTCATTTCGTCGGGACTGCCGCTCGAACGCGCGCTGACGGCCCTGGCCGAAGAAGCCGAAAACAACGACCAGCGCAACCTGGTCGCCTCACTGCGCGCGGAAGTCAATGCCGGCGCAACCTTCGCGCGCGCACTGGCGGCGCATCCGCGCGAGTTCTCGCCGATCTACAGCGCGGTGATCGGCGCCGGAGAACAAAGCGGCGGCCTCGGCCTGGTGCTGGAACGGCTCGCCGATGACCTCGAACAGCGCCAGGCGCTGCAACAAAAGATCATGGGCGCCGCGCTGTACCCGGCCATCGTGACGCTGATCGCGATCGTGATCGTGATCTTCCTGGTCAGCTACGTGGTGCCGCAGGTCACCACCGTGTTCGCCGGCACCAAGCGCGCGCTGCCTTTTCTCACCTCGGCGATGCTCGCGGTCAGCGACTTCGTGCGCGGCTACGGCTGGTCGCTGCTGGGCGTGCTGGCCGCACTGGCCGTGCTGGCGCGGATGGCACTGGCCCAGCCGGAGCTGCGCGAGAAATTCGACGCGGCCTGGCTCAGGCTGCCGGTGGTGGGCCGGCTCGCGCGCGGCTACAACGCGGCGCGCTTCGCAAGCACGCTGGCAATGCTCGCGACCGCCGGCGTGCCGATCCTGCGCGCGCTGCAGGCGGCCGCCGAAACGATGGGCAACCGCGCCATGCGCACCGATGCGCTCGATGCGCTGGTGCTGGTGCGAGAGGGCGCGCCGCTGGCTTCGGCGCTGGCGCAGAAGAAACGTTTTCCGGGACTGGTGGCGATGTTCGCGCGATTGGGCGAGCAGACCGGCCAGTTGCCGCAGATGCTCCAGCGCGCGGCCAATCAACTCGGCGCCGAAGTGCAGCGCCGCGCAATCCACCTGGCGACGATCCTCGAACCGCTGCTGATCGTCGCGATGGGCGCGGTCGTCATGCTGATCGTGCTGGCCGTGCTGCTGCCGATCATCCAGCTCAATCAATTCGTCAAGTAAGGCCATGACCCCGGACGACAAACTCGTAGTCGCGATCTCCTCGCGCGCGCTGTTCGATCTCGAGGAAGAGCACGGCATCTTCAAATCGGGCGATCCCGAAAGCTACATGCGGCTGCAGCTCGAACGGCTGGAAGTGCCGGCCAAGCCGGGCATCGCGCACTCGATGGTGCGCAAGCTCCTGCGC
The DNA here is from genome assembly GCA_964439605.1 of uncultured Burkholderiaceae bacterium. Classification (GTDB taxonomy): domain Bacteria; phylum Pseudomonadota; class Gammaproteobacteria; order Burkholderiales; family Burkholderiaceae_C; genus JAITWT01. Next base: position 16,088 of record CAYTPC010000091.1, read on the forward strand.
TTCAACGACGACGGCGTCGAGCGCGTCGAAGTCGTGATCCTCTCGCGCAACGATCCGGTCTCGGGCCTGCGCATTTTCAATTCCGGCGCCGCTGCCGAACTGCGGATGCAGCGGGGCGTGTTCACGCAGGGGCGAGCGCCTTTCGGCTACTTGCGCCCGCTCAACGCCGACATCTTCCTGTCGGCCAATTCGCAAGACGTGCGCGAGGCGCTGGCGGCAGGCTTTCCCGCCGCCCACGTCATGGTCGACGCCAGGCACGCGAGCAACCGCTACCCCGATGAACTGCGCATCGCCTTTGACGGCGACGCGGTGCTGTTCTCGGACGAGGCCGAGCGCGTGTTTCAGCGCGAGGGCCTGGCCGCCTTTCAGCAGCACGAATCAACCCGGGCCGACGAGCCGCTGCCCGAAGGCCCGTTCAAGCCCTTTCTGGTCGCGCTGCACCGGTTGCAGCAAACGCGCAACCCGCACATGCGCATCCGGACCGCGCTCGTCACCGCTCGCGGCGCACCGGCGCACAAACGCGCGATCCAGACCCTGATGAAATGGAACATCAAGGTCGACGAAGCCATGTTCCTCGGCGGCCTGCCCAAAGGTGAATTCCTGCGCGAGTTCGAGCCCGACTTCTTCTTCGACGACCAGACCGGGCACGTCAGCGCCGCGGCGCGCCACGTGCCGGCCGGGCATGTCGCCAGCGGCGTGCGCAACGAGTGATACCGGATATGAACGCATGCGCCATCCTGGGCGTTCCATGCGCCGAGTGATTGCGCGCCTCCGCGAAGACGTGTTTTCCGCATGCCGTTCTGTACTGCCTGGATGCAGCCTTGTATGGTCGCTTCCCGGCGACAGGGAGTAACGCCTGCCCGGGCTTACTTCGAACTCGTATCCTCCCCGGATGGAAGGGGGCCACATTGGCCTGTGCGCGTACAGGCCGGTTCGATCTCCATGACGGCCACATCTTTGGAACTCAGGTCAGGCTCATTTGGTGCACGCGCTTTGATGTGGAACTCAATGGGCACCATCCCCCTAGCGTTGACGATCGGCCGCAACAGTTCCGTAAGCGTCTTTATGCGGCACAACCCGAGATCAATCGATGCCGGATCGCTCGCGCGCGCTTTCAGTTCGATCGACAGCGAGATGATGCCCAGACTATCTCGATAACGTTGCGTCCAGAATGTCACAGTAGTGGCTTCGCCGGGGAGCAACTGGCATTGCTCCGCTTTGAATTCGATCCGGGATTTTTGCGATCCGGCATCGAACGCCGATGCGCAGACCGTTGTGAATGCAAAAATGAGAAAAATGGCTGTGTGTTTCATGGCTTCTGTACTGCGAGGATGTAGCTCGAACTCACGGCGGATCCGCATTCTTTTCAATGGGAATAGGTCCACATTGACCCGTTCGCGTGCAGGTGGGCTGGGGCTCCACGACAGCCGCATTGCTGGTCCCCAGGTCGAGTTCATTTACTGCGCGTACCCTGATGTAAAGCTCAATGGGCACAATTTCTTGAGCATGAACGATCGGGCGTAACAGCTTCATGAGCGACTTCGCGCGGCACAACGCGAGATCGATTGATGCCGGATCGTTGACGCGCGCCTCCAAGAAGAGTGGTAGCGAGATGATGCCGTGAAGATCGCGATAGCGTTGCACCTGGGTTGTCAGAACAACGGCCTCGCTGGGGGACAGCTCGCATTGACCCGCCTCGAAATTGGATTTCAATTCTTGCGGAAAGAACCGGGTCGCTGACGCGTAGATTGTTGTAAGTGCAAAGATTAGAAAAATAGCAATGTTTTTCATGAGTGCACCGCGTTCGGTTGTACTGCAAGAATGTAGTTTGCGAGGTTGTCCGCATTCTTGCGGCTGTTTGGGTCTTTTGCAAATTTGCCTGAGTTGAGTATGCCGTAGACAATATCTACCGCCCCGAAAGTATCTTTGAAATGCGTTACCTCGTGCACCAGTGTCTGGAGCCGCGTGTCCCCGCCCAATTGGATGTCGGTGCCGTATAGCACCTTCTCATCTTCCATCTCGCAAAAATCCTGACCGATTGCGATCGTCCGGCTTTTGGTATCCGGAGCGCAGACAGCGGCGGCAGGATTAACGTCGGGGGTGGGTGAACACCCCACTGCCTTTCCCCAGGATGGTGAATGGCGAATAAAGTTGCTGCACGTCAGCGATTTCATCACGCGCAGGCACTGCAAAATGCCCTGCCGGAGATATTGGCGCAAGACCTCATCACTGGTACCGAACCAAATCTTTGCATACTGCTGATCGGAATCCGACCAACGATCAAGGGCCACGAGCCGTTGTTCAAGCTTGGCGATAGCCTTGGCCTTGATGCTCTCGATCATCTTGCAAAACTCTTCGTTGCTCATGTTCGGGCAGATCAGCCGGGAGCCTTTCTCGTCGGTTGCGGGAGATGGCTTTCCTTCGGCGAGCTTGTTCGAAACTTCCTCCCGCTGTGCGTCGGTGAGTTCGATCCAGGTGTCCGTTGCCTCGTCCCGGACGAAGCCTGTTGCAAGACCCAATCCGACCAAGCTTGTCGGGACAACCATGTCGTGGAATTGCGTTGGAATCAGTTTCGCACCGCAGGTGGTACGCATGCCCGCGAGGGCCACCGGACGGCCAAAGACCTCGTAGCTCGGCTCGCCTTCGGCAATTCGTTGAATCCCATGTTTCGGACAACTCACGAGAAAACCAAGGCAGGCGATGTTTTTTCCAAAGACGCTGAAACCAGGCATGCCCTCGATGACAACCCCGCCATGTGATGTCGGGTCACCTTCCCGGATGCTTGGCCTTCCGCCACTTCCATCCTGGCCGGATTGATACTCATACGATCCCATAGAGCGATTACTCCTGCAAAGTCGAATCCCTCCCTCGGAATTTTTTGATGCGGAGCGCCTGGGCAAGGATCGTCCAGGCAAGTGCGATCGTAGCCCCGCATCCCCGGATTTGAACGCCGAGATACCTTTGGTTTAACTAACTTACGTCTTGAAATTTTTGGGGCGGCACATCAACGCCATGCGCTCAACCCTTCAGTCATATTTGACCGTGTAAATCAGGTCCACCCCGTTGTGTTCGCCGGCCTGGCCGCGCAGCGTCAGGCGGCTGGTGAGGTCGTAGAAGATGAACAGTGTGCCGACCGTGCCGGCCAGGCTGCGCTCATAGGTGACGTAAAAATCATGCGCCAGGCGTTTGCCCACCGAGACGGCCGAATCGGTGAAATCGCCGTTCGTGCCGGAGCTGCGAAAACCGATCTCGTCCAGTCCGAATTGGCTTGCGAGGCTGTCGCCGCCGCCGCTGCCGAGCTTGTTCAGTAGCGCAAGCGCCGCTTGCTGGACCAGCATCGTTTCGGCGCCGCTGGTTGCGGAGGCGCGGCCGAGCATGATCCACGAAAGCGTTTCGGCATCCGGCAACGAGGGCTCCGAATACAGCTTGAGCCGCGGATGCTGCGCGCTGCCGGTGATTTGCACGCCAGCGCGCTGCGGGATGTTGGGCCGCAGCGCGAGGATATCGAGCGCCGGGTTGTCAAACGGCCCATTGAACCGCGCCATGCCGTTTTCGATATCCAGTTGCTGGCCGTAGGCGCGGTAGCGTCCTTCGACCGTGCGCACTTCCCCCGTCAGCCGCGGCACATCGCCGGTGCTGCGCGCCTGCAGTTGACCTTCCAGGCGCGTGGTGACGCCCCGGCCCTGTACCGCGAAGTCGCGGCCAAAGTCGAACTTCAACTCGACATCCAGCGGTTTGCGCGTTCGCGCAGTGACGCGCTCGGCGGCGGCGGCCGCTTCGCGATCCTTCGCGGCCGAGCGGACCACGACATCCTTGCCCAGGCTCGATGCGGTTTCGTCGGGCAGGATGATCGCCGCGCGGTCGGCGCGCAACTGGCCGCGCACGCGGATCTGCCCCTGATCGAGCCCAGCCTGCAGATTGCCCGATAGCGTGAGTTGCCGGTCGGTGTGCGCAAGCACGCGCAGGCGGCTCAGTTCGCCTTGCAGCGCCATGTGCACAGCTTGCGTGCCTGGGTCCCAGCCGGCCTGGCCGCGCACCGTGAGCGCGCCGCCATCCTGGGCCGCTTCGCTGGCGGCGGTGCTCAAATTACCGCTGCGCCCGGCGATGCGCATCGTATTGCCCGAGCCGCCATACAGCGCGAATTCATCGAGCGTGAGCCGGTTTCCCGACAGTGTCGCGCGCAGCCGGCCGTTGCGCAGATCGATGCCTTCGACCGCCGCGCGCAGGGCGAACTGGTCGGCGGCGATGCGGCCATTCCAGCGCGGCGCGGCGCGCGAACCGCCGAGCGTGGCGTCAACTTCGAGCGTGCCGCTGACGCGCCAGCCCGGCGGCGCGAGCATGGACCACACACCCAGCCGCGGCAGGTGTGCCTGCACCCGTGCGGCCAGCGGCGCATCTTCGGGCCAGCGCCAGCCGTCCGCGTTGTGCGCCAGCCGTGTGCTGGCTTCGGCTTGTACGGTCCCGGCGCGTTCGCTGTCCCAGGCCAGCGTGGCGCGCAAGCTTTCACCTTCGGCCGTCAGACGCAGTTGCGCCTGGCGCAGGCCAGCCGGTGTGTTCGTGCCGTTCAATTGCGCATCGGTCGTGATCTCGCTGGCGGTGCCGGTACCGGTGCTGCGCAAGCGCCGCACCAGCGCCGCCTCGCCGGCCTGTACACGGATGTCGCCGCTGCGGCGCACGAGCTGCGCCTGGGCATGCAGCGTGTCGCCCATGTCGATGTTCCAGTCGCCGTCAAAAATCAGATCGCCGCTGACGCCCAGGCCGCGCATCGCGTCGGCTTGTCCGAAGGCATTGACCCAGCCCACCGGCAAGCCCCGCAGCTTGCCGTGCGATTGCAGCCGCAGCGCATCGCCACGCCGTATCAGGCGCAGCGGATCCCAATCGATGCGCACCGTGCCGGGCGCCGGTCCGGACAGGATCGCGCTGCCGGCGCCGGCTTGCACGTCGAGCACGGCGGAGGCGGCGCGGATCTTGGCGCTCAGCCCATGCGGCAGTTCGATCGACCACGGCGCGGCGGTGGAACCACCGGTCAATTGTGGTTGCAATGGCGGCAGCAACTGCGCGTGCAATTGCTCGATCGCCACCTGCCATTGGTCTGCCCCCGCCAGGCCGCCGCTGGCGCGGGTGTCGATGTGCAGACGGCGCGTGTCAAACGATGCATCGCCGCGCAGCACCAAGGTGGCGCGCGTCAGGCTGCCCGAGAGTTCGGCGTGCACCGTTTGCAGCGCCGTGGACGGCGCGCCCTTGCGTTGAAGTTCGAAGCGCGGCACGTCAAGCGTGGCCTGCAGCGTGGGCTCCGCTCCGCGTGCCGCAGGCGCCGCCGATGAGGCGATACGATCGCGGATGGTCTGCCATCCACCTTGCCAACGCGCGTTCAGGCGCGTGCTGCCTTGCATGGCGCTGTCAGCCAGCGCATCCGAAACCACGGGCAGTATGCGCAGCCACTGGTGCAGCGCAGCCGCATCGCTGATGTGCGCGTCGAGTATGCCGCGGCCATCGGCTGGCGCCATGCTGCCGGCGAGTTTGAGCGCGGCGCCGGGCGCGTTGAACGCCAGCTCGCCGCTGCCGGCCTGCTTTGCGGTGTCATAGCTTGCCTTGCCTTCAAGCCGGGCGTGTTCGGTTTGCACCTGCAAGCGCGCGAGGGTCAGCACTTGATCCTGCCAGCGGCCCTGTGCCACGAGGCGGCGCAGTTGCAACCCAGGCGGCTGCGCGCGGCTGCCGCCGGTGCGGGCTTCCAGCTCGGTGTCGAACACGATCGCTTCGCCGTCCTGCCGCGCACTGGCTTTGCCACTGATCGGCGCTCCGGCGAATCGCCCGTGCAATGCGCCGGGCTGCACCTGCTCCACCGTCGCCTGTACCTGCCATGGCTGCGAGGATTGCGAGGATTGCGATGGCGACCAGCGGCCTTGCGCCTCGATGCGCCCGCCGCCCGCGTCGATACGCGCACGCCGGATCGTCCAACTGTCACCGTCATAACCGAAAGCGCCTTCCAGGCGCGCGATCGGCAGCCGCCCGGCATCCCAGGCGCCGGGTACGTCGTTGCGCAATGCGACGCGGCCTTGCCATGACGAAGGGCCGGTGGCGTTGTCGGGGCTGAGGTCGAGGGCGCCGCTCAGGCGCATGGCCGGGGCCTGCGGCCAGAAGTTTGCCGGGCTGATGTTCTCAAGCGTGGCGTGCGCCTCGACCACCGGCTGTGGCGCCCAAGGCGCGAGCGTGGCCTGCGCCTGAGCCTGCATCGCCAGTGCATCTTTGGCGGGCTGCGCGCCGGGGTGCACGTTGGCGTCGATCCGCAGCCGTGCATCGGCGCCGGCCAGCGTGCCGGCGGCGCTGACCCTGGCCAGCAGCTCGACCGCTTCCCCCTGTGAGACGGGCACTTCTGCGTGGCCGTCGATCTGCGCTTCCAGCGCCATCGGCGCCGCGCCTTGCAGCGTGGCGCGGGCACTGTAGCGGCCATCCGCGATGGCGACTTCATCGAGCACGAAGCGGTGCTGCGTATCGGCATGCTGGTAGTGATAGCGCCCCGCGAGCGCGCTGGCTTCGAAGGCCGGAGGGCCCACCCAGCGCAGCCGATCGATGCGCCAGGGCAGATCGACCTCAAACGGCAACGTCAGCTCTTGCAGAGGAACGGTCGGCGTGTCGTCACCGGGGCCGCGGCGTTCGATCTGCAATTGCGCCAGATGGATTTGGCTGAACTGCAGTTGACGCCGCAGCAGCGGTCCGAGCTGCCAGCCGATGCGTGCGTCGTGCACCTCGACCGCGAGCGTGTCGCTCTGCCAGCGCAGCCAGCCAATGCGTCCGCCCCGGCGCAGCGAGCCGCTGACGTCCCGCGACTGGAGCGACTGCCCGGCGGGCAAATACTGCCCCGCCTGCGCGAGCACGAAAGCCAGCGAGCGGTCCGACCCGATCCACCACCAGAGGGCCGCCAGTGCGATGGCCAGCAGCAGGATCAATGACGCCAGCAGCGAGAAAATGATGCGCCGGTAGCGCCGCGGCGGCCGTCCCGAAGATGTTTGCGGCGGCGCGGTGGTTGCGGGTGCTTGCGTCATCGTGCGCCTTGGAGCCTGTTCATGATCGTCTCCAACGGCCCGATTGCGATCCCATGCGGCATTGAATCAATCATCAACAAGCTCTTAAAAATTGAAACCCACCCGCAGGTGCAGACGGAGTTTCTTCACGTCGACACCGTAGGCCAGATCGGCCTGCACCGGGCCGAAGGGGCTGCGCCAGCGCACGCCGACGCCCACGCCGACCTTTGGCCGCAGGCTATTGACTTTGTCGGAGACCGCGCCGGCATCCACGAAGGCGGCGCCTTCCAAATCGGTGAGCTTGCCGTCGCGCACGATCGGGTACTGGTATTCGAGACTCGCCACTTCGAGGTAGCGGCCCGCTTCGATCAGGCCGGCTGCGTTGGTCACGCCGATCTGCCGGTAGCTGTAGCCGCGCACGGTGGTGTCGCCGCCGGTCAGGAACATCTGCGTGGTCGGGATCTGCGCGCTGTTTTTCGCGACGATGGCGCCGCCTTCCAGGCGCAGCGCGAACCGGCTGCGCCGCGCGGCGGACCTGGGGCCATCGGCGCCGCCCAGCGGCAGGATGTTCAACCAGCGTGCATAGGTGCGCGTATAGGGAAGCCGCTCGCCGATCAGCGTGTAGCCGGTGCCCAGTTCCAGCGCCAGGCCCCAGCCGCGCGCCGGCATGGTGACGTTGTCGAAGTAACGGCCGGTCCAGCCCCAATTCAGGGTCAGCGCCGAAGCCGAAGGAGGCGGATCGATGCCCCTGTTGTTTGCATAGTCATATTGCAGGAACAGGCTGCGGTCGATACGGTTGCTGGCCTTGTTGCGGCCAAAACGCGCGCGCACGCTGTTGATCGTGTAGCTGCCCGCGTTTTCCTGGCGCTGCATCTGGCCTGACGAAAACCAGCGCCAGCCGTTGTCGTCGGGCAGCGCGCTCCACTCGGAGCCCAGCAGCTTGTTGTTCTTGTCGTAAGACAAACGCGACACCGCGCGCCAGCCCAGCAGCGGCAGGCGGTTGTAGATGTGGTCCAGGCTCAGGCGCACGCCGTTGTCAGAGGTGAAGCCGATACCGGCCACGAGCTTTTGCAGCGGCGCCTCGCGCAGGTGCGCGATCACCGGCGCGAACTGCGGATCGACGCCATCGGAGGTGTCCAGCATGAGGAAGGCCGAGTCGTAATAGCCGCTCGATGCAAGGCGTTGCTGCGCGTCAAGCAGTTGCTGCTGGTCGTAATCGGAGCCGGTGGGCAGGCGCGCGATGCGGCGCACGCCGTCAGCGTCGTAGCGTTCGGCGCCACGCACGTCCAGCAGGCCGAAACGATAGGCCGGGCCCGAATCGTAGGTCGCGCTCAGCGAAGCCTTTTGCGTGTCGGCATCGACGTCGGCGCGGCTGGCCGCAAGGCTTGCCGTCGGATAGCGCCTGGCCGCAAGGCTATGCAGCAGCGCCGACTTGGCGTCGTCCCAGCCTTCCTGCGTGAATATCTGGCCCGACGGCAGCTTCCACCGGCCGCGCAGCGCGCGTTCGCGCCGGGGGGACTGCGAATCCTGCGTGATCGCGCCGGTGAAGTCGATCTGCACCTTGTCAATGTGCGTCGGCGGGCCGGGTTCGACCTCGATCAGAACTTCGTGCGGCGCTTTCTTGTCGTCGGGCGTATCGCGCAGTTCGAGCGTGATCGTCGGCGTGAAATAGCCCAGCGTCGCCATCTGTTCGCGGGCGTCGGCTTCGGCTGCGACCATCAGGCGCGAGATTTCATCGAGCGCCAGATCGTCAAGCGTGCGATAGCGCTGGATGCTCAGGTGGGTTTCGAGGTGCTCGCGCACCGCGTCGGGGGCCTGGACGCGCACGCTAAATGCATCGCGCTTGCCGCTCGCACCGGTTTGCGCCGCATCGTCGGCCGATGCGCCGGTGCGCGCCGGCCACAAACTGCCGCACCCCTGCAACAGGAGCGCACAAGAAATCGCCATGGCAGATACCAAGGCCGGTATGCGCCACTGCCCCGCCTCATGCATCCGGCGGTTCTGGCATTGGCTGAGATTTGCGCCTCGGCTTTGCCCGAGCATGAGGGCTACGCGGTCATTTGGACAACATGCGCATCGCGTCTTCAAGCCCGCGCAGCGTCAGCGGATACATGCGATACGACATCAATTGCTGGATGACGGAAATGCTCTGGCGGTACTGCCACACGCCCTGCGGCTCGGGGTTGATCCACGCGAACTTGGGAAAGGCGTGCGTCAGGCGCTGCAGCCATTCGGCGCCCGGCTCTTCGTTGTTGTATTCGACGCTGCCGCCCGGCTGCATGATCTCGTAGGGGCTCATCGTGGCGTCGCCGACGAACACGAGTTTGTAATCCTTGTTGTACTTGCGGATGATGTCCCAGGTCGGGAATTTCTCTGAATAGCGGCGGCGGTTGTTCTTCCACATGAAGTCATAAACGCAGTTGTGGAAGTAATAAAACTCCAGGTGCTTGAACTCGGCCTTGACGGCTGAAAACAGCTCCTCCATCCGGTGCACGTGCTCGTCCATCGTGCCGCCCACGTCCATGAGCAGCAGCACCTTGACGTTGTTGTGGCGCTCCGGGCGCATGCGGATGTCGAGCCAGCCCGCGTTGGCGGCGGTACGGCTGATCGTCTCGTCCAGATCGAGTTCGTTTTCATGGCCCTCGCGCGCGAACTTGCGCAGCCGCCGCAGCGCCACCTTGATGTTGCGCGTGCCCAATTCCTGGCTGTCGTCGTAGTCCTTGTAGGCGCGTTGCTCCCACACCTTGACGGCGCTTTTGTTGCCGCCCTTGCCGCCGATGCGGATGCCCTGCGGGTTGTAGCCGCCGTGCCCGAAAGGGCTGGTGCCGCCGGTGCCGATCCACTTGCTGCCGCCTTCGTGGCGCTCCTTCTGCTCTTCCAGGCGCTTTTTGAGCGTTTCCATCAGCTCGTCCCAGCCCATCTTCTCGATCTTGGCTTTTTCTTCGGCGCTGAGTTCGCGCTCCAGCACCTTGCGCAGCCAATCGGCGGGAATTTCCTTGCGGAAGTCGGCCAGCATCTCCACGCCCTTGAAGTAGGCGGCAAAGGCGCGGTCGAACTTGTCGAAGTGCTTCTCATCCTTGACCAGCGCGGTGCGCGAGAGGAAGTAGAAGTCGTCCATGCTGAAAGCGTCGTCCGAGTTCGGACCGACCACATCGGCCTTGAGCGCCTCCAGCAGCGTGAGGTACTCCTTGACCGACACCGACAGCTTGGCCGCGCGCAGGGTATAGAAAAAATCGATCAGCATCCGTGCACCCTCATTTTCCAGGTTGAGTCACTACCAGGTTCAATCACTATATCGGCGATTCGGTAGATTTTCTGGCATTGGGCGGATCTGCGCTAATTGGGCGGGTTGTTACGCGGCTTGTCGAGCAGGTAAAGCAGATGCGCCCTGACTTCAGGCCATTCGCCCGCGCGCAAGCTGTACATCACGGTGTCGCGGATGGTGCCGTCACGCCGCAGCGCATGGCCGCGGATCACGCCATCTTTTTTCGCGCCCAGCCGTTCGATGGCGCGCTGCGAGGCGAAGTTGAAGTTATCGGTGCGCCAGCCCACCACATGACAGCCGAGCGTATCGAAAGCATGTTCCATCAGCAGCAGCTTGCAGGTGGTGTTGACATGCGTGCGCTGCATGCGCTTGGCATACCAGGTGTAGCCGATCTCCACGCGCTTCACCGCAGGCAAGATGTCGTGGTAGCTCGTGCTGCCCAGCACCGCGCCGCTGGCCTCGTCGATCACGGCAAAGGGAAACCGGGTCGCGGCTTCGCGCATCTGCAAAGCGGTTTCGATGTAGGCGCGGGTTTCATCCGGCGCCGGCACGCCGGTGACACGGATGTTCCACAACTGCCCATCGGCGGCGGCCTCGCGCAGGCCGGCTTCGTGCGCCAGGCTCAGAGGCACGAGCCGGACGCCGCGGGCAGCAAGGGTGATCGGTTCCACGAAGGCCATGCTTGAGTCCTTGTTCGCGCAAAAGTCTCCATTAGTTTAAGGACTCTCTGAATAACCCTTCGTGAGCCGGCGCGCCTGGGGCTGGTATCGCGCTGGTGCGCGTCAATCCGTGGCGGGATCACGCAAAGGCGCGCGTTCGAGATCGGATTTCAGTTGATCTCGAGTACGAATCAACCACGCTCTCGCTTCGTCGTCGTCCGAACCTATGATGATATCTGGGGCGAATTCGGCATTGAAAGCTGCGAGCAGGCCGGTCGGATACTCGTGTATGAATCGACCGATTTCCTCAATGACTCGCTCGACTTCACCGCGCCAACTGGTTTTTATGTAGTAACCAATGACTTCAAATTCTGTACCATGATCAAGATCCCAGTCCTGGTGAAAATAAGCGCCTATAAACTGATTCAGAGCCGGGTATGCGGTATCGTTCATGAACTTACCTCAGAGAACAGGGTATGCGGTCAGTATGTAGTAGAGCTTGCCGTTGACGGCTTTCTTCTGTAGGATGACGCGCACCTTTGACATGGGTGTAAGTTTTCCGGTTGCGCGGACAACGCCATGACCAATAGGACTTGATGCGTTCCATATAAGACGAAGACGCATGGCATTCGGAGTAGCAGTTCGAGCCCAGCCGGCGATCTGTATTTTATTGGCTTTCAAGCATGAGGATACGGCATTTTCCGCCTGTACCAATGATTTGAAAGTGGACGCAGCATCAATTCTCGGCTGCGCCACAAGGCGGGCTCTGAGTTGTGCCTCAGTACGCCCAACGTGAATAGCGATCGTGTGCCCACCTTGGGCTTCATGCGCTGCCAGACTGATCCTGCCCGCACGTATCGCGGCGATCCGTGCTGCCGCCAAAGCGCTTGCTACAAGTAGAGGAACCGCCAAATCTACGCCGTCGCCGATGCGCTTGGCCGTGGCTTCATCCGCGCCAAGGAGTTCGGCGAGCGCTGCGGAACTGTCGTTGGTCAGGGTTTTTGTCTCGTGACCGGTCCACGCTTGGCGAACCCCCGCCTGGAAAGTGTCCACCCCGTGGGCTCCCAGCACACTTCCGCCAACCTTTGTCAGCATGGTTGGCTCGGGAGTGAACAGCAGTACACCGCCTCCAAGCACCTCCAGCGCACCAAAGATAGCCCCAGCAACGCCCCAAGCCCGATTGGTGAAGCTCGCCTCATCGAGCGTTCCATCCGAGAGCACTGCCGCCAACTGCGGTGGCGTCAGTGCAATAGTCAAGCCATCTTCTTCCATAAACACTCCAAAGGACAATCAGGTTGATGAAATACTGCTTTCTTGGTACTGCGCCAAGAAAGACGACTTCATAGAACGATCTTCGAGTGTTTTTTTCAAGACGGGCAAGGGTTGAGGCGCCCCTTCCGAAGCAGTATTTCAGCGGTCTGCGCGATTTTTCGCGCAGACCCTGTGCACTGCTGGGTTATGCCGCATTGCGCATTGACACGACCGACATCAGCCGCTTGGGTACGTGAAAACCTCTGTCAAGAAAGAACGCTTCCGTGTCCTGAAATGGTGTAGCGTACACGGGAACACCTCGGCACTTCTCAACCACGAGGGCCAACAAGGCAGAACCTATCCCCCGGCCTTGATGTGCCGGGCGAACAACAAGTTCCCCAACAAAGGTTGAAAATGCACCATCTGTGAATGCGCTGACATATCCGATGAGCAGCCCATCCGAATCTCGGCAATAAGCAATAATCGGATAAGCCGACAGCGATTTTTCAATAGCCTTGGCATCGTAATCCTCTTCCGCGCCCCAACCGACGGAGGCCATCAGATTTGCGAGCTCTTCGGCTGAAATATTTTTGTCTGCAAAAATTTCGAAACTGGACATTTCAATCTCCTATGTGAATGCATACAACATAACGAACGAAAGGAACTCCCATATCCCGAGCATCTCGCGAATTTGCGGGATGTGGCAAAAAAGCGCACCCGCTCGACGTTCAGAGCTTCCTTCAGTATCTCGCGCAGCTGCGACATGCTCAGTCACCCGCGGGCCGCGCCGGGCGCGCCATGAAGCGCCAAGCCACCAGCCAGCCCACGGCTTGCACCGCCAGCAGCGCCGCCACCGTGCCCGGCCAGCGGCCGTGGCTGTAGGCCAGACCGCAAGCCCACGCGCCCATGAAGCCGCCCGCGTAGTACGCGGTGTAATACAGCCCCGACGCGAGCGAGCGCCCGCGGGTCACGCGGTGGGCAATGAAGCTGTTAGTGGCCGACTGCGTGATGAACACCCCGCACGAGGCCAGCGCCAGCGCCGCCACGATCCACGCCGCCGAAGGCAGCAGCGTCAGCACCACGCCCAACGCCGACAGCCCCACCGACATCAAAATCACGCGCCGCGCGCCCACGCGCGCCACCACGCGGCCGGCCAGCGGCGTGAGCACCACGCCCACCAGATAAACGATGAACACGTTGGCCAGTTGCGATGGGCTGAAGTGGTACGGCGCGCCCGCCAGCTGGAAGTTGATGTACGTGAACAGGCCCACCTGAGCGAACAGCACCGTGAAGCCCAGCGCGCTGGGCGCCTGTACGTCGCGGTTGCGCAGCAGTTGACCCAGCGTGGCCAGCCCGCCGGCCAGATGGCGGTTGGCCACGAAGTGGCGCGAAGGCGGCAGCACGCGCCACACCAGCAGCGCCCCGGCCAGGTTGAGCGCGGCCAGCACGCCAAAGCTCGCGCGCCACGACATGAACTCCGCCAAGTGCCCCAGCAGAAAGCGCCCCAGAAATCCGCCCAGCCCCGTGCCCGTGACATACATCGCCATGATGCGCACCATGGCGCCGGCGCGGAACTCCTCGCCGATGTAGGCAATGGTCACCACCGTCACGCCCGGCACCGCCAGCCCCTGCACAAAGCGCAGCACGATCAGGCTCTGCACCGAATCCACGAACGCCATCAGCGCCGTAGGAACCGCCAGCGCGAACACCGAGGCCACCACCAGCCACTTGCGCCCCACCGCGTCGGAGAACAGGCCCATCAGCGGCGACACCAACGCCACCGCCAGCACCGTCGCGCCCACCGCGCTGCCCACTTGCACCACGGAGGTGTTCAGATCGCGCTGCAACTCCGGCAGGATCGCCTGGATCGCGTAGAGCTGCAAAAAGGCGAACACGCCGATCATCGCCAGCGTCAGCAGCAGCAGCGGACGGGGGTTGTCGTTGTATTCGGGCGGCGGAGCAATCGGGGAAGGTG
>CAYTPC010000092.1:0-27460 GCA_964439605.1 uncultured Burkholderiaceae bacterium
CGTGATGGCATCGCCGACCGACACTGCCAGCGCGGGCTGTTGCTGTTCCTGGGCCAGATGGTGCGCAATCGCCAATGCGTACAGTTCTGCCGCGGCGGCTTCGAGATGGCCGCTGCTCGTGCCGGTCGAAAAACACTGCTCCGCGGTGACGGTTTCCGGGAAGGCCTGGGTGGCCCATCGGTTGATTTCAGCCGTGCGGCTCTTGCGGTGGTCCGCATCGTTGACGATGGCGCAGAGATCAGCCGGTTCGCGTTGGGCGGCGCGCAAAACGGTGGCGCACAGCGTGTCCAGCGTGGAGGTGCTGGGTTGCGCCAGTGCGTCCGCCGGACTGTCGCGCCGGCCCAGCGCCCAGTGCAGCCGCATGGCCGGCGCGTGGGTCCAGGATTGCGGGGCACGGGTGCCGGTGATGAGTGCGCCGGCGGCGCCTTCGCCAGCCATGACGCTGTCGCGCCGGCCTGATTTGTACAGGCGCCCTGCGGTGTCCAGCGTGGCGATACGCGAAGAAGACAGCGCCGAGTCGGCTGCCAGCACGATCCACAACACCTGCCTGCGCTCGCGCCTTAGAGCGAGCGCGAGTTGATCGAACAGTGCCGGCGCGTGGTTTTCTTCGTCGTAGTGGGCCGCGACGGCGTTGACGAGCCAGCGGTTTTTGATTTTGGCCGAGTTCGCCGACTGGTCGATGAACCGAACGGCCTGTGCGCGCTCTGGTTCGGACCAGTACTTTGGCAGGAAGACGGTAATGCGCAACTGGATTGCCTTGCGCTGATCCTCGTCGGTTGTCGTTTCGATCAGTTCGGTGGCTTGGTCGAGCAGCGATTGCAGGGGACTGTCAAGCAGCGCCAGGGTGCGCAGGCGGTCATCCTTGAGAGTCGTTTGCGTATCGGCGGCTTCTGCGGGTTCAGAGGCTGCCAGTTGATTGGCAACGGCGTCCGTGTCGAGCTCGGAGACCCGGCTGGTCCAGGCCGGATTTCCTTCGTTGTCGACCAACTGCGGGTCGGGCTTGGGCCATGCCAAATCCTTGATGGCGGCCAGGACATCGGCGGCTTGTGTGCCATGCGCCGTCTGAAGCGCCGATGCCAGCAGCCAAAGACCTGGCGGCGCCGATTCATCGTCGCCGGTGTTTGAATCTACCGGCAGCGACCTTATCTGCCGTGGCGGCGGGGTAGTTGAATAGGTGGCGCCAGAGCCGGAAAGTTTGCGCCAAAAGGAAGCTGTTTTCGTCAATTTTTCGGACATCGCAGGCCGTACTTCGCTTCGATGCGCGATGGGGAAACGCGCTTATTCCGAACCGGCATCAGGTTCGCCGGCGATAAGCGTCGAACCGCAGGCGGTCATGTCACCATGGCGGGCAATGCGGCGGCCGTCAATTTCGCACAGGGGGCTCGCGCTCACGATCGGATTGACGCCGTGCCTATTGATCGGGCAACGTACCAAGTCGCCAATACGGGCGACGGGCCGTCCATTGGAAAAGGTATTTTCCGAGGCTGAGATGACCACGCCGCCGTGCGAGGTCGAATCACCCAGCACGATGAAGGGGCGGCCGGCGCCTCCCCCTGCGGCGGAGGCGCCTGTATCTTGGTTGGAGGAGTTGGCGCTGTCGGAGGTTTCCATGATTCTCCCTTTTACGAATTTTATTTAGGTGCGGGGCACTACGCGCAAGGCCCCGGATGCAACACGCACCCGCTTGCGGGGGCACACGATGTAAAAGATGCTTGGTTTACGAGCCCGCGTTGCGGGGGGATTTGTTTTCAATGTTCGTATTGTTGCGCGGGGCAGGGGTTGGATTGTGATCCATGATGGCGGGGCCGTAGCGCAGCAGGGCCTCGATGACGTCGACATCGGGATCGGCGTGTGCGAGGTCAGTTTTACTAACGTTACGTTTTTTTGCTATTTTGTTTGGTGTTTGTGACGTCGTTGATGCTGTTTTTTCACGTTTGTTCTTTTCAACCACGTTTGAAGTGGGGGCATGTTTGGGCGAGATTGCAGCGGCAACGGCGGGTTTTTCTGGCTTTTCTGTGGCGTTATCGTTGGCCGGCGGCGTGGCACTGACGGCGGCAGCCGCAGCCGGAGCGGCCGTGGTTTTGTCGTCGTCGTCAGCGGCGGCGCTGGGGGTGGCGCTGGCGCCGGCGTTCGCCGTCTCCGGCGGCGCTTCGGCGGCAGCCGGAGCTTCGGCCGCGGGTGCGCTCGGCGCTGACAAAACTTCAGCATTCTCTCCCTGCGCAGGAGGCGGCGATGCTTCCGCCATCTGGATGGCTGGCTCGCAAACGGCCGCCTGGTCTGATGATCCGCTGCGATACATCAGGGTCGAAGCGCCGCCCGCGGCGAACATCAGCGCGGCGCCTATCCAGATGCCGGGGCCGTAGCGCCGCCGTGGAGGGGGCACCATAATCGTCGATGTGCCGCCCAAGCTGGAGAGGACACGGCTGGATTCTTGCGACACGTTCGCGCCGGGGTTGTCCGGCTTGGTAATGAAGCTCGGACGCTTGCTGGCACCGCTGTCTTTTTCTGACTCATTCATTGACACACCTCGACCTTGGGTTTTGGTTTGGTGAACGACTGAAATTAATCATCGTGGCATCGAATGTATTAGGGTAGCATTCTTGGCTGCTCTTGCGAATACAAGATGTACGTTGAACTTTTTGTTGCGAGTCGTCTCTGGTTTTCGTTTCTCTTTTCCTCTATTTCTCCCTGATGGTGGCACTTGCCGCGTTGGTATTGCTGCCAACGGTGCGGGGGCGTGTCTTTGGCCTCGTGCGGCGCGTGGCGCGTTATGCGGCCGTGCGCGCCGACGGCGCGCGGCGTGGTTCCAGCAATGCGATCGATGGCGTTCTGACGGGTACTCGCAGGGCGAGCGCATCCGCATGGCATTTCGTCGTCACGCACCGGGTGCTGTGGCTGAGCGCGGCGCTCGTGGCGGTGGTGCCAGTCTTGATCAGCCTTGTCTTTGGTGGGCGCAATGTCGTTTTTTTCGACGATGAGTCGCCCAAGATCGACCAGAAAGTCGCGGCTTTGCTCAACGGCGAACACTTGGTGCCGCCACCGCCATTGCCGCCGGAGGTGTTCGCTACCGCCGAAGTCGAAATGGTGCGGCCGCTGACCCGGGAGGGTAGCCGTGATTGGAGCGTATTGGATCCTGGCTTTCGCGATCGCCTGCTGCTGGTCTATAAGATCATGAGGGAACGTTACGGTTACGATCTTGCTTTGCTTGAGGGCTATCGAAGTCCGCAGCGGCAGGCCAAACTTGCTGCGTTGGGTTCGAACGTGACTCGGGCCGGGGCGAACCAAAGTTACCATCAGTACGGTTTGGCCGCCGATAATGCGTTTTATCGTGATGGCCGGCTCATCATTTCGGAAAAAGACCCGTGGGCTATGAAGGGCTACCAGCTTTACGGGGAAGTTGCCGAGTCGGTTGGGCTGGTGTGGGGAGGACGCTGGTCGTTCAGGGACTATGGGCATGTGGAATACCGCAAGCCCGGCCTGAAGATGCGGCCACCCACGGATTGAGACAGTTGCGCAAGTGCGTGCGGGGCGTGGTGAATCGGCCACGGTCATGCGCAGGAAGAGATAACAAAGGGAGATACGAAATGGATGAGGCAGCCATTGCGCCGGACAGTGACACGGGCATGTCGTTTCGGCGCGTCTTTCATGACGATGGAGGCGAATGCACACATTGTGTTTTTCTGTTCTTCGATCGCCTATCTGCCTGAATGTATCCGTTTGTTACAGACGATTTTTTCGGGTCGGCCATGAGATGATGTAGCGGTTAGCGTCACGCTGCGTGCGATTTCATACGGCAGGTAGCGGTAATTCTTCTTCTCCACGAATTTTCTAACCTACGGCGATTCATGCGGCGATTTCTGAATTTCCTGTTCAATCCGCGCACCCTCATGGTGATCGGCGCGGTCGCGCTGGGTGCGTTTTTGGTGCTTGGGGCGCAGACGCTCGAAATTGCCTTGATCTGGGCAGCGGTCGCGTTCGGCGTTTTCCTGTTCGTGTGGCTGGTGGTCTGGCTGGTTCGCCGCATACGCGCCCGTTCGGCCAGCCGCGCGCTCAGTGGAGTGCTGGAAGAAGATGCCAAAGCGGCAAAAGTGAACGAACCAGCCACGCCGGTGGATGCCGACGTGGGAGCTTTGCGCACGCGGATGGTAGAGGCGATCCGCACGATCAAGACCTCCAAGCTCGGCCAGACATCGGGCAAGGCAGCGCTTTACGAATTGCCCTGGTACATGGTGATCGGCAACCCGTCTGCCGGCAAGAGTTCAGCCATCTTGAATTCGGGGTTGCGCTTTCCTTTTGCCGACAAGGGAAATGCCGTGATTCAGGGCGTGGGCGGCACGCGCAATTGCGATTGGTTCTTCACTACCGAAGGCATCATTCTTGACACGGCCGGACGCTATTCGGTGGAAGAAGGAGACCGGGATCGCAAGGAATGGTTCGGATTCCTTGATTTGCTGAAAAAGTACCGTCCCAAGGCGCCGATCAACGGCATCATCGTCACGGCGAGCATTCCGGAACTCATCGGCAACCGTCCGGAGTTCGCGATCAATCTGGCAAAAAATCTGCGCCAGCGTGTGCAGGAATTGACCGAGCGGCTGGAGATCTTTGCCCCGGTGTACGTGCTGTTCACCAAGGCAGATTTGGTGACGGGTTTTACGGATTTTTTTGCCGACAGCGACAAGACCGAGCGCGACCGGGTCTGGGGGGCGACATTGCCCTACGAACTCGACGAAAAGCAGGACGTGATCGCGCTGTTCAACGAACGCTTCGACGAACTCTATCTCGGGCTCAAAGAAATCAGCGTCGCGCGCATTGCCACCAGTCGCAATGCGAGTTCGTCGCCGACGGTGATGATCTTTCCGCTCGAATTCATGGCGATCAAGCCGGCATTGCGTTCTTTTCTGGCAACCCTGTTCGCGAGCAATCCGTTCCAGTACAAGCCCGTGTTTCGCGGCTTTTATTTCACGAGCGCGCTTCAGGAAGGCGCGGTACGCAGCCTGTCCACCGAACGGATTGCGGCGCGCTTCAGCCTGAAGTTAACCGAGGAATTCACCGCGCCAAAAGAACTGCATTCGCAGAATGGCTTCTTTCTGCGCGACTTGTTTTCCAAGGTGATCTTCGCCGACAAGGGGACAGTACGGCAGTTTTCCAGTCCGACCAAGATCAAGCTGCGATACGCGATGTTCTTCAGCTTCGTCGTCGTGCTTGGACTGCTGCTGGGCGGATGGACTTGGTCGTATCTGGGCAATCGGCACTTGACCGAAAACGTCGAGGCGGACCTGGACAAGGCGGTCAAGCTGCAAGCGGGCGACCCGAGCCTGAAAACACGCTTCGAGGCGATGGGCATCCTGCAGGATCGCATCGAGCAGTTGCACAAGTTTCGCAATGACCGGCCCTTGTCGCTGTCGCTTGGGCTTTATCAGGGCAACCTGCTTGAAGATCGGCTGGTGGCCGAGTATTTTCGGGGAATCAAGAAGTTGATGCTCGCGCCGGTGGCGGCAAATCTGCAGGCTTTCCTGCGCGAGGTCAGCGCGCATCCGGAGCAGCTCAAGCCGGCGGCGGATTCCACTGTGGCGCAGCCGGTGGCGGTCAGCGCGACCGTCGGCGCGGGAAGTGCGAGCCGCGGGCTCTATGCGGGCGCCTCTCCCAGCAATGCGCAGGAAGCCTACAACGCGCTCAAGACCTACTTGATGCTCTCCGACAAGCGCAACGTCGAGGCGGCGCACCTGACCGATCAACTGTCACGCTTCTGGCGCGACTGGCTCGAGACCCATCGCGGCGACATGACGCGCGATCAGCTCATCCGCGATGCCGAGCGCATGATTGGTTTCTACCTGAGCCGTGTGAACGACGATAACTGGCCGGTGCTGGACGATGTCAACCTGGCGCTGGTCGAGCAGACGCGCGACAGTCTGCGGCAGGTGGTGCGCGGCATGCCCGCGCGCGAGCGTGTCTATGCGGACATCAAGGCGCGCGCTTCGACACGTTTCGCGCCGATGACGGTAGCGCGCATAGTCAGCGGCGACGCAGTGACGGCAACCACAGGACAGGACGTAGTCGCCGGCAGCGTTGCCATTTCGGGTGCATTCACGCGCGAGGCCTGGCAGCAGTATGTCGATGGCGCGATTCGCGATGCGGCCAACAAGGAAAGCAGCAGCAAGGATTGGGTGCTGAACGTTGCCGGTAACGACGATCTGACGCTCGAGGGTAGCCCCGAACAGATTCGCAAGACGCTGGTGGGGATGTACAAAACGGAGTACGCGCAGGAATGGCAGAAGTTCCTGCAGGGCGTTGCGGTGCGTGACCTCGGCGGTTTCGATCAGGCCGTGTCGGCGATGAATCAGTTGGGGGATCCGCAAAACTCGCCGATCCGCAAAGTGCTTGAGGCCGTGTACGAGCAGACGTCCTGGGACAACCCGTCAGTGGTCAATGCCAGCTTGAAGCAGGCGCGCACAGGCGTGATCAACTGGTTCAAGCGCTTGTTCAGCCGCGCCTCGCCGACGTCGCAGATCAGCGTGAATCTTGATGTGAGCGGCAATCCGATCGAAATTCCGATGGGGCCAATCGGCAATGCCTTCTCGGGGGTGGCCTGGATCGTGTCGGAGCGCGACAACAATTCATTGCTGCGCGGTTACCTCACTTCGTTGTCGAAGCTGCGGACGCGTTTCAACCAGATCAAGAACCAGGGCGACCCGGGCCCGGGCGCGCGCCAACTGATGCAGCAAACACTCGAAGGCAGCGGCTCGGAACTGGCCGATGCGCTGCGTTACGTTGATGAGCAGATGCTCGCCAGTATGGAGCCCGCGCAGCGCCAGACGCTGCGTCCGTTGCTGGTGCGCCCGCTGGTGCAGGCCTACGCGGTGATCATCGATCCGACGGCAGTGGAGATCAACAAGATCTGGAACGCGCAGGCCTATCAGTCCTTCCAGCAGTCGCTGGCGAACAAATATCCTTTCTCCACAAACGCCAAGATGGAGGCAAGCCCGGGGGAGATCGCGCAGGTGTTCGGGCCGGAGGGGGCCATCAGCAAATTCGTCACCACAACGCTGGGGCCGCTCGTGATCCGGCGCGGCGATCTGTTGACGGCACGCGAATGGGGAGACAAGGGCTTGCATCTGCGCCCGGAATTCCTCAATGGTTTCGCGCAGTGGGTGGCGCCCCTTGCCGGTGGCGCCGCGGCCAGCGGTGGCGGCGCCAGCGAGCGGCAGACGCTATTCCAGATATTGCCCCAGCCGGCCACGGGATTGACTGAATACCTGATCGAGATCGATGGCCAGCAACTGCGCTATCGCAACACGCCGGCGCAGTGGAGCAATTTCGTCTGGCCCAATCCCTCCCCGACACCGGGGGCCAGGATTTCGGCGGTGGCTTTCGATGGACGCACGGTCGAACTGGTGAACGAGGCGGGTAATTTCGGACTTGAAAAACTACTCAGTTCGGCGCAGAGGGTGCGTGAACCGGATGGCAGCTTTCAGTTGACCTGGTCGCGCGATAACGTGAACGTTTCGGTGAAGTTGCGCGTGGTGCAAAACACGCAGGCCGGGGGTGGCGATTCTCCGCAGGGCAAAGGATTGCGCGGAACTGTGCTGCCTCCATCGATCGCGGAGATTGGCGAACCGCCGCCTTCTTCGCCGGCAGCAGCAGCAAGCCCGAGCACGGTTACAGCAGGAACGGAGGGGGTATCGAGATGAGTGCAGTAACGCTTCAGGCGCAGCGATTGTCCTATTTTGGCAAGCTCCCGGCGCGTGGCGATTTCGTCAAGGGGGTGTACAACCCTCAGTTGCTTGAAGTGCTCGACAAGTGGCTGTCCTCTGCGATGGAGTTGTTGTCTGAGGATCCGCGATGGAAACTCATCTATGACGAGCTTCCCGCTCTTCGGTTCATTTGTCTTGGTTCGCGCAATTCGCTGGCGATTGCAGGCCATGTGTGCGCCAGCCGTGATGCCTCGTTGCGCCGCTACCCTTTTGTGACCGCCGTGCCGCTTGACGTGAAGGCGCCGCTGGAATTCATGGGGGGTGCGCCGCTGTTGCTGGATGAGTGCTGGCATCGGATGGAGCGCGGCGTGGACGAGTTGATTTCGTGTGCCGAATCCGACCTGGACCTCAAACGCTTCGAGAACACGGAGCTTGCCGTCGAAACGGCTTTCGGGGAGGCGGCGCAGTATGCCGCGTATGACCGCTTCCTGAAAGAGAACAGCCTGTTGCGCATCGAGCAGATGCTCAATGCCGGGGGCCCTCAGGTCTCGGTGCGCAGACTCATTCTTGCGATAGGCCTGCTGTTGCAGCCTGTCATGACCAGCGCCGCGTCGTACCTGGAGAAGGGACTGTCTTTGCCGTTGCCGCGCAATCCGGTTTTTCAGCCGCTGGTGGCAGCCTATTGGCTCGATCTGATCGCGCCGTTTTTCGCAAACGCGGATTTCGAGCTGGTGATATTTGTCTGTTCGATTAACGATCGTCCGCGGCTGGTGGTCGGCTTCAACGGTTTGTCGCCGCGCAGTTTGCAGGCGGTGATACATCCGCAGGTGTATGCGCAGCAGAATATCGAGATCGACAATGCCGAATGGGTCGAGGATAACCTCCATGGCAGCCACGAGATCTACAGGCTCGTGAGCTATCTCGATCAGCCGCAGCTGCCCTTGCGGATCATCCTGGATGCATTCCGCGAAGTCTTCAACGCAGGAGGGTGAGATGTCGGCAATCAGACCGTGGATAGTGGCGTTGTGGCTCGGCGGTTCGATGGGGCTGTGGACCGCAGGCGCGTGGGCGCAGGGGGCTGTGCAAGATGCGAGGCGGATTCAGGCCGTTGGCGCTGAAGCGGGCTCGCAGGTGGTCGTAGGGGGGCAGGTGCCTGATGAGGCCACGCGGCAGGCGGTTCTTGCCGCGCTGCGCCAGGTCTACGGCATGAGCAACGTCGTCGACAAGATGGAGGTCGTCGGCGATATTGGCGTGCCGGTGAATTGGGCAGCCAATGTGCAAAAGCTGCTGACCCCTGCGCTCAAGCAGGTGCAGCGCGGCCAGTTGCAGATCGAAGGTACCCAGGTGGTGGTTTCTGGCGACGTGAACTCAGAAACACTGCGCCAGAAAATCGTCAGTGACATGGCCTCTTCGCTCAATCCGGCGTACACCGTCCGCAACGGTCTGCGCGTACCGGCAGTCGAGCAAAGCGAAATCGACGCGGCGCTGGCCAACCGGATCATCGAATTCGAGGCCGGCAGCGCGACTCTGACGCACAAGGGGCGCGAGATCCTGGACGAAATGCTGCCAAGTTTCCGCAGGCTCACGAATCAGACGGTGGCCATCATCGGGCACACCGATGATTCGGGTTCGCGGTCGCTCAACCTGTCATTGAGTCAGGCACGGGCCGATACCGTGAAAGGCTATCTGGTGAACAAGGGCATCGACCCTGCCATCATGACAACCAGCGGCGTTGGCCCGGACCAGCCTGTGGCGGCCAACGATTCTGACCAGGGGCGTGCACGCAACCGGCGGATCGAGTTTCGCGTCGGGAAAACCTGAAGGCGGTGTCGCGCGGCACCGGTTTCAGGCAGCGGGACCGTCGCGGCCCTTTTCGAGCACGTCCAGTAGCTCCTCGAGTTGAGCGAGTTCCTGGTCGTTTTTAATGACGTTGCGCAGCCACGCGTGCAAGGGCATGTCGGCCCAGCGAGCGGCTTTCTTGGCTAGATAGGCGACCGGGCTGGAGGGCTCGGTCCGCTCGAAATAATCGGCAATTTGCTTGAGTTGGGCGATTGCCTGGACGCGGCTGTGGATGCCTTCGCGTCCCACCGTATTTGGAATTGAAACCGATGAGTCCAACGCAGCCAGAGGCGGTGCATCCTGCGCTGGGGCGTCCTCGGCGTCGGCCGTGTCCCATCTTATGCCCGCTTCCTTGGCGAAGCGTTCGGTCGTATGCTGGATATCGGCCAGCGTTTCCTTGATGGTGCTGAAACTCGGGCCGTTTGAGGCGGTCTTCTCGTCGAACACGCGTTCGAAATTGGTGATTGCCGCCGCGCACTCCAGCAATTCGGCGTGCAGGGTCTGCATGAACTGGGGCGATGTTGCCAAGCGCACTTGCTCGAACTGTTCAAGACTGGTTTTGCCTTGGCGC
This sequence comes from uncultured Burkholderiaceae bacterium, assembly GCA_964439605.1. Taxonomy (GTDB): domain Bacteria; phylum Pseudomonadota; class Gammaproteobacteria; order Burkholderiales; family Burkholderiaceae_C; genus JAITWT01. The sequence continues at coordinate 10,102 of CAYTPC010000092.1, forward strand.
AGCTCGTCGGCTTTCTCTGGGTCGCGCTTGATCTGATGGCTCAGCGCCAGTGCCGCCTCGTGCGTGAGCATGTCGTAACTCGTATGCGAGTTGCTGACGATCGGGGTGTGCTTGAGCAGTTCGTCAGTGCGTTGCAGCAGCCAGGAGATGTTGCCGGTGCGAACATCGAGATCGCCGTACTCAGGCAGTGGGTGGATGCTGTCCCAGTAGCGTTCACACAGCCCCGCCAAGAGGCGATAACCGTCGGCCAAGCCGGCAAACCCGCGTGTGACGCCCATGGCGTCGGTCAGCCAGACCGCCAGGCGCAGATCCTTGGTCGATTCACTCAACAGGCGGATGCACTCGGAAATGACGAAGGCCCAGTCAGCCTCCTTCAGGTCGATGACCCAGTCGCCTTGTTCGAGCGATGGATCGTCGAACTCGCGAGCGTGCTGGATTGCGTCGAACTGGGTCGAGAAAAGCATATCCTCGCCGCAGGGCGAAGCATCGGATAGAGGGGCGAGCAGGGCTTCAAGATCGAACATGGCAGGAAAAGGCAAAGATCAAAACGCGCGGCCGGCGATTCACGAGGCCATCAGGGCAGCGAAATCGTGAGGTTGGCTTGGCGCGGCCCGAGTCCGATGATGTCGTGAAACTTGTTGAGCATCGATTGCGTCTGGCTCGACAGGTGAGTCGCCAGACCCAGAAAGGCGACCAGTGCGATCAGCGAGAACACCGAGGCGACCACCCATTGCGGCGCTTCGCGCTTGAGCGTATGCGCAATTTTGTCGGGCAGCATCCAGTGCGGCGCGAAAGGCGCGCGCTTGCCCCGGATGTTTGCAATTTCATCGCCTAGGCGCGCTGTCAGGTAGCCCAGCTTCTCGGACCCTTCCAGCAGGTACTTGCCCTGGAAGCCGACCAGCAGGCACATGTAAAAAACTTCGAGCGACTGTACGCGCGGCGCGCCTTGGGCGCGCAGTGTCTCCAGCGTCTGAAAGAAGTTTTCGCCCGCGAGCTGCTCGCCGAACAGCACGAGTTGCAGTGGCCGGCGTTCCCATTCGGCATGGATCGGGAACTCGGGTGCGGCCAGCACGAATTCGTCCACCGCCGCGCAGAATGCATATTTGCAGGAGTAAATGTCCTCTGCGCTGGCGTCCAGGCGCTTGGCATTGCGCTCGAAATCAGTCAGGTAGTTGCGGATGTTGTTGAGAAACTGCTCTGCCTGGAGTGGCTGCTGCCGCTGCCGGATCAGGAAAAGCATCACGAAGCCGTCGTAAAGCAGGTCCAGCAGACTCGAACCGTTTGGCGTGGCCGAAACGAGCGGTGCCGGCGGCTGGGGAGCGTCGGCGCTGAGAAGCGATGGTGCGCGCTGTGTGGTCATGGTACGAGTGCGATCAGTTCGAGATTGAGATCGGCAATGCCTTCGGGCGTGTAGATGGCGACGCTTTGCGCCTGCAGCATGCGTTCGTACAGCGGGCTCTTGCTGTCGACTGCGAAATAGCACGCGCCAGCCTTCACCGGGATCGCCGGCGGCACTTGCGGCGCATAGACCAGCCGTACGCCCGGCATGGCCGATAACACCAGTTTGTCGACGTCTTCGGGCGCGCCGATCTTGAAGCGCGCGGGAACCGCTTCGACCAATTCGGCCACCGGCATGCTTGCCGTGACGACCAAGTAGAAAGCTGTTTTCTCGTCGATTTTGCCCGAGTCCAGACGGCCGACATGGAAAGAACGGCGCGGCTCGGACAGCGCGATCGAGAAGTAGCGCGTCGAGATCACGGTGTCGAGCAGATCCCTGACCACGTGTTCAAGTTCAGCGAATGCAGGCCCTGGGTCTTGATGTGAATAGGTCGGCAGGTTGGCAAGGGTGTAGATCTTGGAGAAGGTCATCAGCCCGCCCGCGAGCACCAGCAATTCCTGAAACAGGCGTTCGGGGTGAAAGGCGGGGTGCCGGAACAGATGCGACAGCGAGGCAAAGGCCGCGTTGGCGGTATGCAACAGCCAGAACGAAGCGATATCACCCGAACGGAACTCAATAATGCTCTTGCTCGGTTCGCGATGCAGGCCGTAGAGCGAGTTGACTTTGGCCTGGAGTATGTCCAGCAGGCGCCGCAGCATCTGGTACACCGTTGGCGAGGTGTCGATGCAGATGCACGGCGGAACGAAGCTCTCGTCGAGCTCAAAGCTCCCCGAAGCGGTGCGGCGGATGCGCACGAGCGGCAGCGAAACGAAGTGCTCGCGCGGTTCGGCGTCGGTGAGCAGCTTCACCGTTTTACGCAGATAGACCAACTCTGTGCTGGCAGCCTGCGTGAACAGATCTCTGGATTCGGCCGGATCGCTGACGTAGCGTGCGGCAAAGCTGGCGGCGTCTTCCGGCGCGCGGTAGTTATTGCCCAGTTCGTTGACCGGGTGCAGCGCGAGATAGAAAGTGATCTCGTTTTGGCCGGAACCCAGCGCATCGAGCGCTATCGGTGGCGGCAGCCGATCGGCCTGTGGTGCCGAGTAGGGTTCACCATCGGGAAAAATCAATGAGATCTCGGTCGCGCGCAGCATTCCGCTGGCCAACGCGTCCAGATCGAAGGCAACCGAGTGCACGCCCCAGTAATACGGATGGAGCGCCTGTGCCGTGCTGTGCAGACGTGATTCGTGATAGGCGTCCTGGCGCTGGAAATGCTGCGGACGCAGAAACAGGCCTTCTCCCCAAAGAACTTTGGCGGCGTTGTTCACTTCAGTTGTCCACCGTGCTGCCGCGCGACCCGCGCCGTATGGAAACTGGCGCAGCCAAGGCCAGGAGTCCCGTGGAACCTGCTTGGCTGGGCCGGGGGTGTCCGAGCCACACGAAGTGGGCGAGGCTGGGGATGAGGTTCATCTCAGGCGAACTCCATGAAAAACGCACAGGATACCGAACGGCCTTTGGCTCGGGATGATGGAAAACCACGTTCATGACAGCTATTTGCGGCAACTGATTTCGGAGAGCAGGTCCGGTGCTGGCACGGCTCCCAGAGCGTTTTGCGGCGCGATGATCTCGCCCTTGGTGACGGTGAACGCGCAGCCATGCGCCCCCACGAGAATACCTGTTTTTTCCGATTCGACCGGATCGAATGCGAAGCGCCAGCGCTGGATGGTCGGCGAATAGAACAGGCCCACGACGGCCAGCGCGCCAGCCTGCCGCGGAACCGACTCCGTCCATTGATAAGACCGGTCTGGCAACAAGGTGATTTCGCGGCTTTCGATCAGGTCGTCGCCGAGCACTTTCTTATCTTGTCCCGGGTGTACGAATGTATCAAATGGTGCCTGATAGAAACTGGTTGTATCTTTTAGTTTGTAAATACGTACTACCAGTGCCAGAGGCTTGCCATTGGGATCCGTATTGAGATTTTTGCCCGCAGCGATTGAAACGGCCACTTTGCGCGGCGGTTTTTGCGACTCGGGGATGTCCGGCCTTTTCAGTCCGAATATTTCCAGTGCAGTGCCGGTGGCTGACCCAGGTGTGCCTCCAACCGAACCGCACCCTGCGAGCCACAGGGCAGTAAGCGTCCACGCCAGCGTCTTTATTTTCATCATTAAACGGCCAAAATCTGGCAAGCATAATGCGTTGCCCCGAATGTTTGCGACAACTATGTTGCAACAGCATACGATATTTGTGTCTAATTGTAAAACTGTATGAATTGAGTCAATGAGATCCGATAAATGCTCGGTTTTGATTGACGGATCTGCAGCACCCTGTAGCATGCGAGGTCTGCAATTTATAGGCGTGTGTCCTTCAAGCGGGCAGGGCTTGAGCGTGGACGCCGCTAGTTTTAAGGGTTAAGGGGGCTTGCAATGCTGGCAGTGCGAAAGCACATGCGATGTGCTGGGGTGGCGTTATTTGCCGCGGTTTTTTTTCTATCTGGGTGTGCGACCAAGCCCAGCACTTCGGTGCAGCCTCAGTCCGAGGAGGCTTACCGCGCCAGTCTGGCGGAAGCCGATGACGTTGCGGACAGGGGTGAGACCGAGGCCGCCGTGATGGCCTATCGGAAGGTGGCCACGGACAACCCAAGCCGCGATGAGCCATGGGTGAGAATTGGACAGCTCAGATTTGCCAAGGGGGATTACAGCTTGGCCATCGTCGCGGCAGAAGAGGCGCTCAAGCGCGATCCCACCAATCGTCAGGCCAAGAGCATTCATGCGGTGGGGGGCTTGCGTCTGGCGATGCTCTCCTTGGAAGACCTGCGCAAGGAAGGGCCGCTGACCGGAGATGCTGTAACAGACGCGCAACGCTTGGCCTCAGTGCTGCGCGAGGCGCTGGGGCAGAAAAGCCTGATCGCTGTTGAGCCTGTAGAGGCGTCGCCGTCGCGGTCCGCAACCGCGCCGCGACGTCCGCGTCCTCGGCCGGTGGCTCATGCAGAGGCTCATCCCAGTGCAGGAGCCCGCCCGAGTACAGGGGCAACCGCACCTGCACCTGCGCCGCGGTCCACGGCGCCGTCCGGCGGTAATCCACTGGATGCGTTCAGATAAGTAAAGCGCATTGTTTTAATGTGATCTTCTCAGTCAAAAATATCCACTCGGCCGATTTTCCGGCCGTTTCATTAGGAGCAACTGTCCAATGAGTACCAAGCGACAAAGCGTTCAAAAACGTCTCCAGAAGGTGAGGCCGCCGCGCGTTCAGCTCACATACGACGTTGAGTTGGGTGATTCGATTGAAAAAAAGGAATTGCCGTTCGTCGTGGGTGTCATCGCCGACTTGGCAGCTCAGTCTCAGGTGGAGCAGCCTCGCCTGAAGGATCGAAAGTTCATCAACATCGATCAAGACAACATCGATGACGTGATGAAGGGTATCAAGCCGCGAGTTAGTTTCCAGGCGCCGAACAAGCTCGACCCACGGGGCGGCACCTTTCAGGTTGATTTGACCTTCGATTCAATGGAATCTTTTTCGCCCGAGGCGGTGGTCGAGCAGGTTCAGCCGCTCAAGCAGTTGCTTGAGGCGCGCACCAGGCTGGCGGATTTGCGCAACAAAATGGCCGGCAACGACAAACTCGAGGATCTCCTGGTCGATGTGCTCAGCAATACGGAAAAACTTGAGAGCCTGAATAAAAACAAGGATGCCGACGGCGGCAAGAAAGACGAGGAGTGAATCGATGAGCAATCAAGCTGCAGCAGCACTGGGCGCTACGCCGGTCGCCGAGCAGTCGTCCGATCTGCTCGACCAGATCGTCGAGCAGAGTCGGGTGGCCAAGTCGCAGGACGAGCACGCCCGTGCGCGCGACATCATTAGTGAACTCGTGAGCCAAGTGCTCGCGGGACAGGTCGTCGTATCCGACAACCTATCGGCCGTGCTCGATGCGCGCGTGGCCGACCTCGACAAGCTTATCTCGGCACAGTTGAGCGCGGTAATGCATGCGCCGCAGTTCCAGAAGCTCGAAAGCACATGGCGTGGGCTGGAATATCTGGTCAAAGAGACTTCCACCGGCCCAATGCTCAAGATTCGTGTGCTTCATGCAACAAAACGTGACTTAACGCGCGATTTCAAGTCGGCCGTCGAGTTTGATCAGAGCGCATTGTTCAAGAAGGTCTACGAAGAGGAGTTCGGTACTTTTGGCGGCGCGCCTTTCGGGGCGCTGATCGGCGACTACGAGATCACGCGCCAGCCGGAAGACATGTATTTCATCGACCAAATGGCGCATGTGGCGGCAGCCGCGCATGCGCCGTTCATCGCGGCGGCATCGCCCGAATTGCTGGGCCTGGAAAGCTTTGCCGATCTGGGCCGGCCGCGCGACATGGCCAAGGTGTTCGATACGGTCGAATACATGAAGTGGAAGTCGTTCCGCGACTCCGAGGACTCGCGCTACGTGGGTCTGACGTTGCCGCGCTATCTGGGCCGCCTGCCCTACGATCCGAAGGAAGGAACGGGCATCGATAGCTTCAATTTCGTCGAGGATGTCGATGGCACCGATCACTCGAAATACCTCTGGTGCAATGCGGCCTGGGCGTTTGCCGCGCGCCTGACGGCGGCGTTTGAAGATTTCGGATGGTGCGCGGCAATTCGTGGGGTCGAAGGCGGCGGGCTGGTCGAAGACCTGCCTACGCACACCTTCAAGACCGACGATGGTGAGATCGCGCTGAAGTGTCCGACCGAAATTGCCATCACCGACCGCCGTGAAAAGGAGCTCAGCGACTTGGGCTTCATTCCCTTGGTGCACTGCAAGAACTCCGACTATGCCGCCTTTTTTGGTGCGCAGTCGCTGCAGAAGCCCAAGAAATACAACACCGACAGCGCCAATGCCAATGCCGTGCTTTCGGCGCAATTGCAGTACATCTTCTCGGTATCGCGCGTGGCGCATTACTTGAAGGCGATGATGCGCGACAAAATCGGCAGCTTCGCATCGGCACAGAACGTAGAAGCTTTTCTTAATCGGTGGGTTTCGCAGTACGTGCTGCTTGATGATAACGCCAGCCAGGAGCAGAAGGCGCAATTCCCGCTGCGAGAGGCATTGGTTTCGGTATCCGAGGTGCCAGGAAAGCCGGGCGTTTATCGCTCGGTGGCATTCTTGCGCCCCCACTTTCAGCTCGACGAATTGTCCATATCGCTACGGCTAGTTGCGGACTTGCCGAAGTCGGTCAGTTGAGCTGTTTTCTCCCCGCAGTATGTCAGTGAATGTGTCAGTGTGTATCTTTAATCAACGTTAATAGAAAGGTAAGAAATGAAAGATATTTATGTCAAGTTCAGCGGGCCCGATATTAAGGGGGAATCGCAGGACAAAGACCACAAGGATTGGATCGAGGTCGGTTCGTGGGAGCATTCCATCGTGCAGCCGCGTTCGGCAACCGCATCCACCGCGGGGGGGCATACTGCCGAGCGTTGCGAACACAGTGAAATGGTTTTCCAGAAGGACATGGACGTTGTCAGCCCCTTGCTGTATCAGCACGCATCGGGCGGCACCACCTTCGACGAAGTCACGGTCGAGTTCTATCGTGCCGATGGCGAGGGCAAGCGGGTGCGCTACCTTGAAATCAAGATGAAGTACGTGCTCATTGCCCGCGTTTCGCCCAGCGTCGTCACTACCGGCGTACCCAGCGAAACCTTTGCGCTCAAGTACGCTGCGGTCCAGTGGAAGTACACGCAGCAGAAGATTGGCGGCAACCAGGGCGGCAATTCGCAAGGCGCCTGGAGTCTCACCAAGAACGACAAGACCTACACGGTCTGATTTTCTGCTTCAAGGCAGCTCAAAAGACTGCGGCGTTGGCCGCAGTTCTTTTTGGTCTGCCATCTACTTTCGGGTGAAAAGCCATGCCCGGTTTCGAACCCGGCTTGTTGGACAAACTCTTCGATGATCATGCGCGCTCGCCGGCTGCGGCCGTGTTGCGCAGCCTTTCTGTGGAAGAGGTGAAGAACAATGTCGCCCGTGACCTTGAGGCTTTGCTCAATACACGCATGGTCTTTGGTGAAGAAGTGGTGGCAAGTTTTCCGGAGTGCAAGCGTTCGATTCTTACCTACGGGGTGAGTGATTTCTCGGGGCGAAGCCTGGCAAGCCACGATGACCGTGCTTTCATCTGTCGATCGATCGAGTACGCAATTGAACGGCATGAGCCGCGCCTCCAGAAGGTGGGGGTTGCGCTGGATCTGAGAGGGCAAACCGCCACGAGTGTGCTGCGGCTGACCATCACGGCCGAGCTGACATTGCCCAACTTGCATGAACAAGTAAATTTCGACGCATTGCTGCAGCCGACCACGTTGCAATACGCTGTTTCCCGTAGTGTCGTCAGTAAGAAGAGAATGGCATAGGCATGGAGGAACTTCTTCCGTTCTATGAGCGCGAACTGGCTTTCCTGCGCAGGTATTCCAACGAATTCGCGCAGCGCTACCCCAAGATCGCCGCCCGGCTGGCGATGTCGGCCGAGAACAGCGAGGACCCGCACGTCGAGCGGATGATCCAGTCTTTTGCGCTGCTGACTGCGCGCATCGGCAAAAAGCTCGACGACGACTACCCGGAATTCACCGATGCGTTGTTCGAGGTGCTGTACCCGCACTATCTGCGCGCGTTTCCGGCGTGTTCCATCATCCAAATCGAGGATGGCTCGACGTCGTCAACGCAGGTGAACCAGATGGTCACCATCAAGCGCGGCACCGAACTGGCCACCCGGACGATCAAAAAAGACCTGGAGTACCAATTCAGAACCTGTTACGACGTGACGATGGGACCGGTGCAGGTCAGTCACGCGGTCTTTCATCCGGTGGTGACCGCGCCGGCGAGCGCCGCCCTGCCCAGGCACGCCACCGCCAGCTTGTCGATCACCTTCGAGATGGCCAGCCAACAGCACATCGCGCTCGATCAACTGATGACCCGTCCGCTGCGCGTGTTCATCGACGCCGAGCCTTCGCTCGCCACTGCGGTGATGGATGCGATCTTCCTGCGCTGCACCGCGTGTTTCGTCGAAGTCGGACGCAGCGGGCGCTGGATCCCGGTGCAAGACCCTCTTTTTCACGAAGTAGGATTTCAGGAGAACGAGGCGCTGATTGATCTGCCCGCGCGTTCGCATCCGGCCTATCGGATTCTGAGCGAGTACTTCGCTTTCCCGGAAAAGTTCAACTTTGTCGATATTGACGTCGCAAAGGCGGCGCGCGCGGCCGGGGCGCACCGCAGCGTCACGGTGCATCTGGTTCTGAGCCATCTGCGCGCCGATTCGCCCACGGCACGCTTGCTGGAAAGCGTTTCGCAGCGCAACTTCCGTTTGAACTGCACGCCTATCGTCAATTTATTCAAGCAGCAGGCCGACCCGATCCGCCTGACGCATGCCAAGGCTTCCTACCCGGTTGTGGGCGACGCGCGGTATGCCTATGCTTACGAGGTTTACAGCATCGATAGCGTCAAGCTCGTGCGGGAGACGGGCGAGGGCGATGCCTTCGTTGAATTCCAGCCCTTTTATTCGCTCAATCACGGCGAGCAGCCGCAGCGGGAAGAACACTACTGGTTCGTGCGCCGTCACGCGGAAATCGCGCAACTGAGCCCAGGCTATGAAACCGAGATTTCGATCGTTGACGTCGATTTCGACCCTTCGGTGCCGCGCACCGAGACACTGAGCCTGGAGCTGACCTGCTCCAACCGCGATCTGCCGAGCACGCTGGCTTTCGGATTGCCTGGCGGCGATTTGCTCATGAAGCACGACAAGCTCACGTGTTTGATCCGCATGCTGCGCCGTCCGACGCTGACCCAGCGCGTGCCGCAAGGCAAGGGGATGCAGTGGCGGCTGGTGTCGCACCTGTCGCTCAGCCACGTCTCGCTCGTCTCCAGCGGTTTGCCGGCGTTCAAGGAAATGCTGCTGCTTTACGAATGGGGACGCTCGGCCGTTTCACGCCGGCAGATCGAAGCGATTACTGGTATCGAGCACGGCGTCGTCACCCAATGGCTGCCGGGCCAGCCATTCGCCACCTTCGTGCGCGGCATCGAGATTCGCCTGACCATCGACGAAAGCGGATTCGTTGGCAGCAGCCTGCTGACTTTCTCGCGCGCGCTCGATCACTTTTTTGGCCTGTATGTGCATCTGAACAGTTTCACGCAACTCGTGATTCTGTCGGCGCGTGACAAGGAGGAACTGGTTCGATGCAAACCCCGCAGCGGCGACTCGATCCTCCTGTAATCGATACCCTCCAGAAGGAGCCGTACCGCTTCAATTTTTTCCAGGCCGTCCGGCTTCTGGAGCGTATGTTGCTGCGCCGCGGCGAGAAGGACGCGCACGCCCAATTGGTGCCGGGCGAGCGTATCGTGCCGCGCCGCATGCGGTTCAAGAGCTCGATGACGCTGTCGTTTGCGCCCAGTGAAATCGTTTCGCTGGCCATGCGCAACGCAGCGGGCGATCTGATCGAGGAGCCCGACTGGAAGTCTGCGCCGTCGGACGAACCCAATATTCCCGATCAGATCGAACTGACTCCAGCCTTCATGGGCATGCTCGGAGCGATGGGGGCGCTACCGATCTTTTATACCGAGATGCTGCTGCAGCGCGAGCTGACCTACCGCGACACGGCTGCGCGCGCCTTTCTCGACATCTTCACCAACCGGGCGGTGGCGCTGTTCTATGCGGCTTGGCGAAAGTATCGCTTGCCGCTGCATTACGAGCACGAGCAGCGCCGCGCCTACCTGGATGTGCTGCTGTCGATATCGGGACTCAATCATGCGGCGCAGCGCGACGCCTTGCGCCGTGGCGACGGGCCGGTCTACGACGAAATGGTGGCCGGCTATGCGGCGGCGGTGCACCATCGGCCGGTAGCGGCGCAGTATCTGCAGCGCGTGCTGTCCGATTACTTTCACACCCGTATCCGCATCGAACAATTCGTCGGCCGCTGGTACGACGTTCCCCCTGACCAGTGTTCGAGCCTTGGCGGTAACAACTCGGTGCTGGGCCGCAGTGCGCTGGCCGGCGCACGGATCTGGCAGCGTGACTTGCGCGTACGCATCTGGATCGGGCCCTTGCGGCGCCCTGAATTTCGCGATTACTTCCCCGGCAAGGCGCATGCCCAGGCGCTGCGCAAGATACTGGGGCTGCTCGCCGACGTCACCTACGAGTACGAGGTCCGGCTGATCCTCGCCAAGGAGGACGTCAATTCGGTTGCGCTCGACCCTGGCAAAGGAAGCTACCTCGGCTGGGACAGCTTCATCTGCACCCACGATGCGGACGCCGACCGCAGCGACGTTTCTTACGAACTGGCTCCGCTGCATTGAGTATTTTTTAAAACTTTAAAAACAACGACGATTGATATGAGCACCTCACTGAAAACCCTCATCGGAAAACTCAACACCACCTCGCGCATGGCGACCGAACGGGCGGCCAACCTGTGCCTGTCCCATGGGCACTACGAAGTGGATCTTGAACACCTGTTCCTGGCGCTACTGGAACAACAGAACAATGACGTCACCCAAGTACTGCGCGCCAGCCACATCAGCGCCACGGCCATGCAGCGCGACCTTGAGCACGAAATCCGGTCGTTCAAGAACGGGAACACCCGCACGCCGGTGTTCTCGGTGCATCTGCAGAGGCTCTTTCAGCAAGCGTGGCTGCTTGCCTCGCTCGATGGGCATGCCAGCCAGGTACGTTCGGGGCACCTGCTGCTCGCGCTGCTGACCGAGCCCGACCTCGTGCAGCTCGCGCAGCGCGGCTCGGCGCTGTTTGCGGACATTCCCCGGGAGGAGCTCAAGCACCATTTCGACAAGATCACCAACGGTTCACCCGAAGCCGTGACGTCACAGCCGGCGGGAGCGCCGGAGGCCGCCGCCGCTGCGGCCATGCCGGGCGCAACCGGCCCGGCGGCGCCTTCGAAAACGCCTGCGCTCGACCAGTTCACCACCAACCTCACGCAGCGCGCGCGCGATGGCAAGCTCGACCCGGTGATCGGGCGCGATCCTGAAATCCGGCAGGTGATCGACATCCTGATGCGCCGGCGCCAGAACAACCCGATTCTTACGGGCGAGGCGGGCGTCGGAAAAACAGCCGTCGTCGAAGGGCTTGCGCTGCGCATTGCCGCCAAGGACGTGCCCGCCGTGCTTCAGGGGGTGGAACTGCATCTGCTCGACATGGGCCTGCTGCAGGCGGGCGCGAGCGTCAAGGGCGAGTTCGAAAACCGCCTGAAAAACGTCATCGACGAAGTCAAGAAAAGCCCGCACCCGATCATTCTTTTCATTGACGAAGCGCACACGATGATCGGCGCCGGCGGCCAGGCCGGCCAGAACGACGCGGCCAACCTGCTCAAGCCCGCGCTCGCGCGCGGCGAACTGCGCACCATTGCTGCCACGACGTGGAGCGAATACAAAAAATACTTTGAAAAGGACGCGGCGCTTGCGCGGCGTTTCCAGGTCGTCAAAGTCGAGGAGCCCAGCGAGGAACTGACGGCGGCCATGCTGCGCGGCATGGTCGGGCTGATGGAAAAGCACTTCGGCATCCGTGTGCTTGACGAAGCAATCACCGAGGCGGCGCGGCTCTCGCACCGCTACATCAGCGGGCGCCAGTTGCCCGACAAAGCCGTGGGCGTGCTCGACACCGCCTGCGCCAAAGTCGCACTGGGCCAGAGCGCCGAGCCCGCCGTGATCGAAGACCTGCGCCGCGCCATCGAGCGCATCGACATCGAAAGCGCCGCCCTCGCGCGCGACGCCATCACCGGCAACGCGAACGAAGCGCGCCTGAAAGACCTGGCCGAACACAAGGCGGCGGCGCAGGCCCAGCTTGCCGCGCACGAAGCGCAGTTGAAAAAAGAGCGCGAACTGGTCGAGCGGATCAAAACACTGCGCGCGCAGCGCGAGCATGCCGAACCGCCGCCGACCTCGCAGGGCGTGCAGGACGCACCCGCCGCCGAACCCAAGCGCGGCAAGGCGGCCGCGCGTCCCGGCAGCGAACTCGACGCGGCGGTGGCCGAACTGCGCGCCCTGCAGGAGCAAAGCGCACTGTTGCCGCTGCAGGTCGATGGCCACGTAGTGGCTGAAATCGTCTCGGCCTGGACCGGCGTGCCGCTTGGACGCATGGTCAAGGACGAAATCCGCACCGTGCGCAATCTGCGCAATCTGCTCGGCGAGCGTGTGATCGGTCAGGATCACGCGCTCGAAGCGGTGGCTCAGCGTGTACGCACTGCGAGCGCGCGGCTTGAAGACCCGAACAAGCCGCGTGGCGTATTCCTGTTCGCTGGCCCCTCGGGCGTGGGCAAAACCGAAACCGCGCTGGCGCTTGCCGACATTCTTTACGGCGGCGAGAAAAAGCTCATCACCATCAACATGAGCGAGTACCAAGAGGCGCACAGCGTTTCCGGTCTCAAAGGTTCGCCGCCCGGTTATGTGGGCTACGGCGAAGGCGGTGTGCTCACCGAGGCGGTGCGCCGCAACCCCTACAGCGTGGTGTTGCTCGATGAAGTCGAAAAAGCCCACCCCGACGTGATGGAGCTTTTCTATCAAGTCTTCGACAAAGGCCAGATGGACGATGCCGAAGGCCGGGAAATCGACTTTCGCAACACGCTCATCATCCTGACCTCGAACATCGGTTCGTCGCAGATCATGCAAAGCTGCCTCAACAAAAGCGAGGCCGAACGCCCGGCGCCCGATGCGCTGGCCGAATCCCTGCGGCCCGTGTTGGTCAAAGCCTTCAAGCCCGCGCTGCTGGGGCGGCTGAAAGTAGTGCCTTTCTATCCGATCAACGATGACGTGCTCGCGCAAATCATCGAGCTCAAGCTCAGCCGCATCCGCGACCGCATCGCGTCCAACCACAAGGCCGTGTTCGAATGGGACAACGCCTTGGTCGAATCGGTGCTGTCGCGCTGCACCGAAGTTGACTCCGGCGCGCGCAACGTCGAGCACATACTCAATGGAACGCTGCTGCCCGAGCTTGCCCAAGTCGTGCTCCAGCGCATGGCCGAAGAAGCAACAATCACCAAGATCAAAGTCAGCTGCGCCAAGAACGGCGACTTCAAATACAAGATCGCCTGAAGCCGGATCTTCAGAGAATTCCTAGAGCATTTTTCTTTCAAGTGTTTACATCCAACACGGCACGGTCGTCATTCTGCGCGGAGCGAAGCGTAGTCGCAGAATCCAGACGCCGCATAGATTCTGCGACTTCGCGCAGAATGACACGAATAAAGGTGGGGTTGTAATCAACTAAATCGAAAATGCTCTAGCTTTCCCCTCGGCGCGGGCCGGCAAAAATACGGTCACGGTGAAATATCCGGGCCAAGCGCCGCCACAGCAACAGCGGCAAGCGCACCAAAAAGCCCAGTAGCAAACGCGTGTGCATCCAGGTGAGCAAGGTGTTGTCGCGCAGGTAGTTGAAGTGCGACACGCCCCCTTCCTCGGCGCTCAAGTAGCGCACCGGTGCCGGCAGGTTGAGCGGGGGCACGCCAGCCCAGACCAAACGCACGGCCGCTTCGGGATCGAAATCGAAGCGGCGCATGAAAGCTTGCTTGCGCATCACCTTGATGAGCGGCGCGATCGGATAAACGCGAAAGCCATACAGCGAATCACCGATGCCGGCGCCCAGCGTTTCCAGATTGGCCCAGCCGTTGCTGATTTTGCGGCCCAGCACGCGAATGCGCGGCGCCTCGGGACCGAACACCGGCACGCCCAGCACCATGGCTTGCGGCGCGGCCTGCGAAGCCTGCATGAAGGCGGTGATTTGTTCGCACGGATGCTGCCCATCCGAATCCAGGGTGAGGGCATGGGTAAAACCCTCGCGCTGCGCCTGCTCGATACCCGCCAGCACGGCAGCGCCCTTGCCTTGGTTGCGCGGCAGCGTCAGTACGCGCAGGCCAGGGTCGGCGCTTGCCATGGCCTGCAGCAGTTCGGCGCTGCCGTCGGTGCTGCCGTCCACCACCACCCACACGGGATTCCATTGCGCACGGGCGGCGGCCACCGTGGCTTGCACCTTGGCGCCGGGGTTGTAGCTGGGAATCAGTACCAGGTGCGTGGCCGAGACCGGCATGGTCATGGTCAGGCCTGGCTTTGCGACGATTTCAGATGGGTTCCCGCTTCAGGGGCGGCCGGGACCGGGCCGGGCACCAGATCGGGCGCGAGCGCCTCACGAAAGTAGGCTTGCAGGCGCTCGCCGAAGTGCCCGGCCGAGGCGTTTCCCGGACCGCTTCGCAGTTCATTGACCTGCCAGCACGCGCCACGCCGCACGCGCACCTTCAGGGGTAAGGCGGGCGGGCGCCATAGGGGCCAGTGCTTGCCGAGGTAAAGGCTGCTCATTTCGATCAACAACGCCTGTACCGGCGCGCCGCCACGCGTGGCCATGATCCCGGGCGTGGCTGCGCAGGCGCTCACCGGTGGCGTGCCGGTGCGCGTTCCTTCGGGAAAGATGATCAGCGTGGCGCCTTCCTGCAGTTCGCGCACGGCATGGCGCAGCATGGGCAGCGGCGCGTCGTTGACGATGTAGCGCGCCAAACGCGCGCCCGCGCCCAGCAGCAGGTTGCGCGCCACCGCGCCTTTCATGATGCACACCGCGTTGGGCAGGCGCGAGCTAAGGATCAGCGCATCCAGCAGCGAGGGGTGGTTGGCCACAATCACGCGCGGTCCGCGCTCGCGCGCCAGCGCATCGAGCTCGCGCAGATCGAAACGGCAGGCGCACAGCAGGGTGAGCAGCATCAAATACAAGCGAAAGATCAGGCTAATGGCCGCGCGGCCGACGCGCTTTCCGGTTTTGGCAGGCAGCAGCGGGTACAGCAGCAGCGCGATGGGCGTCCACAGCAGGCAGAGCAGCGCCAGCAGGCACAAGCCCAGCAGCGTGGCCACGCTCTCGTAGGCGCGCCAGAAATACCGGCGCATCAGCGCACCCCTCCGGTGGGTTCCACCAAGCCATCGACCGGGCGAATGTTGATTTTGCGCTGACGCCAGGCACGCAACGAGGTCATCGGCTGCAGCACGGACGAGATGTAGTAGATCAACTTGAACGCCGCTATCGATCTCCAGATGGGGGTTTTTCCGAAAATGTCGCCCGCCAGCAGCGAAACCACCGCCTCCTGCATGCGAAAGGTATTGCGCGGAGCCATCAGCAGATCGCGCATGACCGGGTTGGTCATGCGGTAGACCAGCCAAGAGAATTTGCTCGGGCCGTGGCGTATGACCTTGTCGAAATGGCGCAGTGCCGCCGCGCTTCGCGCTGGCGTGCGCAAGCAGGTGTCCACCGTCTCGGCGGCAGCTACGGCGCCCTGCATGGCCAGCCACACGCCCGCGGAAAATACCGGGTCGATGAAGGCGTAGGCATCGCCGACCATGACGTAGTTGCGCCCATGGTTGCGTTCGCTGGTGTAGGAAAAATTGCCGGTGGCCTCCACCGCGCGCACCAGCGTGGCGTTGGCCAGGCGCTCGGCCAGCTTGGGCGTGGTGGCTATGCCGTCCATCAGAAACTGCTCCAGGCTGCGTCCGCCACGCGTCTTCATGAAATACGGCCAAGCCACCATGCCCACGCTGGTGACGCCGTCATGCAGCGGAATGAACCAGAACCAGCCGTGATCAAACCAGAAGATGGTGATGTACCCTTCGGCCTCCCCGGAGTGCCGCCGGGCGCCGGCAAAGTGCCCATAAATCGCCAAGCTGCTGTGCTTGGGATTGCTGTGTTTGATCTGAAAGCGGTTGGACAAAAAAGTGTCGCGCCCAGAGGCGTCGACGACGAAGCGCGGCTGAAAATCCAACTTGCCCAGCGTCTCGTGCCGCGCGCTGGCCGTGGCGCGCTGAGGATCGCTTTCCAGATCCAGCTCTTCCAGACGGCACGTTTCGAACACGCGCACGCCCGAACGTTCAGCGTTGCGCAGCAGGATTTCGTCGAAAGGCGCACGGTGTATATGGTAGGCATACGGCATATTTTTGTTCCATGCCTCGCCGAACAGGAACTTCTGGTTATGCGCGTGCCAGGGCGACTCGAACTCCGCAGCCCGCTTGACCATGCCGATGGCGCGTACTTGCTCGCCCACACCCAATTCGTCGAGCAAGGGCAAATTGGCCGGTAACAGCGATTCGCCAATATGAAAGCGCGGGTGCCGGTCCTTCTCCACCAACACCACGTCATAACCCCGGCGCGCCAGCAAGGTACTCACCGTGGAACCGGCGGGACCGCCACCGATTACGAGCACGTCGCACAAAGGCTGGGTGGAAACATGGGTTGACATGGCGCCTGTTTGAGAAGTCATGAGCGTAGTGAAAAAGTGTTGATTAAGTGAAAACAACTGCCGTTCACATGCAAATTATGACATTGGTGCTGGCGCCCATCCATGGCTTTTTCGGGCCTGCGCAAGCTCATCCAGCCAGCCGCCACACCCAGCCTAACGTTGGTCAGAACATACATCACGCAATTGATGCCGTTTGATCAAAAAACTGATCGTTGCCATGGGTATCGATGCCGCGCAGGATTCCGAAAGCGCCGCCAGTCTGATGCCAATTCTCGTGCATTCATATAGATTTTCTGCTTCTACTCGGCAAGCTACTGAAATGCTGTTTTGAAGGGGCGGATTTGGGTTCCAAAAAGGGAGTCACGTCTATTACCCGTCTTGAAAAAACGCTCGCAGGCTGTTCTATGAGGTCGTCCTTCTTGGCTCAAAACCCGGGAACCAGTATTTCAGCAGCCTGTCAGAAGAGAGTTATCGCCGCGATTGAATGCAAATTGGTATCAGGCATGACCGGCCCGTGGTACGGTCAAAGACGTGTCCGAAGGCGCGCCCGACCAGGCCATCGACAGCCACAGCGCCAGCAGCGCACCCGGCCCCACGGTCGCACCCAGGGCATGCAAAACCGGTACTTGCGAGAAGGCCAGGATGCCAAAGCCGAGCATGGTCGCCAAGTTGGCCAGCGCCAACGATGCCAGCGCCAGCAGGCGCGCGTCAGGCGCTGTGCCGGCCTGATGGTGCGGCTGCATGCCCTGCACGAAAAACAGCGTGTAGTTGGAG